>JBKJTY010000022.1:0-14092 GCA_046590235.1 Candidatus Magasanikiibacteriota bacterium | reverse complement strand
GCAGGCAATAGAGCCGCCTGCGCGCTACCGGCGGGTTTTATACCGCTGGGTTTATTCTCCTTGTTTGGCTGTGGCGCTCAGCCATTTCTGCTGAGCTGATTCCTGGCTCTTCGGGTGGGTCACTAGAACGGCGAGGAGCTGCGGTGCGGCGTTCATTATGGTACGTTTCACGAACGGTCGCCTCGACTCGTCGAAGGTAGCGACATACTCGGTCATCGCGGCTCGCAGCAGTTCGATGACGCTGTCGATCGGCATCTGTTGCCGAGCTTTGCGGCTGATTCGTTCAGAGAACCATTCCCGCGCATGTTCGCTAATGTTGGTTGTGGTATCGAAACCCTTTGAAATTACGCTTTTGTCAGGGAGCCAGACTTCTTCACGAACTTTTTGGAAACTTTCCAAGCCCGCCATGGGCACACCTCCATCTACCTGTAATGGTAGCAGATGATTGTACCTAAAAAAGTGATAACTGTCAACCATGTGTGCGTTGTAGTATAATAGAAGTATATTTCTCTTATGATTTTAATTCCTTATCACGAACTGATAATTACTTTCGCTCGCTCAGGCGGCAAGGGTGGTCAAAACGTTAACAAAACTTCTACCAAAGTAATTGTGCATTGGCCGGTAGGGAAGTCACGTGCTTTTACCGACGAACAAAAATATCGCATCAGGACAAAGCTGGTGAACCGGTTGAATAATAATGACGAAATAGTCGTGGCGGCAGAAGAAGAGCGTTCTCAGGCGCAGAATAGAGTTCAGGCAGTATCGCGTTTGCAAACCTTGGTAGCACAAGCGATTCGCGTGCCGAAAAAACGTACAGCAACGCGTCCGACCCGATCATCGAAGTTGCGACGGTTGGATAGTAAGAAAAAACATTCTACAGTAAAGAAAGAACGACGAGGATTGTTTTGGTAAAAGTGTCCATAACCAAAGTCCACTCATCACTGAGTGGTTTTGATTCGGAGAGAGTGTCGCGTAGACAAGTATCCCCACCATTTTTAAACTAGGCGGAGTGCTGGAAGCAGGAACGGATACAAGAACTTCAAATTCCTATATGCAAAGCCTGTGCAAGCTTTAATGGGGTCCAATGGACACCTCGCAACGCGACATAGGTATCGTTACATAATAATTTATTTCGTGTCAAGAAATTTTACAGTTTTATTTTAGCTGTTACCTTTTATTGTTTGATACGTTATATAGGTTGTACTATTAAATACATTTTTATGCGAAATTTTTTCATAACATTACTCGTCGGCGGTCTATTACTCGGTGCGGGATGTATTCCAGAGATCAAACCAGGACACGTTCCACCAAATGCAGTGAATGTACCTGACAACAATACAGAACCAACCTCACTTCCAGCATCTTCTACATCGCCGGGTGAAGGTATCGCGTGTACGATGGAATACCGACCTGTTTGCGGATTTGTACCGGTAGTGTGTGTTCGTGCTCCATGTAATCCTGTGCCACAAACATTCTCAAACCGCTGTATGGCAAATGCGGGTGGAGCAGTTGAAATTATTGAAGGTGTCTGTGCTGAAAACCAGACCTATCCGCCGTCTACTTCTCAGGATAAATAAAATAGAACTAAAAAACCCTCACTTTGCAGCGAGGGTTTTTTGAAGTTTGATTAGACGCGTGTTACGCCAACAGCCTTAGGGCCTTTTGGGGTATCTTGGAGCGTATATTCAACGGTGTTTCCAAGCTGGAGCTCGGAGAACTGAACTCCTTGGAGTTCACTGGAGTGAAAGAACACGTCTTTATCAGCACCTTCTGGGGTGATAAAACCGAAGCTCTTTTCAAATACCAATCGTTTGATAGTACCTTTCATAAGAGAAAAATATAGATGAATAACTACAAAGATATGTGATCTGGGTAGAATTCGACTATATCCCCACGAGACAATACGTTTGTGAATATACGGTATCACGCAAGGTGTTTGATGTCAATAAGTTAGGCTACTGTTTTGCTTTAGTTAAGAGAAGCTGTGCGTACGCTTCACCGCCTCGAAAAGGGACATATACTATCGGTTGTTCCCATACGATGTCAGGCATTTTTGCTGCCATATACTCAGCTCCGGCAATGTTTGTGATAAAAATCTTGTAGCGGTTGTCTCTAAGGAAGCTAACTATGTCTGCGTTGGTCGCAATGGTGAGGTCGTACTTATTAACTCTGCGCCACTGATAGTTTAAGGCCGGACCAATTAAGTCATCAAAATGAAAAACGGTGAGCGGTTCTTTGGTAAGTTTACCTTCCACTATAAAGTTATTAAAAGCATCTAACGGGAGAATGACTGGTTTTGTTATGTACGCTAGGGCGCCATGAAAGGCAAAAGCTATGTATATGCCAATGGCTAGAGTTGTGGCAGCTTTTCCCCACGTTTTTTGGTTAAAGAGATATCTACAAAGAGGAATGCTCATGCAGTATAAGGCTGGAAGAACGGCAATGAGATACCAATATATTTTGGTGCTCATCAACTGGAGGGCAAGGCTAAATACTGTAATCCAGAGGAGCCACAATATATCTTCGTCGGTTTTATATTTTTTGATGCGAATGATGAGGTAGATTATGGCCCCTAAGAAGAACGGCATTATTACCCAGCCTAACTGTTGGCTCAGTGATGAAATATAAAAGCTCGGTAATTCCTTGTGGCCTTCAATGGCATTGGTAACACGGGAAATCGTTTGGTATTCAAGGTAGGTTGATACAAATCGTTCAGGTGCAGCTATATAAGCGTATAAGTGCCACGGCACTACAATAGCAGCAAATGTGCCGATCATTATGCAAAGTCTTTTCCAGCCGAACGGTATATACTTTTTAGTAATAAGTATATGTAAAATAATAATACCAAGGTTGAGGATGGCAATGTAGCCGCGTGTCATAAAAGCAAAGCCGGTAGCAAGTCCGACGGCCCACAGTACGTTTTGTTTTTTCCAGCTCTCTACATATAGCCAGAAACCAAGCAGAGTAAAGAAGAGGTATATCTGTTCTAGGTCGCCCGTTCGTATCATATGTGAGTGGTATAAGGCGCCACACAAGAGAAAAGCCAAGGATGCTACAAGGGCGGTGATTGGGGAATAGATTTTTTTGATTAAGTGATAGAAAACAAGAATGCTAGCTACAAAAAAGATGCTACCAACGAACCGGATGCCAAAATTATTTTCACCAAACATAATCATACCAAGTGATTGGATCCAGAATCCGACAGGAGGTTTGTCTAACCAGATTTGACCACTAACACTTGATAAGAGGCTCGGACTTTGAATAAATTCGCTCATTATCTGCGCGTATAATCCTTCATCCCAGTTGCTGAGACTTGATTTTTGGAGATTATAGAAAGCGAAAAAACTAGCTAGGAAAATAAGTATAAGGCTGAAATATTTTTGGAATTTCATGTAGAGATGCTAATTACTGGGTAATTATACACCTACTTTTTAGCTTATGGCTAGTCTATCTAGTCCGAGTAAACTAATTTGTGGTATACTCAGCACATACATAATTTATTTTTTTATATGTCTAAACAACCAGTCGAACCAAGCCAACCTGTTGTGCCAGCACAACCAGTGCCGCAAAATAGTACACCGATCGTTCCGCCGATGCAGCCAAATGTTTCTGGTAAACCAAGTTGTGGTTACACTTTGCTCATTATCATTCTTACGGTCATTTGTACGCTTATTGCTGAAGTTGTTTTAATCTTTGCCCTCGTATCTTGGGGGATTACTCATTTCTGGAGTTCTGTTAAAGAGGGGGCGGGTTTTACAACTAGTGAAACAACCACAGTGTCAAATGGTGGTGGCACAAAAACAACAGGTGCTGTTGTTCTAACTGCTGACCAAAAAAAGATGTTGGCAGAATTTGGTATTAAGCCTGAAGATATTCCAGCTGACCTCGATGTACAGAAAATTACCTGTATCCAGAATGCTGTTGGAGCGGATCGTATCCAGGCAATTATTGATGGAAAAGATACGCCTGGCATTGGTGATATTTTCAAAGCGCGATCTTGCTTCTAAAGTACGTATTTTACAAAGCAGCCTTGGCTAAGAGGCTGCTTTTTTGTACCCTTTTCTTTTTCTCTAAAATGTGGTTATATATGGCTGAATTCTTTCGGCTACCAGCATGGGGCTGGTGTGCTGAGTTGCTCAGGGGAACTCGTGAAAGACGACGATGATGATGTTGCGGAGGACACGAATGCAGAACCGAGCAATTTGGCGCAGCGTTGGAAAGAATTAACCAATAACAATTGCGGGTTTTTTGGCTGCAGTTTCAGAAGATACCGCAAAAAGATCGATGAGAAGTTCGTTGAAACAAAGTTTTGTGTTGGTCACTGTTGTAAAGAGCCGGGGTGTGTCGAAAACATCGTCATGACGGGGTGCCGATATTGTTCGCAGCATTATGTCGTGAATAAGGCCAAGTTGGTTAACCGTTTTGTCCGGAGTAAAACCGACACTGAAAGCTAGTCGTATTGGTCGGCAATGAGGTCGACCAAACTCGCAGTACCAACGGGTTTACATGTTCGGCGGCAACGGCGATCGCGGTGGCAACCAAGGGCGCAACAGTAATCACAAGCCGGGCGACAAGCGCGGTGAAAAAAGGAGTAAACCCAAGGGTGAACAGCGCAACAAGGTTGGAATCCGGATCTTGCCGTACAGGAGTCCTGCCGACCCTCAATTTGGGGGTCTTGAGTCTGAAGTTTCCCTCGAACAAAGGTGCGAGGGAAATAGCGGGAAGTGCGACAACAACAAGGGTAAAATTTCCGACTTCTGCGACGGTTGCCGTTGTGGAATTGAAGGGTGTACCCGGGAAAAGGACGGACGTCTTTATTGCCGTCAGGATAACGTCGCGAAAGCTCGTGCGTTGAAGCGGGCTGATTCTGAAATGCCGGTGGCGGTGAAAACCCCAACCCGAGCTGAAGATCAGTATTGAGGTGAGTGGGGTGGCGGTTGTCTTCGGACGACCGCCACCCCTCATTATTTATTTTACATATATGTCACAACTTTTTAATCTTCGTCGCGCAATGCAAGCGGTCGCTACACTGGCTCGCGCTTTAGTTTCACAACGGTTTTTTAAAACGGGTAAGGGGCAATATGGCGAAGGAGATGTTTTTATAGGGATTACCGTTCCAGATTGTCGTGAAATCGCTCGATCATTTTCAGATTTGAGTTTTGAAGATATTGATAAGCTTCTTGCATCAAAGATTCACGAAGAGCGTTTGATTGCTTTGTTAATTTTAGTACGTCGTTTTCAAAAAGGTGATGCCAAAGAACAGGCAAAGATTTTTAAACATTACTTAGCTTCAACAAAGCGGATTAATAATTGGGACTTAGTTGATTTGTCGGCTGACAAGATTGTCGGTGCTTATTTGTTAGATAAACCGAAAGATATTTTGTTCAAGCTAGTGAAGTCAAAAAATATCTGGGAGCGTCGAATTGCGATTATCGCCACCTTTTATTTTATTAAAAACAAACAGTTTGATACGACACTTGCGATTGCGGAGGAATTACTAGATGATACACATGATTTAATTCACAAAGCGGTTGGTTGGATGCTTCGTGAGGTAGGGAAGCGGTCGTTAGTTGTTGAACGTGTTTTTTTGGATAAGCATGCTCACTATATGCCGCGTACTATGCTGCGATATGCGATTGAACGGTTTGATCCGGTCATGCGAACAAAGTATATGGCAATAAAAAAACCTCAGGATTAACCTGGGGTTTATTATTGACCAGCTGCTGCTTTTGTGGTATACCATCACATAAGTTCTACCACATCGAAAGGAGGAAAAATGACGACGGATCCCGCTAGGTCAGATGTGCGCTACGAAAGGCGGCCAGAAACCGCTGAGAAGGCAAAGTGTGGCGTCAAAGCTGCGGAATGCAGTGATGATGCGGAGTACGACATCGTTTACAAGGAGGTTACGGTACCGTGCTGTGCTGTGCTTCGCTGCTGTGCAAGCGTGCTGGCAAGACGTTGTTGCCCCAACCTACGGAGTAGGTGGTTGTTATCAACATCATAGCTCCCGAGAGAATCGACGTTTACGTCGTAGTATCTCGGGAGCTTCATCTTTTTTAAAATACAAAGGCACCTTTTGCAGGTGCCAGCTCATTGGGTGAGCTAATCCTAAAATATCAATCTCCGCATCCTCCTCTTTGACGCTGGTTTCCATACTCAGCGCCCCACTGTGTGATATCGTAGTTGCCGCTCTCTGGATCTCCGAAATTGGGAACGAATCGAGTTCCGTTCCAATGCCCAGCTAGATGCTCCTGTCGTGCGCAACAGTTTTTGCGGTTACAGGTAAGAAATGATCCTCCATGTTTGGCGAGGTCTTCGATTTTGATGCCTTCAGCACTTGTAGTGCTCGTACTCACGGCATCGTCCTTTACAATGGCGAACCCGCATTGGGCGCAACGCTTGGTGAAGGGGGCGATGTGATTCGTGAGTGCACATTCTCCGCACATCATTGCCTGAGCAAGGAATGCTTCTTGCATTTTCATTGTTTCTCCAAACAAATTTAGTTCGAAGTACTTGGCGTAGACATGTCCACACCCGTAGCGGATAGTTTCTTTGGAGTGGTTGATCATTGAACAAATTGCCGCACTGATAATGGCCACTTCTATCTTCTCATGTGATGCCATAGGGCACCTCCGGTAAAGGTAGGCAGTTAACGTAGCATTTTTTCTTGCAAAAGTCAACGCTATCACATTGCCTAAGGTTGCTAAATAATGTAGAATATAGGCAGTCTATGGCGTATTCTGTTTCTCAAAATACATCTTTTTACACTGCCGCTTCAATTTTGCAGAAGGCGGTTTCTTTTATTTATTTTACGATCATTGCTCGGGCCATCGGTGTGGAGGGTACTGGCATGTATTTTTTCGCAATCGCTTTCACAACGATCTTTACCGTGGTAGCTGATTTTGGTTTGGCTCCGGTCCTTACTCGTGAAGCTGCTAAGTTTCCTGAAAAGAGCCAGCGTTATCTCGCAACTATTTTCTGGATTAAAGCATTATTTGGTTTTGCGGCTTATCTGCTCGTAGTTATCGCGGTAAATGTTTTGCAGTATGATCCGATGCTCAAAACCTTAATCATGGTTTCTGGTATTACGATGTTTTTTGATAACTTACAAAATGTTTTTTCTAGTATTTTCCGCGCACGACGCAACATGTTGTATGAATCAATTAGTATTGTGTTGTCGCAGACTATTACTATGGGTATTGGTCTTGTCGCTGTAAAGAATGGTTGGCCACTTTGGTGGCTTATCGTTGCCTATACTGTCGCTAGTGCTTGTACACTTGCTTTCTTTGTTACGTATTTACGTAAAGTGTACGGAGTGTTTCCTGAACTACATTTTAGTAAGCGCGAAGCAAAGCAGTTTTTGTTAATGGCAATTCCTTTTGCGATCGCAGGTATTGTGGGGCGTCTCTATTCGTATTCCGATTCTATCATCATGTCGAAATTTCTCGACCCGGTGCATTTGGGGTGGTGGAGTGTGCCGTATAAGATGACGTTTGCCTTCCAGTTTATTCCTGTGGCACTCTCAACAAGTATTTATCCGGTGATGAGTGCTCTTAGTCTGAATGATAGTGGTCGCATGGCAGCTTTGTTTGAACGTGCTTGGAAATATTTGTTCATGGTTTCTTTGCCGCTGGCATTTGGTCTTGGAGCGTTGGCTCGACCAGTCATAATTGCGCTCTACGGACCTTCTTATGCACCGTCTGTTCCTGTTTTACAAATTCTCTTGGTCAGTTTAGTTTTTGGATATCTTTGTTTTATTACCGGTTCAACTTTGAACGCTACTAATAACCAGAAAAAACAAACTATTCTATTGGTAGTTACACTATTATCAAATGTAATGCTCAATTTGATTCTTATTCCTCGTTTGGGTATTAAGGGGGCGGCTATTTCAGCCTTGGTGGGGAATATCGTGCTTGCGAGCGGTGGTTTTTGGTTAATTCGTCAGGTTATTCCACTTTCAGGTCGTCGTATTCTTGAGTTCGTCATCCCGACACTTATTGCTGCCGCTTTCATGGGCTTCTTTGTTTATGTTACTATACAGCGAGCGCACTGGATGGTCGGCATTCCAGTTGGTATGATCGTTTACGCAGCTATGTTGTATGTTACGGGAATTATTACGCACGAAGAGGTGGTAGGGTTTAAAAATAAGATTTTCAAAAAGATTGTATGAAGACACTGGTTGTAACACTCGAATATCCGCCACAGGTTGGAGGTATTGCTAACTACATTGAGCAAATGTTGCGTTATCAATCTCCAGAAAATTTTGTTGTCCTCGCGCCATACGCAAAAGGGGATAAGGATAATGATGTGCGTTGGCCATGGAAAACAATTCGTACCAACCCGTCCATACCGTTTATTTGGCCACACTGGTTATTATTGTATTTCACAGCTAAAAATATCACTGTACGTGAAAAGATTGACCATATGCATGTTCATCATGTGTTGCCTGTTGGTTATATTGCCTATTATTTAAAAAAGAAAAAGACTATTTCCGGTTACACTGTTTTTTTACACGGTACTGATGTTGTCATGGTGCAGCAATCTAAGCGTAAGATTAAATGGTTTACCAAAATCTGTGCTGCTGCGGACAAAGTTGTGGTGAATAGCGAGTATTTGAAAAATAAAGTAGCAGCTTTTTTACCTGGGGTAGCAATTACCGTAGTGCACCCGTGTCCTGCTGATTATCTTTTTGAAACTGTCCCTGCGGAAAAGTTGGCTGTGCTGACTGCTCAGTTGGCAATTGCGAACCATAAAACTATTTTGACCGTCGGTCGCATGGTAGAAGGTAAGGGCTTTGCGCATTTGGCGCGTCTTATGCCAAAAATTTTAGAAAAAGTTCCAAATCTTATCTGGCTTGTCGTCGGTAAAGGTAAAAAACAGCAAGAATTAGTGGGTCTTGTCCAAAAGAATAATTTACAAACCTCTGTTCGATTTCTTGGAGATATTCCGCACGAACAATTACCAGCTCTCTATCAACTTGCAAACGCGTTTGTGATGTTAACCCATCCAGATAAAGGTGTAGAAGAAAGTTGGGGAACAGTTTTCATGGAAGCCGCGGCTAGTGGTTTACCAATCGTTGCTGGTAAATCCGGCGGCGTTGAAGAAGCGGTGCAAAATACAGTTACGGGTCTCGTGGTAGATGCGGATCATGACGAGGAGGCTGTTGGTGCGATTGTTACCATACTTACCGATACTGCAATGACAAAGTCTTTTGGTGAACATGGTCGTGCACGCGCACAAAATGAATTTACTTGGGATAAACAATTAGCTAAACTTGGTTAATTCTGTCATTGCGAGTGAAACGAAGCAATCCTTTTTGTTGGGTAAACAAACTATAGGATTGCTTCGTCGCTTCGCTTCTCGCAGTGACAGGTTGTAAATGTATTATGCTCAAATCGACTATTAGCGTCATCATTCCTGTCTATAACCACGCGCACACTATTCGTAAGTCTCTTTTGTCGTTGGCTCGCCAGACGTATAAGCCATTTGAAGTTATTATTGTAAATGATGGCAGCACCGATAATCTTCTTGAAGTATTAGAAGAACTTCGCCATCACGAACCTATCCGCTCACTCCACGGCAAAGTCATTTCTCAAAAAAATGCCGGAGCAGGTACCGCTCGAAATCACGGCTTCAAAGAAGCGCACGGTGATTTTGTTATTTTCTGGGATGCCGACACCGTCGCACACCCCAAGATGCTTGAAAAAATGGTAGCCGCCCTTCTAGTCCATGATAATGCTGACTACGTATACTCCCGTTATAAATTTGGCTGGAAAACCATGAAGAGCCAGCATTTCAGTCCAAAATCGTTACAACAATACAATTATATCGACACCACATCACTCATGCGCCGTGAAGCCTTCAAAGGTTTTGATGAGACCCTCCCACGTTTCCAAGACTGGGATCTCTGGCTCACTATGATGCGAGCGGGGAGTAATGGTATTTTCTTGCCGGAAGTATTATTTAAAAAGATTGTGCATGGTCGTATCGGTATGAGTACTTGGCTGCCAAGTTTTATGTATCGGTTGCCGTGGAAAAGTAAGAAAGTGCAGAAATACGATGAAGCTCGAAAAACAGTTCTCAAAAAACATCGTCTCGTATAAAAATAGTGCCTCGCTAATTGACAGCGGGGTATTTTTTTGATTATATAATGCTAACTTTTCTCTTGGAGGCGACCATGGATGCGGCAGCACTTGCAATATGGCGGTCGCTTCGTAGCGGACCGACAAGCCACGTAATCTTGGAGATTGAATACGGCGGTATTGAAACCGGCTACGTTGTAGCATTGCGTGGTAATATCGGTGAAGTTCTTTTGGCAAGATGTGTGGAGGAATTGACCCTCGATGATCGGTACAAGGATCGTTGGACAGATCCACGTTATCGGATTATCCGCGTAGAGAAAATCACCCACGCCAGTGTTTTCACCAAACCGTTCGAAGTCGTAAAACGCGAAGAGCCAAAAAAGAAATAGCCCAACTCGGACAGTAGCCCAGAAGACTCCAAGTCCTCAAAGCCCCGTCCCCAAAACCCCCAGACCCCGTTACACGTAATCGTGTGCGGGGTCTTCTTCTTTTCACACACACACAATCACATCACCCGGGGTTCGGGGGTAAGCAACTGTTTGAGCCCCGAAGGGCGAGTTTTGCGTCCCCCGAAACTTTCTTTGGTTACTTTCCTTTCGTTAGAAAGAAAGTGACAAGCGTACTACGCAGTAGTAAAAAAATAGAAGAACGATAGTGAAGTAAAATTGATTTATTTATATTTTTATAAGGAGCTGGATTCCCGCCTACGCGGGAATGACACTTTGCTGTGAAGTAAAACCGTAAATTGAATATTAGGAAGATTCCACGCTTTGCTCTGAATGACACCTTTTGCTACTCCGCCAGGAGATAACTGAGCCAGATAATCCCTAGTACATGAAACACCGCAGGAGATGTAATATTAATTACCAGTAACACCAACAAAGACCCAAATTGCCAAATTTGCAATTCTTTTTTTCTAAATTTGAAGAATAAATTTCCAATAAAAAATCCCCATATAATAAACCCAATAACCCCAAGTTCTCCCAGAACCTCGAAATACCCCCAGTCATAATGCGGCGTCGTAACTACCTTCTTAAAAACCGGACTATACACCGCTATCGTATCCCCAAGCCCATTTCCAATAATCGGATGTAATGCGATTTTTTCTTTAATCTTTGGTAATAGCAACAAACGACTGAGCGAACTATCTTCTATAGCCGGAGTAACAATACTCTGCAGTCGCAATCCAAATAATTCCAAGCCAAGACTTTGGCCCCGACTAAACGTTGTGTGGAGGGATATAAAGATGGCCATAAAACCCACCACAACGACGCTACAGGTGAGAAACCAACGCTTGAGGGTAGATTGTCGTACTAAAGCGAGCAGGCCTACTGCAAGGGCAATAAAATAGATTCGTGTTAAGTTAGTTGAGAGGGTGAGAAGAGAAAGAGCAGCGAGTATTCCGTAAAGTTTTGCTTGTTCTTTTGTAATTACTTTAGAAACAAATAAAATGGTGAGCGGGATAAGCAGTAAATGTTCGTTGAGGACAATTCGATAGTAATTAAATGGAAGTTCAGTAATTTTTCCACCCGCAACATCACGGAACCAGTGATAAAAGCTATCTTGCATTACAAAAAGGTTAGTGCTGTAACCAAGCAGGGTGCCAAATGTGAGTAGGCCGTTGCCGATAACTGCCGCCACTAACGCGTGCCAAGCCATGTTGGTAAAGCAGGTGTCTTTGAGGAGTTCGCGAAGAGGGAAATAATAGAGTAGGAATGCGTAGGGGATAAGATCTCGCAAAACAAGTACTCGCGCGTGATTATTACTTAGGCCAATAAACGCCCCGATGATTGCAATAATTAAAAGTGCTTTTATAGATAACACCGTTACTATATTATTTTTTGTAAGTGTTACCCATTTTCGTTCCCAGAGTTTTTGTGCGAAGAAAATCGTCATCGATAAAGCCAAGAGACAGGTTCGTACAGCGACACCAAAGAAGTTTAAAAAGTTGCCACCGCCACCTAAAATAATTTCAAGAGCAATCAGATACCAACCTTCAGGTCTTTTTTTGAAGAGTAAAACTGCCACGACTGCTAACAATACTCCGGAGAGTGTTGTGTTTAGCCAGGTTTGTTGTTGGAGCGGAGTTTCTGGTCCGAAGAAAAAAGAAAAAACACGCACCAGTGCGTACACTCCTAGAAACGCGGTAACGTGTTTTTTATTTAACATATAGATAAGTAAGTGCTGAGCGTCGATTGTCATCCCCATGAAGATGGGGATCCAGGACACCCAACGTCGTATCCTGGATTCCCGCCTACGCGGGAATGACAGTTTGGTTAGTTGAGCTTTGTGTCAATAATAGTTTTGTTTCCTTGGATAAAGGCGATAGGCAAAAGAGCCTTCTTACCTTCTAATTGTAGTTCAAGTATTTCAAGCGAACCTTTTTTGGTTCCAATAAGAAGTTGGTTGTTTTGCCACGCTACTGTACCAGGTTCAATCATTTCAGCGCTAGGGTGAACGTTCAAAAGTTTGAGACGTTTGCCTTCCCAGGTAGTCCAAACACCCGGCCATGGAAAAGTACCGCGGAAAAGATTATAAAGTTCATCAGCAGATTTAGACCAATCAATTTTCCCATCATCACGAGAAAGCATGGTACAGGTAGTCGCTTGGTCATGTTGCTGTTCTTGCGGAGTGAGAGATCCTGCGACAAATTTGTGTACACTATCAACCAATAATTTTTGCGCGACAGGGATCATCTTAGCACTTAATGTTGTATATGTATCATCAGTCGCAATTAAAACCTTTTCTTGTTCAAGAATTGCCCCATGATCCATTTTTGCATCCATCTGCATAATGGTAACACCTGTTTCAGTTTCACCATGAATAAGCGCCGACTGAATAGGGGAGGCACCACGATATTTTGGTAAAAGTGAAGTGTGAACATTTATAGTTCCTTTCTTCGGAATATCCAATACGTTCTGTGGAATAATCAACCCATACTGACAAACCACAAAAACATCCGCCGAAGCCAATTCAGGATGTTCTGTTGCAAATGTTTTCAAGTTTTCAGGTTGTAGTATAGTTGCTATCCCGTTATCCATGGCAAATCGTTTCACCGGACTAGCCATCACTTCATGTTTGCGACCAATCGGCCGATCAGGTTGTGTCACCACAGCAATTATTTTAACGGAAGAATCCGCCAAAAGGGCGGATAACATACTAGCGCCAAATTCCTGTGTCCCAAAAAATACAACTGAAAGCATATGTTTAATATTGATTGTCATCCTGAACGTATGTGCCTGCCCACCCTGTGGGAAGGATCTTCCTAGTATAACCGCATCAACGGTGATTGAATAATAGGAAGATTCTTCACCCACCGGGTACAGGCGGTTCCTCAGAATGACATTTTATAGTGAAGTGAAATGGATAATAGGAAGATCCCACGCTGCGCTCTGGATGACATTTTATTCTACGCGATGTAATCCAGTCGCTTTCTCCGCATAAAGATGCCCATCCAAATGATCATACTCATGCTGTATGATACGAGCAAAAAAGTCTTTAGCCTCAAACTCAAATGGTTTACCATTTTTATCAAGCGCTTTCACTTTAATATGACTGTAACGTTTTACTTTCCCGTACACAAACGGAATAGATAAACATCCTTCTTCGTCGATGTTGGTCGCTCGAGATATTTTCGTCCAGGTTGGATTAATAAGCACTAAATCTTCACGCGGGTTCAACGTATTGTATTCTTTGAGAATCGTACACATTTGCAATGATTTGCCGACTTGTACAGCCGCCAAACCAACACCATTTTTAACATACATGGTCTCAACCATGTCTTTCATGAATTTTTTCATTTCGCGTGTTTCGATTTGTTCCGCTGTGAGGTCTTCGCTGCGCTTGTGGAGGATTGGGTTTGGTTCAAAAACGATATCGTAGATCATAGACTAAAGATGGACTGCGGATTAGGGTCGACTTTGCACGTTTCCGGCAAAGCGGCGACTATCTGCTTCCAGTATTTTTTATAACTACCGTACGGTATTTTAATAAGCATCGCGTGCCAG
>JBKJTY010000025.1:0-16357 GCA_046590235.1 Candidatus Magasanikiibacteriota bacterium | reverse complement strand
AAAAGCATCCGCTGATCACAAAATTGGCGCATTGCTTGAGCTTAACTGTGAAACCGATTTCGTCGGTCGTAGCGATGACTTCATCAAACTCTCCGAAACACTCGCTGATGTTATTTTGGCTGCTAAGCCAGGTGATATTGCAGTATTGAATATTACAAAATTACCATCTGGTGAGACTGTTGAATCCGCAGTTACAAATTTGACTCTAAAGATTGGTGAAAAAATTAGTATCCGTCGTTTCGCTTGTTTGGAAAGTGCTGGTATGATTGCAGCTTATACTCACGGTACAAAAGTTGGCGTTCTCGCTGATTTGACTGCTGGTTCTGCTGAACTCGGTATTGATGTTGCAATGCATGTTGCTGCTTCCAATCCAAAGTACGTTCTCCGCGCTGAAGTTCCAACTGAAATTATTGATAAAGAAAAAGAAATTTACGCTGTGCAGCTTCGCACTCAGGGTAAACCAGAAAATATCATTGAAAATATTTTGAAAGGTAAAGTTGATAAATATTACAGTGAAATTTGTTTGCCAGAACAGGCTTTCATCAAAAATGAAGAAGTGACTGTCGGTAAGTTGGTTGAACAAGCTGGAGCTAAGATCACTCGCTTTGTTCGTTATGAACTTGGTGAAGGGTTTGAGAAAGTTACGAAGGACTTTGCGGCTGAAGTGAATGCTCAATTAAAATAAAGAATTTTAGAAAGACTCGGTTAATTACTGGGTCTTTTTTTAATTATTTTTTCGTTCACGGTTGTGTCATTCCCGCGCAGGCGGGAATCCAGCTCCTTATAAAAGTATTAATAAAATCAATTTTACTTCACTATCGTTCTTTTATTTTCTTACTGTTGTACAGCGCGCATGTCACTTTCTTTGTAACCAAAGGAAAGTAACCAAAGAAAGTTTCGGGGGTGCGCAAAACTCGCCCTTCGGGGCTCAAACAGTTGCTTCCCCCCGAACCCCCGGGCCTTTTTGGATGGGTCTTTTTTATTTCTTCGACTTAGTATATAATGCCCGCACTATGACTACACTTACTGTACACAATAAACGTATTGGGCCGATTCGCGGGCGGCATCCTTGGGTTTTCTCGGGGGCTATTAAGGTTATTCCGGAAGGCTTGGTTGGGGGAACACCGATTGAATTGGTGGATGAGGCGGGGAATTACTTGGCGAGTGGGTATTTTAACTCGTATTCGCAGATTGCTGTTCGTCTTTGGGGGTATGAAAAAGGTGAAGAAGTGAATGCGGCGTTTTTTGAGAAGCGCATTAAACGTGCTTTTGAATTGCGCGAAAGATTTGTGGCTACGAAAGCGACTGATTCGTATCGGTTGATTTATGGTGAAAATGATTTGTTACCAGGTTTGATTGTGGATAAATATGCTGATTGTTTGTCGGTGCAATTTCACAATCAGAGTATCGCTGCTTGGAAAAAAGAAATTGTTGCGGCATTGAAGAAGATTGTGAAGCCGGCTGGTATTTACGAACGTTCTGATGTGCGTGATCGAAAGCGTGATGCGACTACTTCAGAACAGGTTGAAACCTCTACTGGTTTATTGTTGGGCGAAGTACCAGATCGTGTCATTATCAAAGAAAATGGTTTTAAATTTTACGTTGATATTATCGGTGGTCAGAAGACTGGTTTTTTCCTAGATCAGCGTGACAAACGTCAGGCGTTGATGAAGTACAGTGAAGGAAAAAATGTAGTGAATTGCTTCAGTTATACTGGTGGTTTTTCAGTGTATGCTCTGGCAGCTGGCGCTGAGAAAGTGGTAAGTGTTGATGCTTCTGAAAACGCGCTTATGTTGGCTGAAGAGAACATGAAGCTTAATAAATTGCCGGCTAAGAAGTGCGAATTTATTTTAGCCGATGTTAAGCAGTATTTAGCTGACCGAGAAAAAGGTGAGTTTGATGTTATTATTCTTGATCCGCCGGCTTTTGTAAAAGATCGCCATAAGATTAAAGAAGGTTTGCAGGGTTATCGCAAAATTAACTCGTTAGCATTGCGAGTTCTGCCAGAAAATGGCATACTAGTCTCGGCCTCCTGCTCTGCTCATGTGACTCTCACTGATTTCCGATTTGCTATTTCAGAAGCGGCTGGTAGTGCTGGTAGAACTGTGCAAATTCTTGAGACCTATACACACGGCACTGATCATCCTGAACTTATTTCATTTACAGAAGGGGAATATCTAAAGTGTTTGTTTACGGTGGTTAGTTAATGTATGTCCTCCTCAGGAAAAATTATTGCCATTGCCGGAACGGTTGCCACTGGTAAAACTACTTTGGGGAGTATGTTCAAAGAGCACGCGAGTTCGGTTTTCCTAGAAGAAGATTGGCGCACTAACCCATATGTTATTGGTCCAAAAGCGACTGATTCCAGTGGTTTAAGTGTTAACCTTGCCTTCTTAATGATGCGACATGAACAGAATAAACTTGCTCAAGCCCGAAAATCGGCCGGTCTCCAAGTGGTGGTAGATACATTGTTTGAAATGTCAGATATGTATTCCAGTCTTGGTCTGGATGCAGTTGATTACGCACTCTTTAAAAAGATGTATAATCATTTATACGAAACATTAGCTAAACCAGATCTTATTGTTTACTTGTATGCTCGACCAGAATTAATTTTTGAACGAGCAAAAGAACGTAACCGCCAAATCAGTGTAGAGGGTGATTGGGTTACCATGGATAAAATTCAACAAGCTGACGCGCTTATAAAGCAAGCGATCGAACAGTTAGGGGTTCCAGTAATAGCAGTTGATGTTGAACAGCATGACTTCAGGCAACCGGAAGTTTTTCACAATCTTTTTAAAAATTATATTTCCACTCACTAAAAAATAACGTATGATTTCCATTGCTATTAATGGCTTCGGACGTATTGGTCGCCAAGCATTTCGCGCAGCATTTGATCGTAAAAAACTTAAAATTGTTGGTATTAATGATTTAACTGATACGCGCACTTTAGCGCATCTGCTTCGTTATGATACCGCGTATGGTACTTGGCAGCGTAAAATTGATTTTGATGAAAAGCACCTGATTGTTGATGGTAAAAAAATTCCTGTTTTAGCTGAAAAAGACCCATCATTGTTGCCTTGGAAAAAATTAAAAGTTGATGTGGTGCTTGAGTGCACTGGACGTTTTACATCGCAAGAAGGTGCTGAACTCCATATTAAAGCTGGTGCAAAAAAAGTAATCATCAGTGCTCCTGCGAAGGGTGGAGTGGTGCCAACCTATGTGATGGCGGTAAATTCTAATGATGTTGCTAAAGAACATTCTAAAGTTATTAATAATGCTTCTTGTACAACTAATTGTATTTCTCCAATTATGGCGGTGCTCGAAGAAGAATTTGGAATCGATAAGGCAATGATGACTACGGTTCATGGTTATACCGCTGATCAAAATTTGCAAGATGGTCCACACAAAGATTTACGTCGTGCTCGCGCAGCAGCGGAAAACATTGTTCCAACTACAACTGGCGCGGCTGTTGCAACAACTGAAGCAATTCCTGCTTTACATAGTAAGTTTGATGGTTTGGCAATTCGTGTACCAGTTCCGACCGTTTCTTTGTCTGACATCACCGCTCTCATTATGAAAGATGTCACTATCGAAGAAGTAAATAATGTCTTATCTAAAGCTTCCCGGTCCGCACGTTTCAAAGGTATTCTTGGAGTGACTGATGAACAACTTGTTTCGTCTGATTTCATTGGTAATACGCATTCTTGTATTGTAGATCTTACACTTACCAACGTGGTGGGTGGTAATATGGTTAAAGTTGTCGCATGGTATGACAATGAATCAGGCTATGCGCACCGTCTCGTTGAAATGGCTGAGCAGTTTGCCTAAAAGTTGACAGTTGTGATCTTTAGCTATAAAGTACTGATGTAAGTTGAACTTATTTGTTATCTGATTTTACGTATGAAAAAGCATATTTTGGCTCTGTTGAGCATCTCATTAATGGTTGTAGCAGGTTGTGGTAAATCCACACCCGAACAGGTCAACGCTAACCAACCTCCGGAAGACCCGAATGCTGAAAAGACTTTTTCAGCTACTGGCGTGCCACTTTCTTTCCGCTACCAAGGTTATTTACAAGCAGCTTCCAGTTCCACCACTCCAGGTGCGGCGACTATTTTTTTCCGCAAACGCGCTGGAGCTAGTGAATTGTTAGATCAGGTTCTTTTCTCAACTAAAACTCGTGCAGCTTGGGAAGAAGAAGCAAAGCAAGCAGCTTTGATTAAAAATCGTCCAATCTGTGAAAGTGAAGCACAATTTGGCTGTGAAAAGTGGGAAGAAGATTTTGCACTTTACCAGAAAGCTATAAAAGAAAATAATTTTGATGGTTATTACGTTTTGGCTGGTGCTCGTACAACGATCAACAAAATTCCTTACATCGTTCTTGTTACCTATAATGTTGATACTAAACAGTATCAAACAACATATTTGGCATACGTGAACGACACGCGTATTACATTCGTTGATCCGTCAGCTGGCGCACTTGAATACGGTCAGCCATTTTACATGACAGCAAAAAATCGTTCTGATGTTGAAATGACTGCAAAAAATATTGCCAACCGAAAGAATCTTGATCCACAAGTTAACGCTCGCGCAGCACTTCTTTACGATATCGTCTCAACCGTTGAATTCAAAAAGTAATTGCGGTAAGCATCCCATCAATGGTACAATGGTGGCATGATCAAGATATTCAAAAAATTCTTTGTACCTCACGCGGAAAATAATTATCATCCGCACGTCCTCCACACTAAACGAGCGATATTCTATACGCTCGTTTTTGGCGTTATGAAGTTCATCACTGTTTTGTTAGTAGTAATGTTGCCTCAAGAAGCATATCTACATCCAGATGTTCTAAATGAGCAGTATAAGACTATTTTGGCATTGACCAACGAAGCAAGAGTGGAAAAGAAAATCCCAAGTCTACATATCGCACCAAAACTTGATATCTCAGCGCAAGGAAAAGCCAATGATATGGCTAAATATCGCTATTTTAGCCATACAGGTTCTAAAGGTCGTACATTAGGTTATTTTTTAGATCATGCGGGATACGCTTATACAGTTGCTGGAGAGAATTTGGCAGTAGGGTTCAATGATCCGCAATCTCTTGTAAATGCCTGGATCAAAAGTCCGAAGCATTATGCAAATTTAATTGATAATGATTTTACTGAAGTTGGTTTAGGTCTTGAAACTGGCGTGTATCGTGATGAACCGGTGGTTTATGTGGCCCAACATTTTGGCAATCGTGTTAAAGAACAGCTTGCAGTAGCTGAGAAAAATGTTGTTCCTGTAGTTGAAGCAAATATTGCGGGTGTTAAAGTCGCAAAGCCTGTGACCGTGCAAGTGGACGAAACAAAATCATGGCTCTATTGGCTTGAAAATGAAGGTTCAACAACGTTACAGGCACGTGTGGTCATTACTGGGTTGGTGAGTGAAGCGTATGTTACGTTAGGTTCCTTGGCTCTTAATTTAAAGCAGTTAGTAACCAGCTCAGTGTATGTCGGTCAAATTACGGTACCAGGTAATGCTGATCAATTTTTTACTACGTTAATTTTGCCAACAGTTTCAGTTACTGATGCAAATAAAAAACAAACGTTAACTACCATTAATTGGTTTAATGTTAAGCCGCCGGCAGTTTCATTTGTTAAGCAGTACGCAGCTGCTAAAAAATATTCTAGTACGTTTACTGATATTTTTGCTGTAACAAAGGATGTTTATGCTTTTTTCATTATCTTTTTTATTTTTGCTCTTTTGGTTAATATTGTAATTGAAGTAAGGCGACAGCACCACCATATTATTGCCCAAACCATGCTGGTTATAGGGCTTTTAGCGTTTCTGTGGCAGGTATAAGGTTGCTAGTTGCTTTTCGAGCCTCTTTTTGATAAGATTAGCTGCATATAATGTAAGCTATTTTTTTATGTTTTCTCGAGTTTTAACGGTTGAAACAGTTTCTAAGGTAGGGGAAGAAGTAACGATTAAAGGCTGGGTTAATGCTCGTCGTAACATGGGCAAAATTGTTTTCTTTGATGTCCGCGATCGCGCTGGTATGGTTCAAGTGGTTTGTGTTCCAAGTCAAATGGAAGCTGCTTCAGTAGAGCGAATGAAAGATGTCCGTTCTGAATGGGTTCTCGAAATTAAAGGTGTTGTTCAAGAACGTGGTGAAAAACAAAAAAATCTCGCGTTACCCACTGGTACTGTTGAAATTTTAACTAAAGAAATTAATGTTTTAGCTCAGGCTGAACCATTACCGTTTGATCCGGCTGATGAGAAAATGGGTTTGGATATTTATTTAGACCATATGCCATTGACGCTCCGTACAGAGCGTAATCAGGATACGTTTAAAGTGCAAGAAACGATTATTCAATCGTTCCGTGAAGCGTTGGTAAAAGAACAGTTTACTGAATTCCAAGCTCCTGTACTAGCTGGTGGTGATGCTGAAGGTGGCGCAGCAGTGTTTGGTGTTGATTATTTTTATAACCAGAAAGTATCACTCGCGACCAGTCCACAGCTCTACAAACAAATTATGACTGGTGTGTTTGAACGCGTCTTTACGACAGCCAAAGTTTTTCGTGCGGAAAAAAGTGCAACAACTCGTCATCTTAGTGAAATTACGCAAATGGATTTTGAAATGGGCTTTATTAATGATCAGTACGATGTCATGGTGATGTTAGAAAAAGTCATTAAGCATATCGTGGCTCGCGTGACTGAAAAGCATGCTGATGTATTCAAGAAACGTGGTATTGAACTTCCTCTTGCTCCAGCGAAATTTCCAATTTTAAAATTGTGGGAAGCGCAAGATATTTTAGGCGCGCCACACGGTGCTGATATTGAGCCGGAACAGGAACGAGCGATTTGTGAATGGGCGAAAAAAGAACATAATTCTGATTTTGTTTTCATTACTCATTATCCAACAGCCGCTCGCGCTTTCTATACCATGGCCGATGAAGGTGAATTGTCGCGCGGTTTTGATTTGTTGTTCCGTGGTGTAGAAATTAATAGTGGCGCACAGCGTATTCATTCTCATGAAGATTTGATTGCTCGCATGAAAGAGCGCGGTCTAAACCCGGATAAATTTTCTTTCTACCTAGAAGCTTTTAAATTTGGTATGCCGCCACACGGTGGTTGTTCAACTGGGTTAGAACGTATTACGGCTCGCATGTTGGAAATTCCAAATGTCAAAGAAGCGGTACTCTTCCCGCGTGATTTGAACCGCATCGATTTGCAGCTTTCACCACCAGAACACAAACAATAATATGGTGGCTGCGGTAACATTAGAACAATTTCAGGGGCCACTCGATTTACTTCTTTCTTTGATCGAAGATGAAAAGATGGTAATTACTGATATCTCGTTATCACATGTTACCGAGCAGTTTTTCAAGTATCTTGATACGCTTGAAGAAAAAAATCCGGAAGAGCTAGCTGACTTTTTGGTGGTAGCTAGTAAGTTAGTTTTTCTAAAATCAAAAAATTTGCTACCATACCTTTATCCAAAAGAAGATGAAGGACCTTCGTTAGCTGATCAGCTGAAGCTCTATAAGCGCTACGCTGATGCCAGTAAATTGGTATTGCAGCTCTGGGAACGGGGACAGGTGGCGTATGGTCGTGTTGAACCCCCAACACCAGTGGAGGGCTTTTTGATGCCATTAAACGCAACGTCTAATCATCTCAAAAATTCTTTTCTATTTCTCTTAAGACGTTTGAAGCCGATTGCTGCTTTGCCACAAGTTTCTATTGATCGGACAATTTCTGTAAAACAGAAAATTGAATCAATATTTAAGGCGCTTCAGGATTTTAAAAAGCTTAATTTTGATGATGTTGTGAAGGGGGCAGCTAGTAAAACAGAAGTGATTGTGAGCTTTTTGGCTGTCCTAGAATTGGTCAAACAAGAGCGTGTTTCCGTTGACCAAGGAGACGCATTTGGAGATTTTGTGCTAACTCGAGTATAATATATGTCACTATTAGGACAAGTTGAATCAATTTTATTCGTAGCTTCTAAACCCTTGCCGATTAAAAAGATGGCGAAGGTTTTGAATCTGTCCGAAGAGGCGGTCGCTGAAGCGCTCCGAGATCTTAAAAATAAGTACGATCAGACTGCTGGGGTGGTGCTGCTAAATAACAATGATGAGTGGCAGTTGGTATCTAATCCGGATAACAAAGCGATAACAGAAAATTTTGTTAAAGCTGAAATTTCTGGTGAGTTAACCAAGGCGCAGCTTGAAACGCTCACGGTTATTTCATATTGCGGTCCTATTACTAAGCCTGAACTTGAGCAATTGCGTGGTGTAAACTGTAGTTTGATTATTCGCAATCTCATGATCCGCGGTTTGGTAAAGGAAAATGATAGTGATGGCTTGTTGCCATCGTATGAAGTTACAATGGATTACATTCGTCATCTCGGTCTTACTAGTTTGACTGAGTTGCCAGACTATCAGGAATTACACGCACACCAGTACGTTACTAATACACTGACTCAGCCGGAAAATAAATAAGGTATGACACAGAAAACATTTGATTTTCTATCCTCCTTTGGTATCACTCTCTCGGGTGTAGCGCTTGTTTTAGGTGGTTCTGTTTTTTTTACTCACGCAAAAGTAGAGTCTCTGGTTGCTGCGCTGCCTTTTTCTGAAAAACGAATTTTAGCTCAGAATCAACTTGTTCGAATTAAGAATTTTCCTGTTAGTCGTCCAGTTGTCCCTACTAATCATGGTCAGAAAGAATGTAGTGTCCCGTTTACAGCTGCTTCTATCGTTGTTGTTGATGATAAAACTAATACTGTCTTATACAAAAAGAACGGTACGGATATTCGCTCTCTCGCAAGTATCTCAAAGCTTATGTCAGCGTTGGTATTAAATGATTTGCCAATCGCTTGGAATAAAACCACGTTTGTAACAGGTACTGATATTAACGAAGACCGTCATTTAGAGGTGGGGGACCAATATACCCTCAGTAACTTATGGGATATCGCTTTGGTTGGGTCTTCAAACTCAGCTGTCCAAGCATTGGTTCGTAATTCTGGATTATCGCAAGATGCTTTTGTGGCTTTGATGAATAATAAGGCGCAACAGCTAGGTTTGCAGTCACTTCGTTTTGTTGAGCCTACTGGTCTTGATAGTCGCAATATGGGTACGGCGATTGATGTGGCTAAATTGCTCAAATATGCTTTGGAAGTACCGAAGATTAATAAATCACTGTCTTTGGGGCAATACGATGCTCGTCCGCTCAATAGAAACGATAAACACCAAGTTTGGTCGACGAACTGGCTTTTAACAAAATGGGTGCCAAGTAATTTTAATAAACAATCAATTATCGGTAAAACAGGGTATATCACTGATTCAGGTTATAATTTTGTTGTCCGTATCGCAAATAATAAAGAACAGATTGTTCGGGTAGTGATTATGGGTGCGACATCGAATGAATTTCGTTTTTCAGAAGCGCGTGATATCGCGGAATGGGTCTTTGAAAATTATTCATGGCCTGAAGAACATGTAGCAAGTGCAGAAGCGCCATAGTTTTTGAACATTTTTTGTGCTATACTATACTCAACGAGTCACGTTGAGTATTTTTTATGTCCATTGCTTCAATTACCGAATTAAAAAACCTTGTTGATAAGCGTGTTTTAGTGCGTGTAGATTGGAATGTGCCAGTGAAGAATAATAAAGTTCTGAATGATTTTAAAATTGTAAAAAGTTTAGCTACTATTCGATTTTTACAAAATGCTGGTGCAAAAGTTATTTTGGTGAGCCATCTTGGACGCCCGACAAAACCAACACTATCTTTGAGTTTGGCTCCGGTAGTAAAACGAGCAGAAAAACTTTTAGGGATTACTATTCCATTAGTGAGCTTTGTGAATGCTAAGGATCGCGTATTGGCAGAGAAAAAGGTTTTTGGTTTGAAACGCCATCATGTGATGATGTTAGAAAATATTCGTTTCTGCGCAGGTGAAGAAGATAATAAGGTTGGTTTGGCAAAAGATCTATCTAGGTTAGCTGATTATTTTGTTCTTGATGGTTTTGCGGTAGCCCATCGTGCAGCTGCTTCGGTGACAGGGGTTGCTAAGTTCCTACCAAGTTATGCTGGTTTGTTACTTTCTGAAGAAGTAAACGTTGTATCTAGTGCAGTAACCAAACCTAAAAAACCACTTGTCATCATTCTAGGCGGTGCCAAGGTGGAAACAAAGATCCCGGTGCTTAAATATCTATTAGCTAAAGCTGATTATATTTTACTTGGCGGCGGTTTGGTAAATACTTATTTGTGGGCTAAGGGTCATCAAGTAGGGGGGTCACTTATCGGCAAAGAGTATAAAGCGGAAATTCTTCGCTATTGTTCAAAGAAAAAGATTATTTTGCCTGTGGATGTTATAGTGGGTAAGGCAAATGGTAAAGGCGCGTATGCAGTACCACTTACTGCTAATCTCGCTTTGAAAAAAGATGAAGCAATTTATGATATCGGCCCTGCCAGTGTCCAATTGTTCTCTAAATATATTAAACAAGGTCAAACTTTGATTTGGAACGGCGCAATGGGCATGTTTGAAGTGCCAGTCTATGGTTATGGCACAAAGGCGATTGCCTGCTTGTTTGCTGCGCGTTCTAAGGGTAAAGCTGTTGGTATCGCTGGGGGCGGTGAAACAGTTGAGCTGTTAGAACAACTCGGACTTATGGGTTCAGTGGATCTCGTTTCCACCGGGGGAGGGGCGATGCTTGAGCTCTTAAGCGGTAAAAAATTACCAGGCATTACTATTTTACAATAATTATTTAAAACTATTTATATGGCAATAAAAAAAATGGAGGACCCTATGGCTACGCCGCCAATGGTTGAAGAACATGGCAGTAAACCTTGCTGCCCACGACATGATGATTTTGGTAAAAAAATTCTCATGGTTTTAATTGCGGTTTTATTGGTTTACGGTACATTGTACCTAGGCACCTTAATGCGTCTTAATGTTAAAAAGTATAATTTTGTTGGTCAAGCAGACCAGATGGAACGTACTATTACCATCAACGGCCTTGGTAAGGTAAATGGTAAAAATGATATTGCTGTTACAACTATTGGTTTTACAACAGTTGATAAAGATGTTGCTAAAGCCCAGACTGATAATACAAAGGTCATGAACCAGATTATCGCTGAGCTTAAGAAAATGGGAATTGAAGAAAAGGATTTGCAAAGTGATTATTCTATTTATCCAGAATACGATTACAGTAGTGAACGCGGTCAGGTATTCAAAGGTTACCGTGTTACAAATAATGTTACTGTTAAAATTCGTGATTTAACAAAGATTAGTACTGTTTTGTCTATGCCAGGCAAATATGGCGCTAACCAGGTTAATGGTTTGAGCTTTACAATCGATGAGGTTGAAAGTTTGAAAACAGCAGCGCGTGAAAAGGCATTGGCTAACGCAAAAACTAAGGCGCAAACCCTTGCTCGAACTCTTGGTGTAGAGCTCGGCGAGATTGTATCTTACAGTGACTACGATGCTCCGACAGATTACATGCCATACGGTGGTATGATGATGAACCAGGCTAAAATGACAGACGGTGCGTCTATGCCTGAAGTAGCTACAGGCAGTAAAGATGTCAGCATGTCTGTTAGTATCACTTATAAAATTATTAGTAGATAAAAATGATTCTTCCACTACGGTTGGAATGATAAAATAAGAAGCCCCGGGACGAACCCGGGGCTTTTTAATTGACCTCGATTATGGTATACTTACCACGTTTACAGCCAGTTATTTTATATCACTTTTAGTCTATGAAAATTAAAGCTATTCAGGCTCGGGAGGTGCTTGATTCTCGTGGAAATCCAACTGTAGAAGCGAAAGTTATTTTGGAAAATGGTATTGTTGGCGTGGCCAAAGTTCCGTCCGGTGCTTCGACCGGTACACATGAAGCTGTTGAGCTTCGTGATGGTGGAAAACGCTATGGCGGTAAAGGTGTCCTTAAGGCTGTAAAAAATGTTACCGCGATTATTGCTCCGGCGCTCAAAGGTATGTCGGTTGATAAAATCCGTGCGATCGATGAGCGAATGATTGAGCTTGATGGTACGCGAAATAAAGCTAATCTTGGGGCTAACGCCATCTTAGCAGTGTCTTTGGCCTGTGCGCGCGCAGGTGCTCAAGCGTATGACATTCCACTGTACCAATATATTCGTCATATTTATAAAATTCCAGAAAAGGGGTATCGATTACCGATCGCAACAATGAACATTTTGAACGGCGGCCGTCATTCTGATAATGGTTTGTCGATTCAGGAATTCATGATTATTCCACGTCATAAATTATTCCGCGAACGCGTTCGTATGGGTTCGCAAATTTTTCATGCCTTGGCTAATATTTTAAGTCAAAAAGGTTACTCTACAGCTGTTGGCGATGAAGGCGGATTTGCTCCAGCACTTCTTAATAATGAACGCGCGCTTCAGTTGATCATGGAGGCTATTAAATACACTGGTTGGGAAGCAGGTAAGCATGTTTTCCTCGGTCTTGATCTTGCGGCTTCAGAATTTGCTCGCCACGGTGTGTATTATTTTGTTGGTCCAAAGCAGGGTTGGCGTCCTTCCAAAATGATTGATGTCTTATCCCAGTGGGTAAAGAAATATCCGCTTATTTCGATTGAAGATCCGCTCGCTGAAGATGATTGGGAAAATTGGCAGCTTCTTACACAAGAACTTGGTAAAAAGGCGACCATTGTTGGTGATGATTTGTTTGTTACTAATCCTGAGCGCTTGGCTAAAGGTATAAATGAGGGTGTTGCTAACGCTATTCTTATTAAAGTTAACCAAATTGGTACGCTGTCGGAAACGATTGATACGATTCTTTTGGCAAAACAAAATGGTTATCAAACAAGTGTGTCGCATCGCAGTGGTGAAACATCCGATACGTTTATCGCTGATTTGTCGGTCGCAGTTAACTCTGAATATATCAAAACGGGTTCCATGTCTCGTTCTGAACGTGTAGAAAAATATAATCGCCTCATGGAAATTGAACTTGAATTAGGTTTCTAGTTTATGTCCGCTCCGCAGACTACTGTACTTGTCATTTTAGACGGTTGGGGGATTGAAAACCCTAAGAAAAAAGGTAATCCGATCACACCAGAAACGGCACCTTTTTATTTTAGTTTGCTCAAAAAAAATGCATACGCTGAACTTGAAGCGAGTGGTACCGCTGTTGGTCTGTTTAAAGGGCAAGAGGGGAATAGTGAAGCTGGTCATTTGAATATCGGTGCGGGACGCGTGGTAAAGCAAGATGCCCTTTATATTTCTGAAGCCATTGAGGATAGAACTTTTTTTAAGAATGTAGCGCTTTTACAAGTATCTAAACACGCAAAGAAAACGGGTGGTGCAGTTCATTTAACCGGTTTGTTATCAAACCACAATAGTGCGCACTCTACCCCTGAGCATCTTTATGCTCTTTTGGATTTCTTTCGAGGTCAGGGCATTAAAAAGGTTTTTTTACATCTTTTTACCGACGGACGTGATTCTGGTCAGCATGATGCTTTGCAGCATTTGAAAAAACTTCAGGCTCATTTTAGAAACGGTGAACAGATCGCTACGATAATGGGACGTCTTTATGGTATGGATCGTAATAAGAATTGGGGACGCACTAAAAAGGCGTTTGAAGCTCTAACAGAAGGTGTTGGGCGAAAGGCGGCCACACCTGAAGATGCGATTACTATTGCCTATAATTCCGATGAAACTGACGAATTTATTTCTCCGACTATCATTACTCATAAAGATAAGCCTATTGCCCTCATTGAGGAAAATGATGTAGTCATCTTTTTTAATTTACGTAGTGATAGAACGCGCCAATTAACCAAAACATTTGTCCAGCCAAACTTTGAGCGGATGAACCAAGATACTTTCAAGCGTAAAAAAGTATTTAAACATTTGCAATTTGTAGCCATGACCGACTTTGGTCCTGACTTGGCAAATATTTTAACAGCTTTCCCAAGTCGTGACGTTCAAAATAGTTTGGTGCAAGTCATGTGTCCTCGTCGGCAGTTGTATATTTCTGAATCTGAAAAGTTTGCACACATTACTTATTTTTTGAACGGGGGATATGCCCAGCATTTTTGTGATGAGCAATGGGTTAAGATTGCTTCTGGGGATATAGAAGATTTTGAGCTTGATCCAGATATGAAAGCGGAAGAGATCGCTAACTATGTTGTTAAAGCGATTGAAAAAAACCATTTTGAATTTATTGCCATTAATTTGGCTAATGCTGATATGGTTGGGCATACCGGAAACTTTGCTGCGGCTGAAAAAGCAATTACCGCCATTGATGCTGCACTGATGCGAATTGTATCTGCTATGACAGCAGCAGGTTCTGTCGGTGTGGTTACGGCTGATCACGGTAATGTTGAAGAGATGATTAACGCTAAAACTGGCGAAACCGATACTGAACACTCGACTAATCCAGTGCCATGCATTATCATTGGTACAAAGCATGATTACCAGGCGTGGAAAGTACGCCCTGGTAAATTGAAGAAAACCGGTAAGCTGGCTGATGTTGCGCCGACCATCCTCAAAATGATGCGTATAAAACAGCCGAAAGAAATGACCGGTAAATCGTTGATCGCTTAACTTATGCCTTATCGTCCAGTTGTACTCACCATCTTTGATGGCTGGGGTGTAGCGCCAGCTTCTGATGGTAACGCTATCGCCCGCGCCAAAACTCCGAATTTTAACGAGTACCTCAAAAATTATCCATCCATGACCGTACACGCCTCAGGCAATGAGGTGGGTTTAATGTTTGGTGAAATTGGTAATTCGGAAGTTGGTCATTTGAACATTGGTGCTGGACGTATTTATTATCAATCATGTCCGCGTGTTAACCAAGAAATTGCTTCCGGAAATTTTTTTACCAACCAAGCTTTTTTACATGCCATTCTTCAGGCTGAACAGAAAAAGACTGCTTTGCATTTGATCGGCATGTTAACGACTGGTAATGTGCACTCTAGCAGTGAGCACTTATTTGCGCTTTTGGAACTTTGTAAACGAAATAATTTTAAAAATGTTTTTGTTCACGTTATTCTTGATGGACGTGATTGTAAGTTAGACAGCGGTAAAGGTTTGGTTGCGCAATTGCAAAACAAGATGAAGTTACTTGGTGTTGGTGAAATTGCGAGTATTTCCGGTCGTTATTATGCAATGGATCGCGATAACCGCTGGCCGCGCGTTGAAAAGGCATATCGTGCCATGGCTGAAGGTGTTGCTGATCGCAAGTCAGAAGATCCGCAGGTGACAATCCAGGAATCTTACGATCAAAAAGTTTTTGATGAAGAGTTTGTTCCAACAGTAATTACTAGGGGTGGTAAACCGGTAGCGACTTTCCAACCAAGTGACGCGGCAATATTTTTTAACTTCCGCCCTGATCGCGCTCGCGAATTGACTAAGGCGTTTGTCTTGCCGGGTTTTGATAAGTTTACGCGTAATAAGGTTAAAGATGTCTTTTTTGTCACCATGATGGAATACGAAAAGGATTTACCGGTCGTGGTGGCGTATGAGCCGATTGTTATCCATAATTGTTTGGCTGAAGTTATTAGTAAGGCTGGTTTAAAACAATATCATGTTGCTGAAACTGAAAAGTACGCACACGTAACGTTCTTTTTGAACGGCACGGTTGAAGAACCGTTCCCAAATGAAGATCGAGGCTTGGTACCAAGTCCTGGTGTTGCGAGTTACGCTGAGGTGCCGGAAATGTCCGCAGCTGAAGTTACCAAAAAAGCCATTGAGGCAATTGATAGTCAGAAATATGATTTCATTATCATGAACTACGCTAACCCTGACATGGTTGGTCATACTGGTAATGCTGAAGCGACTATTAAAGCTGTTGAGTTTTCAGATAAGTGCTTGGGAGAAATTGTGAAACGTACACTTGCGAATAATGGTGTTGTAGTGATGACTGCTGATCATGGCAATGCGGAAGAAGTTTTAAATTTACATACCGGAGAGATTGATAAAGAGCATTCTACTAATGCAGTGCCTCTGCTTATCATTGGTAAAGATTATTTGGGTCAGGCTGGGCCTGGTGGAGATCCACCAGAGGGTGATTTAAGCTTACTTCCGCCTGTAGGTATTCTCGCGGATGTTGCGCCTACTGTCTTAAAGCTAATGGGATTAGAGGTTCCTCCGGAGATGTCAGGGCAGCCTCTCATCTAACATTTGTCATTCACAATAGAATGTCATTCAGAGCGAAGCGTGGAATCTTCCTTTTATCGTCTTTACTTCACTATCGTTCTCTTACCTACTACTACTGCTTAGTCCGCTTGTCACTTTTCTTTGTAACTGCTTAGGAATCCTCTCCACTCGCGACCCGCTCGTTACGAGATGCAAATATTCTTGCGAAAGAATATTTCACAAAAGAAAGTTTCGGGGG
>JBKJTY010000031.1:0-24590 GCA_046590235.1 Candidatus Magasanikiibacteriota bacterium | reverse complement strand
CGAGGTTTTCCTTTTCGCCCGTTTCACGGCTGACGCTTGTTGGTTTGAATGCCATACTTTTTTTATTATTGTTGTTCAACTCTGAGTTCACTCAGATTACCAATCTCTTGTGAGAGTGCGATGTCTGTATTGTAGGTTGAGAAATATAATTCAATGAGTGACTGTGTATCAAGACGGACACTCGTCAATCCAATACTACCAAGCCCACTCTCTACCTGCCGGACACGTGACTCTAAATCCGCTTTACGTTTGGTGAATTTTTCGCCCTTCACTTTAATCGCATTACCCGGACTAATAACTTCGCTTAAGCGAGAGAAAAAGCCCTTACTCTTATTAGAACGAGGGTCATACGGCACCACAACATAAAACTGCTTACTCATAATTTCACCAAGCGAAACGAGCTCGTTCACAAATGCGCGGTAATCGGCAATTTGGGTACGTAATAGTTCATTTTGCTGCTTGCGCTCTTGTTCTAGTAAGCGGTCGATGTATGGCTTAATCTGTAACTTGCGTGACTGGATGAGAATCTGTAGCGGGTGGTCTAGTGAATTTAAGAAAGATACGTAACCTGAAATAATCGCGCTCTGTTCATCCTCGTTTTTCAATGCAAAATTAATACTTGAAACCATGAGTACCGCGCGAAGCGTACCATCTTTAAGCACTACTGTATCCTGTTTGATTTCAGAAATCAGCAAATTTTGCTGGGTAGTCGGCATTTTTGGTTTTGAAATTGGTTTTTGATCTTTCATATCTATTCTCCTTTAAATTAGCTTCGCTATAAACTTCATTGCTGAGCGTTTACTCATTTCCTTTATAATAACCGCCTGTATTAACCATAAGTGATAAATCGCGAATACGCGTATGATTTACCGTCTTCCCAACAAAAGCTTTTTCAATCTCTTTTTCTGGAAGAGCATCTCTCATAAACTCCTTGAGCTCCGCATCAGTACTGTACTTATTCCACACGCTGCGGCTTGGGCGTGTTATATTTTGTAAAATATTCAATATAAAAAAATGAAATGGCTGTCCATTAATCTTAACGAAAGCCAAAATAAGCGACCCGCCACCAATCAACGCTAGAAGCAGGATGAACAAAGTTGTATCAGCTAATTTGAAGGCAATAAAGCATGACAAGGCACCTACCAAGAGAATGATAAACTGACGGCTCGTGACCGGGCCAAAGATTTTATCTTCCACATCAATAAATTGTGGTACCATGAACTGATTCATACAACTTTATAGATAATCGAGCTGACGTTCCATAGTAATAATCGCTCGCATTTCTGGAACGGAAATTTTCTTTAGATCATTGGTCGCCCCTAAACGCGTTTTTGCAGATAGTGCTGCTGTTGCTGTAGAAACATATTCAATATAAAGGGGTGATACTTTCCAGGCTGATACAGCATCGAGGTACAGCAAAATAGATTCATCGCGTAAGTTTACAAACTTTTGCTTGAAACGCATTGCTGCTTCTTCCGGATTGGCTGATAAACGGCGAAAATCAGTTAGAGTGAAAAATCTAATCTCGTCGGTTGGTCCCATTGGCACATTTTTTGCGGTAATGTCGTGCATTACCGGCTTTTGCTTTAATTCTGTCGCCAACTTGAAGAACGACTCCTCTGGATTATTTTTTACAAAGGTATCGATAACTTTTTGCTTGTCCGCTGGTGTAGGTAGCGGTGCTGCCGGTTTTATTGGCTGCATTGGAACGATTGGTTTTACTGAGAGACTAGACTTCGGTGTTGGAGCACTCGTTGGTTGCATTTTTGGTTGAGGAGACGGATTGAATGTCCGTAGTGGTGCAGATGTAGCAGGTAAATGCTCTTCAAAAGGGATAAGCATTTCATCGTTTGGAAGTTGGTTCAAAATTTCCTTAGCTTGTTCAGTGGTCAAACCTACTCCCCCATCTTTTTCAGCACGAAGCAAGGCTTCTTTAGTTTGATCAGTACTTCTAATATCTTTGATACGTAGCTGTATCAACGTTCGTAATCGGTTAAGCGCACCTGAGCTAACAGCGAAGGAAAGTTTTTTAATGATTTCATCAGCTTGAGCATCTCGAGGGACACTAATAAGCGGAGCGCTTGAGGTAGACTTTGGCAGACTTTCTTCCATCAACGGCTTGTGATCGACTTTAGTCACTGGTTTTACAACCGGAGCACTTTTCTTTGGTGCCTCAGGAGCTTTTGGAGCTTCGGCCTGCTTTGTTTGTGCGACTGGTGCTGTGGCTGGTTGTGGAGCCTGAACAGGAGCGGTAGCATTTCCCGCTTTCATTTTTTTAATCTCATCAAGGCTCCTTCGTTCAAAGGTGCCATCAGCTTTTTTAACAAGAATGAATTTTCCTCCTGTGTCAGCCATATTAGCTTGTTAATAATTGGTTGTTCCACTCAAAACTGCCGGTTTGTTCGTTGAAAATAAATAATTCGCTGATTTTTTCGTCATTGTATTTAGTAGCCCACTCATTAAGCATATTCATCACTTCTTCCGGATCATTAAAATCACCGCTGGCGTCTTTTTCAAACTTCCGTTCGGCGATCATGCGGATTTCTAAATATGTTGGTTTCTTATTGCTTTTTGTTGGCTGACTGACAAAAGCTGGTTCTGCAGGCTCTGGCCTAACAATTGACACTACACCATTATCTAAATCTTCTAAAGCTTTTTCATTTTTTTCTATAAATGCAGCCGTGTTATCGATAAAGCTTGGGTTGATATATGCCTGCACAACATTCCAAATCCGATCGGGTTCGTATTCAGTAAAAAAATCATATAGCCCAACAAATTGCTCCACTAATTCAGAAGGTTTCGCGGAAGCATACCTATCAGCAATAACATCGTTCTTTGGGAAAAAACTTTCTTTTATTTTTCCCATAGTTTCAGCTACTTCAAGCGAAGTTGTATCGGCTCGTTTAATTCGGCGCAGATCATCAACAAGATCTTTCACTGTAACATCTTTATCTTTCCATTTACCAACGAATGCCGGTGATTCAAAAAATGCTGTACGTATTTCTGAATAAAATAGACCCACATCCTTTATATCCTCACTGCGCGTAGCAATCGTCCATATCATTTTCTTCCAAATATCAAAATCCAATAACAGTGCCATGGCAACCTGTCTGCTAATGGCAATTGAAACGAACTCTGAGCGATCAAATTCACTAATAAGCTGCCAGCTTAGCTCTGTATACAAACGAAAATATGTCCAACGGAATTTTTTATCGGATTCTGAAGATGCAGCTTTTAAATCATCATGCAATTTTTTCCAAGTAACAAAAGTGTCGCCAGGAAATTTGTGGCTAACCCGGATTTCTTGTTCGATTATTTCGAACTCAGGTAGATTGACTTGCTTGATGAATGGCATACGTCAAATCTCTATTTAAAAGTTTGAACTAACTTAATTAAAGCTGCCTTGTCATCCTTATTCGCTTTTCGAATCTTTTCAAAATTTTCCGACATTGCTTTGATAGCACTTTCTAATTGTTCTTTTCGCCCAGTATTTTCCATGCGATTTGCGGCTTCACGCAATAAACCGGTAGCACCTCGGATATCAACAGACTGCGCTGTTAAATCTCCGATTAAATTATTTAATTGATCAGCGTTCTCAGAATTATCAAAGACCGAAGCCATATCTAATTTTGAAAATTCATTAACACTTGTTAACTGATTACCAGTAAGTGGAGAAACTAATTTAACCAAAATATCTTTAGCTGCCACAGTATCAACAACTGCCCTACCCATACCATTTTTATCTACAGAACCAGAAAATCCGACTAAATTATTAATGCGGTTGCCTGATAAGGCATTAGTTCGACGGCCTACAACATGTTTAACAGCTGCTTCAACTGCTTTTTTTACTTTTTCAGGATCTGTACTTTTAGCTTTTTTGCCTTTAAGATCTGTAAGCTGCACCTCAGGATCACCTGTTACCTCATTACGCTCAATTTGCATCATACCTGCCAAAGCTAACGCACCTTCACCCGCGGCTTTTTCTGACTCTATGTACAGTGAATATCTTTCATCAGGTGTTAAAGTTTTAAACTCGTCATCCAAATTATCGACAGTAACCTTTTTTCCAAGTGCCGCAGTAAAAAATTGTGCTATATTTTCACGCATAGCATCTGCATTTTCTTCCATACTTGAATTCAGATTAATACTAGGGTCACTTTGTCGTAAAGTACTCAATGCTGAATTCTGAATATTAACCGCGTAAGCAGCATGGCGATCAAGGTTGCCGATCGTCATCATCAATGCACCTTTTCTAAGCTCTCTCGCAGCATCGACGTCACCACTATCTACCGCTTGTTTAATTCTTGCTAATTGCTGCGTATAACGCGCGTCTGCGATCTGATAGTCACCCACAATTTGCGCATCTTTGCGCGCTTTAAATTGCTTTTCAACAGTTTTCTGTAAGTTAGTTGCTTCACTTGCACGATTTAATTTTACTAAAATTTCATCTCGAGCTGCCGCAACATCACGCTCACGCGCTCCAGTTGTTTCTATCTGGGCTTGCTCAGCAGCTGCTTTAGCTACCGCGGTATTCGCTCGCTGTTCTGCACGCAATGTTTCACGTGCTTTTTCTTCTTCAGATCGTGCTTCGTGTCCCTCTGCTATTGCTTTAGCATCAAAAACACCTTTTGCTATTTGAGCATCTTGTTCTAAATCAGAGCGCTTACTCTCCATTTCAATCTTTGATTTTTCTGCTACAGCACGCTGTTCAAAGACGCTGCTTTTTTCCGCACCAGTTTGTTGCCCTTCTGCACCCAATTTTCGTTTTGCGCGCACTGTTTCAGCTTTGATCTGTTCTTTTTCTAGCCGAGCTTCTCTACTTGCTAAATTTGAAGAGCGTTCAGCCTCAAGTATACCCTCTGCCTTATGTGATTCGATATCTGCCATTGCAGCCTTTGTCTTAGCCTGGCCTTCAATGATGGCGTTTTCACGCTCCATGAACGTTTCGTCGGCTTTGGAATGATCAAACTCGTCTGTTTCAGAGTCGTAACCCATTAATTGTCTTTCTTTATCAGCGTACTTTTGTTCGCGTTTCGCCTTTGAGAATTGTTCAATTTGATGTTCGCGCACACCAATACCAAGCTTCATTTGTCCTTGCCAGGATTTACTTGTGCTATACGTTTCTTCAACAATTACTTCTTGTGCATGAGCAGCTTTTTCTAAATCTTCTACACGTTTGTCGGCACGACCAGCAGACTCAGTTAAGCGTGATCCGATATAACGACCTACAGCGCCTCCCTGGCCAAAGATGCCAGCTTTTTCAATTGTTTTTTGCGCAGCAGCCATTTTCTTTGCCTCATCAATAGACAGGGTTTTACCCGCACTTAATTTAGCATTATATTTATCAACTTCTTTTCGAGCATCGCCAGCATTCTCTATCGCCGATGCTTTTGCGTTTCGTTTTTCATCAAATTTACCTTTGTATATTTTAGCTAGGTTTTCTACAGTATTTACACCTCGCATAACCGGTCTTGCTGCAGCTTCACCAGCTTTACTGACAGCCCATCTTGCTGCAACAGCACCACTCGCATACATACCAATCTTTTTACCAACACTTACCGCTTCGCCCGCCCATTCACCACCGACACCACCAAGTTGAGCGGCCGCACGAGCGCCAACCATTAACATACCGATTGCGATAATGAAATTCGCCATGTTGTCCCACTCCAATGCTGAGCCAATACCAGAGGTATTACCCTTCAAGATGCTCGATTCGTCAGTTGAACCTGCATTAGATGTTTTTCCAGTAACACTTGCACCAGCGATTTGATCATTAATTTTTCCGTTGCCAGCTGTAACAAATGATAGCCAGACAAAGAATAATAATACCGGACCAGTGATAACGTTTTTACCGAACTCACTCCACCATTGGTTTGCATAACCTTCTGTCTGCGGCAATACACTGAGCACAAAAGCTAGTGGAGATAAAACAATTAAAACCCAAAGTACAATCATGCGCGCAACCAACATTACCATGAAGACTGCGAGTACACACATGACCATCGCGGAAAAAAAGACCGCACCGATGGATGCAATAAAGTAATTGGTACTATCAAACGTTTTTGGATCTGCACTTGTACTTAAATCTCGAATACTATCGAGATTAAACATGCGGATCAAGTTACCACCTGCTGTGGCAGCGATACCATTTACAAAGGTAATCATGACCACCTGCGCCACATCAATCATCAAACCGCAAATAGTGCGACTAAAGTTTACAACAACAGCTGCGACGACCATCTTTACTAACATTTTTTTCCATTCATAATGCTCAACACCAAGAATTGTTCCAAAAGCAATCACGAGCAGAATAACGACAAAACCCATGTTGGTGATATCGCGCACCATCACCCAACCAACATTAACGGCGGAAGCATTCAAAAAGCCATTATACCCAGCGATTTCAATGATGAATGTAAGAATGAACAATGTTAATGATAAGAATAAGCGAGAAATGCTTAACAAAATTTTACTAAAGAGATCCATCCAAAAACTTCCACTTGCGATACCGGCGGATGCGTCACTTACACCGTTTGCACCTTTTGGTACAACAGTTGTTGCGGGAGCAGTCGGTGCAGGTGTTGGTGCTTGAGCTAATGCAGCATCAATTCCAAAAAAGTTCCACGCAGTAAATCCTACAGCAACAAAAAATACCGCTATCAAGAGTGTTTTCTTATGATTGCGGACAAACGTTTCAGACGCATGATACATTTTTTTGACAAGCTCGCGTATCATGAACAAAATTATGAGTAGAATGTTCTTATTATAGCACACAAATATGTTGCTCACAAAGTGTGTGGGGATAACAATGCACCCCTTGCAAAAAAACCAAGCTTTCTGCTAGGGTACCTACAGGGAGGCTCATGGTGAGCCGAGGGGAAATCGACATGAGAAACAGTATTTGGTCAGTTCTTTTCATTTTTATCAGCGTTTTTTCTACCGGCTGTGGTGAGGACCTGAATATCCCAGATGATCCGGGCAATAATCCGAACCCGGTGACTCAGATTCCTTCAGACGAAGAAGTAGGTACTACCCTACCGCCGCCCTGGAAGCCGCCGCCGTACGTCTTTACCCAAAATCCGTTCACGGAAGATGGGTTGAAACCGGTCGACTACTGCCAGCCGAATCTTGGTGGTGACTGGGGCTGGTGGTGTCTCATCCGAGGACCCTACGAATCACATAATAATTCGAAGATGCATTTCACCATCTATCGAGTGCGGACTGACATTTGTCCGTCGGGCATGGCCGTTGGGGAACTTTTTCCCGACTACTTCACACCGCCGACAGCCTGTCTGAACGATCCGGAGAGTCCTGAAGTAAGTCGTGATTCTGGTGCAGTGCACATGACTGGCCGTTTCCATTTCTGCCACTGTAACTTGTTGGCAGACCAACGCGGAGACCGAGCACGTCAGAAGTGTTATGGGTTCCAGAACGAAAACGGCGACCGCGAAGATGAAAACACCTGCGACGGAGCAACAGGAGGCACATACTTGGTTTTGACTGACGGGCTCAGTACTTTTCGCTATGATCGCCTGGATCCGCGCGGTGGCCCATAAAGCCTGATCTAGCATCCTTTTTCCCGAGCTTTAGAAGACCAAAGCTCGGCACTACCTAGTTTTGATGGCTTAGCCATAAAAGCTGAGTAGTGGAATGGCTTATCCTAGCCAAATCTACCTATTGGTGGATATCCACACCTGCTATTGCCTTGACAAAAGGGCTATGGTAAGGTATACTCATCTGTTGCTGAGAAGCTGTTTTTGTTTTTCGGCAAAGAAATGATCATTTAAAACGTAGTGTCTAACGAAGCCGCTGAAGCAAAAGCTTTATGCCTCGTTTAACATTCATTATAAGAGAATTGTTGTTATTACGGGTTTGACCGAGGTCGGCGGATAAGCTAACGAAAAATCGTTGTTTTATCCGCCGAATCCTCGGCCACTTGAGACCTCTCATTGAGAGACCTCGGAGAACACCCATGACGATTTCGAAGTTCGCGGTGGGAGCCCTGATGGCTCTCATGCTTGCTTGTAGTGGCGGTACCACCGGCACGGGTGAAAACCCGACGCCTGTCACCATCTCCAACCTGGAGATGACTTCCGTCCTGCAGACGCAGGCGACGTTCACCTTCAAGGTGTCACGCCATGCAGTCCGGGTCACCGGTACCTGTCAGGGCGTCGGCATGAACGACTGGCACGAAGAGCTCGACGCTTTCACGTCCGACGGTGAGAACTACACGTACATCGCCGGCCAGCGCACTCCGCTCCTGGTGAACGCGCCGTACGATTTCATCGTCAAGGCGACTCACCCCGATGGTGACGTGGTCGAACAGAAGATCTCGTTCACCACCAAGCCGAAGGATGTGCCTGTCGACGAGAAGTGGCAGTTCCTGCTGAACAGCGACCTTCAGGGTCACATCAAGCAGGTGCCGCCTCCCGGAAAGGAGAACGATCCGTTGTGGAACTTCGAAGGCGAGCTTCAGCTCGTTGACGACCCCACGTACGGGAAGCTGATCGGCGAGTTCAACGGCGCTGATCACATGCCCTTTGATACGGGCACGCTCGTGATTCATCGGGGTGGCTATACCGGCTTCATCGCACCTTGCGATTCGTCGGTGCTAACGCTCTGGACAGCAGAAGTCCGTGCAAAGGTTGATCAGTTCAACCAGGACCACAGCAGCTGTCGCGACGGTGTGAAGTGGCGAATCGAGAACTACTTCGATGGCGTCACTGATCTCTACGAGATCAATTAATAACCCCACAATCTCTCTTTCCCGGGGATCCTAAAAGGATCCCCGGTGCACTAAAACCTACATATTCATGTGGGTTTTTTGTTACTTATTTTAAAAAGACTCCGTTAATAACGGAGTCTTTTTGTGACTTAATTTTGTTTTGGCGCAACGTAGACGCTTACCGAGCTTGAAGACGAATCACCGTAATAAAGCCAAGGAGATAAGAGCGACGGCCTTGTTTCATCAGTACCATTTCCAGGTACACCTTGCCCATCAAAACATCCACCACCATTAGGCCTACAGCTACCTATACTCCATCCCCAATTATCTTTCACGTAAATCTTAGGCTTGTACACACAACAACCGTCAGGGAATCTTTCTTGGTTAACATCGCAGGTCTCTTTCCATGTACCCTGATTCTTGACGCAGGCATAGGTATGGCCGTTGAAACCCGCGTAAGTATTGTCACAGGTTACATCTTTTTGTAAACCGTAATATGCGGCTGTTTCACTGCTTGCACAGATAGGCGTACTTCTGCAATCATTGTTGGTCCTACATTTTCCATAACTTGCAGAACCTTGGCTGCCAAAGAGATTGGTCACAAGACACGTACCTTCGGTCTGACCTGTCGGTATGATACAGGTTCCATCTTTAGCACCACGACGATTGCGGTAGTAGTTATGGTCACTTTCTGGAGACTGGACACCATCTCCCCAATCGATAATTCTTTTGCGAATCGGCATCTGGTTATTGTCAGCATAAGCAAAGAAACGTACGTCTACCTTTTGGCCAGGAACGAGGATTTGCACAGATTCATTAGTGTAAAATTTGCTGTTAGTGAAGATCGAGAAGCCCGGAACACCTTCAGTACAAATTTCTTTACCGTCAATCTGACGACATTCGCCAATACTGAGAACGGTTGGTGGCTTAGCAGTTGCGACATTACTTACATCCCAAGTAACTTTATTATTTGTAGTTGTAGCATAATGCCAAGTGTTTGGTACAGCATGCTGGATACACAGGGCGGCAGGATCTGATTTATGACAGTCACTATTTTGATCGCAGACTACACCAGTTGCTTTACACTTCTTCTGTGGACGACAAAGATGTTTTGCTTGAGTAACGATTTGCGTATCATCTTCGTTGTGTGGTGGTTGGTTATATGTGTAGAGTAGTTCGGTATTATTATTAATACAATCCGCATCTTTTGTACAAGATTGACCAAATTTATCGGCGTCAGAATCCAAGCCTTGCGGATCATTCTGACATGTTTTTGCTTCAATACCTTCACAGACATCTGTAGTTATTAAAGCTCGACAATCCGAATGATTTACAGAATCAGTACAGGTTTTACCGTTAATTAACGGCATACCTTCACACTTGAGACCAGTATAATCTTGAACCAAGGTTAATGTTTCAAAACCTTTGGCGAAAATATCCTTAAGGCGATCTGGACCTGGGTAAACTTTTTTAGCATTGTACGGACTTGAATTATTGTATTGTGGTTCTGGAGGATTTACGTAGCGCCCAGGTATACAATTGATATCATTTTTAATAACGACTGGTCCTGGTTTTGGAGGAAGTGTGTTCAACGACGTAGCCGCAAACGGATTACATCCTTCAGTAAAGCTATAGAGGTAATTCGCAAGAGCAGAAGGATTATTTTCTTTCCATAAACGCTCTGTCCAACCTTTATTCTCCCCAGCATTACTTACTTTATAGAGTGTTTTACACCATTCATCTTCTTTATAAACCACAGATCCCTCCGCAACAGAAACAGGCTTACTTTCACGCCAGTACGTACCTTCAGGCACACATTCATACCACAGCGTTGCTTGATCTTCATTTTCAGTAAAGACTTTTACACTTTCAAGCCTTACTAATTTCCCCAATGTGTATCCGGCTGAGCAGAATGCTCCTGCATTAAAGGTTGGGTTGCTCTGTGCGTCAAATGAGTAATATGGCGCATTATTGAAGTACGGCACTGTGCCAGGTCCAAAATGTTCTTGACCACTATTTTCAATATCTGAAAAACAACCCAATCCGTTTACTCCACCATCATTTCGTTGACCAGTTTCATTTGGACCAAGACTAGTTAGAATATCAAGAAAATCTTTAAAACTTTTGCCGATATACTTTTCGCTTGTTCTAATTCCTCCAACCGTTTCGTCCCAGGTTGTTTGAAGATTTCCGTCGCAGTCAATCTGGCCTTTAACAGATTTAATTTCACGATCAATAAACTGATACTTACCGCTACTTCCACAATAGTATGGACCATCACTATAGTTAAGACTATTTGGATTAAAACCGGCATCCTTATATTGATTATAGGAATCAGGCACACCTTGTAATGTGTTGTTTGGCCACCAAGTGAGACATGGGTGCTGGTTTGGATCACCGTTCATTACACGACTTAAATCTTGTTCCAAACAAAAGCCTTTAAAGCCCAAGAATCGAGTTTCTTTTGTTACAAGCTGACAAATACCACCAGAATTGCCACACTCCCAATTAGCTGAGCAAGCTTTACCATTGTAATTAACACTAGATCCATAACCTGAAGCAGTGCTGTTAATACAGATACCGGCAGGAATACCTTTTTGTTTTCCAGCACCTGACATTGTACCACCGTACATCGAGTAGCTGTTTGCCGGGGATACCCCACCACCGATACTGGCAGGAGCAAAATAATTCCAATATTTAGTTACTGAATCACCGTATTGGATCTTATCGTAACTGCAATCACAGAGGTATGCACCGGACTCATTCGTCGCGGCTTCACTCTCGTTACAAAAATGAGCCTGACTATATGTTTGGATAGCAGTATGGTGTGAGAACAGTTCTGGAGCTAAATTAGGTGTATTTGGGAATGGTGAATCAGACTCTGGATAAGCGCGGCAGCTTTGTTTTGGCGCTACCTTACTGTCGTCTTCAACTTTCTTTGAACCATCGATAGCAACTACGCAAACATTATTCTTACAAATACCTGATTGTCCGGAACCACAAATTTGACCATTTACTTCACAACCATAATCGGTACGATCGCCTGAACAGTTAAATTCGTTACAAGGTATTTTTTTAACCAAATGCCAATCAGCTTGATTTGGATCAGTTGAAGTGTTGTAATTCCATTCGCTTAATTCTTCGACTGGGAAAACATTTAACAATGAATAACCGGAATATTCCATTTTTTTCCAACCTAATTCACGGCTGCGATATGTACTTTCTGTCAAAACATTATTGGTGTAATCACTTCGCGCAACCTGCGCACCACAACCGTCACCATTACAACGACTGACTGAATAACAAACGTATTTAAATTTACCCGTATTTTCATCAAAGACGGAGCGACCATCCGGGCAAGATAACCACTCACCACAAGCACGATCGCGGGTAACGCTTAAGATAATATTAGAATCATTGTCTGCTACAGCGGTTTGAGGCGCTGCTACCAGAGCACCTTGCTGAGCATCGCTTTGGGCATACAATCTTTCTGCATTAAAGAATTTATTTGGATTATCAGTTTGGTCAAAAACCGCACATCCAGCACGCTGACTGACCTGACCATTACAATCTCCAGCTGTTAATTTACTATTTTTTAGAAGATGGTACGCTCGATCGTTATCATTGCGATCGATAAATTCTGTACATGTGTTTTGGTCAACTGGACATTCACCAACAAAGTTCTTGTATTTGTCATTTGCCGCAGACCAGAGACCGTAGGTTCCTCCATTTAAGTAGCTCGGATAACATGCTTGATCACCAACTCCAATACAAGTATTTGTGCCACCGCAATCACTATTTTGACTACAGAATTCTGCTTTGTTGTTACTACAAACGCCAACACCTTTCCAGAACCAACCGCTCGCTTGAATTGTTGATCCAGTAAGAGTTTCTACGGTTACACCGGTTCGGTAAGAACATACTTTTTGTCCCGTGATAGCTGGATCTTTGAAAAAGCGAGTATCATTGCCATCACTGTAACTGTTACAACCCACTGCTTCGTTAACACAAAGTGTAGCATCGTATTTTGATGGATCATTTTTTATAGTTGTTGTAATAAATTGTACTCCTGTTGGAGTGATACGCTGCACACCAGCCAATGTACAACCTAAATCTGCAGCACGACAAGTCGCCTCTTCGTTTGCAACGAGATATTCAGGCGCATTTGATAACGTATCTTCTTCTGTGTAGATCGTGGAAGCAACAAAATGATCTTGAACTTTTGTATCTGCCAAGCCTGTTTGCTTCAAAATTTCATTACGGTTGTGTCCGATTATATTAATGTAACAACCTTTATTGCCGGTGGTAATAGTACAACTATAATCATCAATACCTACAGTAGCTCGAACGGTTGTATTTGCCGCACCCGCCAACCAAACATTGTATGCTTGCGCATCTGAGCTTGCGGTATTTTTCGTATCGATCATTGCGGTACAACCAACCGCATCTTCACGACAGAGACTAGTAAATCCAGTAAGGTACTTTGTTTCCTTTTGCGGGTTGGTATATGCTTTACAACCAAGCTGGTCGCCAGGGAGGTTATCATTCAAATTACTATCACAGACAGCATCAACTTTTAGTGAGTCTTTCACCAAATACAACATACTCTTTACACGCACAAGTTTTGCATTGTCTATAAACAAACGACCAGAAGGGTTGTTTGTGAAGACAATCTTTGCGGTTGAAGTAGAGCCGTTAAATACGAATGGTCCAACATGGTAGAGCTTCCATGTATCGTTTACACTGACGGTACCAACTTCCTGTGTAGCAACCAAACTTTGTTCACCAATTTTGATAGTAACTGAACCGCCAGTTCCCTTTGCCCAGAAAGATAGATCATAACTTTCACCAATTGGCATGCGGACATTTCGCACTAGACCAGCTTGTCCGTTGTACAACATTGAATTTTCGCCAGCCCGTGTAGACTCAGCTGCAACAGTGCCGTTTGACCACGCCGCTAAATCAGCAGGAAGCATTTCCTTTTCAAAGGTGTCATTAAAGATTTGATCAATGTTGTTGCCATCATTACCCTTATATTCACGACAAGTATTAACAGAAGCTGAACAAGTTACACTAGCCCCAGCTGTATTGTCTACTCCACCAGGTAAACCATCATAAAAACAACTTCCCGCATCGTATTTACCATTCTGGAAACAAAGCTGACAACTATTTTCTCCTTTTATCAAACCGCCACGACTAATACAAGTTTGTGCGTCTAGGTTTTCACTGATAAATTCATTGTTAGACAAACGGTATGGAGTACACTGTTCAGAAACAGGGATAGTGTAAGACAATAATCGGTAATAGATAGTACCGGCATCATCATTAAATTGACGACAGTCAACGCCACCAATGCCTTGGTCGTACGTAGTCTTATTACATTGTTGGTTTAATTTTTCCAGTTCTTTATTGGTTTTAACAAAGTATTTTGGAGCACCGTTTGGACCATTAACTAAATCGTCTTTGTTTTCAACGAGGGTGAAAGTTTTTAATTGGTAACCACCTTGAATAGAACCTTCATAGGTTACAAATTGCTTACCTTTATTTTCTTTTGGTGTAACACAAGCCCGTAATTTGGTGAAATACTCAGTCTTTTCAAGACCACCTTGTGTTGTACTTAGATTAGTGAAAGCGGTACAGCCATTTTCTTCAGCCTTACAGGTTCGACCTGAATTCGAATCGCTATTTGAAGACGGGACAATATAGGCCACATCTCGACCATTAGCGTAATTACTTGGCATTTCACTGTAGGCAGCATATCCGTTACAGGTAGCGCTGCATTCATCATTCCACTGAATCTGACCTGCAACAAGTTCTCGAGGAGTAAAGCGGCCAGGAATTTTATCTGCGTCCTTGCCTTTTACTGGTGTATAAAAATTACAACTTACTTCTTCTGGAATACAGACACCTGCGTACTGCTTACACGCTGCTGAGTTGCTAACTTTTGCTAAATCTGATGGTGATTTTGGCCAATCGATAGCTGCACTTGTTGTATCTGCATCATAACATCCAAGATAATCTGGTGCTTTTTTAATAAAATGTGGATTACCACTTACGCCAACAAAGTTAAATGAGGAACAGCCTGCAGAGTTTGCAGAACAACTACTTTCAACTTTATTGTTAAAATAAATTCCTAAGTTTTTTCCGTTAGCGCTTGTACCTGGTGCTACCCATGCACCTGAACTATTAAGAGATAAACTATACGCGTTACAACCAACGTTCTGCTGCGTACAAGAAGCACTATCGAGTGTACGATAGAGGTAAGCAACATTTTTTCCAGTGGTAGATTCCTTAAATGCACGACAAGTGGCGTACTCAGCATTAGAACATTTATCAGCTAAGCCAAAATTCCAAATATTTTTTTCACGTGTACAGTATCCGTAATCAAGACAATTACCGCTACTATCAGATACTACACAAGTTTGCACGTCGACGCATTCCTGCATGCGAGTTGGCACTCCTTCAGCAAGTAAACTTGGGCCGTAAGCAAAAGCATTACACTTTGCTGGTGGCGACTTGATTACCCAGTTTGGGTCAATGAGTTTACAGAATGGACTATTGAGGTCCGCAGTGCCAGCGGTTGAACATTTATTGAAACCGGCAACAACATCACCTAACTTCCACGGCTTGTTACGATCACTGTTACGTGCGGCAATTTCGAACCCAAGCGGTAAGATGCGCAACTGACGCAACACCTGGATATTACTCTGACAGTAGGCAGTTCTACAGAAAACCGAATCATTATTTCGCCCACTATTATCATCTGCTGAGATGAGTAGCCATTCAGGGTTAAGGGTGCCTTCTTTTAATGCCTGGGCAATAGTAATCGGCTGACCAGCTTGCGCTTGTTTTAAGGCTCTTGTCAGACCGTCATCCATACGACAATTATACACGCCGTTTGCATCAACACCTCCACTGTTTGAATTGGTACAGGTATTTAGCTGTGAAATAATATCGTAATTTTCCTGTACGTCAATAGGAGCTTTTCTCAAATAATCGAAGAAGTCTTGTGCAGGTGTTGCACCGGCAAGACCATAATATTGATCAGCAACGCTACCAGCAACAGTGTCAGCAACAGTGCCTGACGAAGGACATGTTCCTGCGTCACAACCAATACCAAAGGGCAAAATACCATTATTTTGGAAATTTTTAACTGCTTCACCTACTAAGGTGTTAATAAAAAGAGTTAATGCCGCAGGAATAATTTTAACATCTCCACTTGCTACCATTACATCGAATTGTTCCTTTGTTTTATCCTGCTGCTTGTGTGGAGCAATTTCTTTGAGCTGATCTAAAATGAGAGGAGCTGGAGTTTGAATTTGACCACTGACTGCTGTTTCCTTCGGTTTTGCACCACCGCCTTCTTGGCGCTGAAGTGCATAAGAATCCTGTTGTGTGCGAACAATGTTACCGATTTTTTCTGAAGCGGCGCCATAAATACCAAGAGGACTATCATCAGTCCTGAAAGTCATGTTAAAACGCTCACTAATTTGTTTTGTACCACCGTATTTACTTTCCCAAGTAGCTGCATTCCCCCACTCTTCTTTCCATTGAGATAATGTACATTCTGGCTTACCGTTAGGTCCATAGAGACCTGTTGGCATTAAAAATTTTGTTCTTAGCCCAACTTTTATCGCCATGTCCACTCGAATATCCGGAACTTTACAGAGATTGAGACCGCCTACTCTACCTAATTCTTGCAGAGCTGCGCCAGCTGCCTCATCACCAACTGACTTAATGTAATCACCAAAGTTTTGTGTATGCGCTAACGGACTTTTCCCTTTTCCACCTGTTGACAGCCATACTGCTGAATCATAAGCAACTTTGCGCATAGCATAGTCGGCAAATTTCATAACCGCTGTTTTCGAGGCAGCACCTAATGCTTCTAAAAGAGTATCAATAAAACCTTTTCTAATATCAGGAACACTCTCTGCGACTATAACAGGTAAACCTGCGTGAGCTGGTTCAGGAAAAAAAATTGCGCCATTTGCCGAGAGTACCAAAGCAACCAGAATACCCACCGTAAACTTTTTTAGGTTTGAAAACATAGGTATTATTGTGTTTTGCTAGTAGGTTGCGCTGGCGTAGAACTTGCCAATGTTTGAGCAACTAAAGCTAAAATTTGTTTATCAGTCATTTTTTCTACCAAATCAGCTTTCATTCCTGCGCCAATCATTAACTTTCTAAGCTGCGCTGGATCTGAGAGGATATCTTCCACACCAACATTTTCACTTAAATCAATGGTTGGTTCAGCCCCAAGCGCTGAAGTAGCACTACCTGCCGCAATGTCGTCACCAGATTCAATTGGTCCTGCGCAGTTTTTACCACTACCGCAAAGCGGGTTAGACCCTTTTATTATTTCTTGTTTATCATCAATTCCGTCTGAATCTGTATCAGCCAAATATGGACTGGTTTGATGTTGATATAGTTCATCAAAATCATTAAGACCGTCATTATCAGTATCTCGGTAACGAAGGACTTCTGGTGAATTGATTTCGTTTTTTAAAGTGCCCGGTACAGAGTTATTTAATGCAAACGGCGCGTAGAGACGATTACGAATTTGTAACATGCCAAGCGAGATGCAAATAATAGCAAAAACCAAGAGCATTCCTACTCCGATTTTTTGTTCTCCCGAGAACCGCGCTTCTGACGACTCATTGCCTGGCTGGCCGTCCATAGAAATTATTTAAAACTGACACTACTTGTTGTTGTCATCCCCGCGAAGGCGGGGATCCAGGACACCCAACGTCGTATCCTGGATTCCCGCCTTCGCGGGAATGACAGAATTGATAGTAGTATAGCACAGTTTAGCTTTGGGCATAAGTGGATAAACCGCTGACGAGTTCTTTCCACTGGTCCATGGACAATTCTTGTGCTCGAGCTTCGAGCGTCAAGCCTATTTTTTTAAAAAGAAGTTCTACTTCAGGCTTATTTTTTTTACCAGCAAGTGGTAAGAGGTTTTTTATCAAAAATTTACGACGCTGAGCAAAACCGGCTTTAACCACATCAAAGAACCACTTCTCATTGGTACGGTCAACCGCATGCGGGGTAATGGAAATAACAGCAGAATCTACTGCTGGTGAAGGCCAGAATAAACTTCGAGAGACTACGCGGACCAATGTTGGTGTTCCGAAGTATTGTACGGAGATTGCCAGGAGGGACATATCCCCCGGTTTAGCACAAATACGTTCTGCCACCTCTTTTTGAACCATAGTAACGATTACTTCTGGTGTTTGCTTAGCCTCAAGAAAGAGACGAATGACGGCTGAGGTGATTTGGTAAGGGAGATTGGCTACAACTTTATATGGTCCACTTGGAGGTACAAACGTTTTGAGTGCATTCCCCCACTCAACTGTCAGGTTAGGGTGGTTGTTTTGAAGATTCCCCCAGTATGGAGCTAATTTTTTCTCAATTTCGTAACTTATGACTTGTTTTGCGGTTTCAACCAACGGAAGCGTGAGAACACCAAAACCAGGACCAACTTCGACTACAAGATCGTCAGATCCGATTTTAGCCGCCTCGAGCATCGAGGCTATAACTTCACTGTCGAGGAGATAATTTTGTCCGTATTGCTTGGAAGGGGTTAAGCCGTATTTCTTACAAAGAGAAAGGAGGTAGTCAGGGTTATATAATTTTTCCATAGGTTAATTGAATGTCATCCTGAGCGCAGCGAAGGATCTTCCTATTACCCAATTCACTCGGCCCACTCTTTACTTAAATCTTTCCAATATACATTAACTGTTTTAATGAGTTCTTCTTTAAAAATTCTCTTTTTACCTTTTAGGTATTTTTCCCGTGCAATCACTTGTTTTATATCTGAAAAATCTTCATAGAAGATTAATTTTGTACAGTTATATTGCTTAGTAAAACCTTCGATTATTTTTAATTTATGTTCTGATACCCGCCGGTGCAGATCGTTAGTAACTCCAATATACAATACTCCACTTTCGCTTGCCATTATGTAAACGGAGTGAGATTGCATAAGAGGAAGATCCTTCGCTGCGCTCAGGATGACAATTCTAGCTTAAGGCCGGCATCGGAGTAGCGGTTGGACGCGTTCCACAAAAGCCAGCCAGAGGATGAATATTTTTCGATACTATCAATTTGTGCACGAATTTTAGCTCCGTCATAGACTGCTCCAAGATTAAATGCCTGAATCCAAGGGCGCACCTCTGCACGAACATCTTTAAAGAATGGCATGCCTTTTGCCATGCCGTTATCAAATATTGCACCTGGGTGTTCGGCTGGATTTTTGAGGTTAAGGTGTCCTGAAGGGTAGTGCGATGGGTACATCATTGGATAGATGTAATCTGTTACACCAACGGCATCCGCCAAACGCTGACCAATGTTCATATCGTCTTCACCGCTTTTTTCCATCACAAAACCAAACATGTCGAGTGATGTCCAAACTGGCACGTCGGCCATTTGCTTACCGAGGTAAGCGTAGAAATCGCCCATGACTTCGTATTTTTTTCTGGAATCGCTGTATACCACACGACTCATGTTGCCGTCTGACGGAAAGCGAACGTAATCAAAATTGATTTCGTCAAAACCGTACTCAGCCGCTTCTTTGGCAATGGCAACATTGTACTGCCAAACATCCTTTTTAGTCGGATCAACCCACATCAAACCTTTGTGGTCGCGCCAGTTACCACCACGCGTGTCTTTGAGCGCCCATTCAGTCTTAGCTTGCGCTAAAACAGGATCTTGCATGACCGTTTGGCGTGCAATAACGTAAATGTTGTGATCATGTAATTTTTTAATGGTCGCTTCCAAATTTGGATAACGATTATCTTTAAGTTTATGTTTGACCACTAGGGGCACCTTACTATCGTATAGCACTAGACCGCTGTAATCTTTGATATCAATAATTACGGCGTTAAGTTCAGTGCGATCGATAAGCTTGATCATTTCATCAATTTTTTTCGGACTGCCTGCTGAATAGGCAGTTAAATAGATTGCTTTGACTGTTTGTTTTGGGGTTTTAACGCGAACATACGGTACCGTTTCTTTGCGCGCAATCGCCGAATGAATCATTAATGCCTGATTAATACTTTCGAGCTCATTATTCGTCACCTTCCAATAAAAACCAATCGAAAAAAAACCAGCCGCGGCAACAACCACGAAACTGGCAATGGTAACAACCGGTCGAAGGTCGGTATTCATAGTTTAGAGTGAAACATTAATTTCACCTTGTCGAAGTATTGAAAAACTTTGCTCGTCTACATGTACTATAGTCGTTGGACGAACCTTTGGCAAGACTCCATAGTTGAGGATAACATCTGGTTGATCATTTTTATCCTGAAACATCTTTATCGCATCGTCCGCGCTATAGACATCGCCAGCATCACTAATGTTTGCAGATGTTGCTACAAGCGGGCGGTTCATTTTTTCAGTAATAGATTTTGTCAGTTCAAATTGAGTTACCCGTACAGCTACCGATCCATTTTTCGCAACCACTCCCGGCACAAGCCCAACACCCATATTACACTCCCCGACCATTGTCAGTGGTCCTGGCCAGTATTTTTGTGCGATCTGTTCAGCGATAGGATTCCATTTGAGGTATTTTTTTGCCATTTCAATAGTTGGCACAACAATAAGTAGCGGTTTGTCTGAAGGACGTCCTTTAATCTTAAAAATCTTTTCTACCGCAGCAAGGTTTGTCGCATCACAGCCTAAACCGTATGAGGTTTCAGTCGGAAAAACAACCGTCTTACCATCAAGAAGGTCAACAACGAGCTTTGCTAAATTGCATTCAGTCATTACTTGCATACTATTCTTTTATCCATTTTAAATACGACTCTGAGAGTGGTAATAATTCTCCTTCGAGCACGCTTTCAGGATCTGTTGATTTATATTCGGTACGATGATCGTTAACCATATGATACGGGTGGAGCACGTAGGAACGAATCTGATTCCCCCACTCCGCTGATTTGCGCTCACCGCGTAATTCATCACGCTCTTTGGCGCGTTTTTCTTCTTCGAGACGAACTAATTTTGCTTTCAAAACTTTCATTGCTACATCTTTATTCTGTGCTTGAGAACGTTCATTCTGACACTGTACGGTAATGCCTGTTGGGATGTGTACGATACGGACAGCAGAATAGGTGGTGTTCACACTTTGCCCACCCTTACCACCAGCCATAAACGTATCGATACGTAAATCTTCAGCTTTTAATTCTACATGAATGGAGTCATCAATTTCAGGTAATACTTCGACGGAGGCGAACGACGTGTGGCGCATTTTTTCAGCATCAAACGGTGAAATACGAACTAAACGATGTACGCCATGTTCTGATTTCAAATAGCCAAAAGCAAAACGTCCTTTAACTTCAAACATGATTGACTTAAACCCTGCTTCAGAACCACGGGATTCATCAATAACGCGCGTAGTCCAACCCTGCTTTTCAGCGAAGCGAAGTAACATACGTAGCAGCATTTCTGCCCAATCTTGTGCCTCTGTTCCGCCACTGCCGGCATGAATAGATATAATAGCATTATTCTTATCGTACGGCCCACTGAGAAGTAAATAAAACTCGTAATCAGTAAATTGTTTTTCTAATATTTCTGTTTGTTTTTCAACATCACCAGCCAAAGAAGTATCTTTTGATAATTCAAGCAGATCAGCAGCCTTCTGTTCTAACTCACTCCACTTATCAACTTCCGCTTTTATATCTTTGTAATCTTCTGAAACACTTTGCGCTCGGCCGCGATCATTCCAAAAATCTGCTCGATTCATTTCTTCGGCTAATGTGGAGAGTTTATTTTTGAGATCATCCATTTTCAGCAACTTTTGTGTTGCTTTTATTTTTTCCCCCAACAGCTGCAACTTCTCAACCGACATACTTAAAAAAGTTTATGAATACCTACCGACAAAAGGAGTGTTACAACACCTGAACCAAGAATGGCGCCACAAAGGTATGGCCAAGCATGCTTGAACGGCACACCCATGAGAAAAGCGATCATCGCTCCAGTAAAGATACCGCTACCTGGTAGTGGCGAAATAACAAACAACATTAAACCCCATAGACCGTACTTTTCATACTTCGCAAAACTTTCTTGTCCTTTTTTTAAATTATTCAACCAGGTTTTGCCGAATACTGATCCCGAGTGTTCCGTAACCCATTTGTGAAAACGATCAGCGTGATAGAGCAAAATCATCACCGGACCAATGTTGCCAACCATGGTGATAGCATACGCTTTCCACCAAGGCATTTTATACACAAAAATAGCCAGAGGAATAGCTACGCGCTGTTCCAAGACCGGAGTCATAGCGATGATAAAGACTGCTAATTCATGCGGGATACCAACAAAGAATGCGGCAACGGATTGGAGCATACCAAAAATCTTATTTTTTGCGTTAAGTTAGACTATTCTACCCTATCCCTTAAGCCTTGACAACTAGGGCGTTTTCTGGTAAGGTTGGGTTCGCTTTTGGCATACTACCTTTGAGGAGGAGACATATGGAAGCTCAGACCGAAGCCCCCGAAATTCGCGAAGAAACCCCCAAGATGGAGGAAGAACGGCCCCCGTTCACCCTCACGGAGGCAGCGCACGCGATCGGCCTCAGCAGCGACGGCTTGATCAACTGGGAAGCCGCTGGTCGCCCGCCGATGTTCTAGCACTACACGCCCCCACCCTTTTTGTGAGGTACTAACCTCAATGTCTGGTGGAGCAATAAAAAGCCACCCGACATCATTGGCAATCGAATAAGCTCGATTATCAATGATGGGTGGTTTTTTGTTTAAAAAAAGACACTCTGTTAAGAGTGTCTTTGCTTTTTGTTATTAGTACATTCCACCCATTCCCCCGCCCATACCACCACCCATTGGCGGCATTGCTGGTTCATCTTTCTTTGGGATCTCTGTAATGATTGCTTCTGTAGTAAGGAACATGCCAGCGATTGAAGCTGCGTTCTGAAGTGCGGAACGAGTTACTTTTGCTGGGTCGATAATACCCGCTTTAACCATGTCTTCATATTTACCTGTTGCTGCGTTATAACCATAGTTACCTGTTCCCTTTTTAACTTCTTCAGCAATGACAGCACCGTCTACTCCGGCATTTTGCGCAATTTGGCGAAGCGGCTCTTCCACTGCTCGGCGTAAAATGTTGATAGCGATTGCTTCTTCTGGTTCAAGCTTTAAATTATCAAGCGCTTTAACAGCGCGGATAAGAGCAACGCCACCACCAGCAACAACACCTTCTTCAACTGCGGCCTTTGTAGCACCAACAGCATCTTCAATACGGTGCTTCACTTCTTTCATTTCAGTTTCTGTCGCAGCACCAACGCGAATGATAGCAACACCACCAGCGAGCTTAGCTAAGCGTTCTTGTAATTTTTCTTTATCAAAATCACTGTCTGCACTTTCGATGGAGCGTTTAATTTGCGCAACACGATCTGCGATCGCTGTCTTTTCACCTTTACCCTCTACGATTGTGGTGTTTTCTTTAGTCGCAATAATTTTGTGCGCACGACCGAGATCTTCAACGGTTGCTTTATCAAGCTTAAGGCCAAGATCTTCTGTGATAACCTTACCACCTGTCAAAACAGCAATGTCCTGAAGCATTTCTTTGCGACGATCACCAAAGCCTGGGGCCTTAATTGCAAGTACATTGAATGTGCCGCGGAGTTTGTTTAAAACTAATGTAGAGAGTGCTTCACCTTCAACATCTTCCGCGATAATTACTAAATCTTTCTTGCCGGTTGCTGCGATTTGTTCAAGTAGTGGTAAGACTTCGTGGATAGAAGTAATTTTTTTATCAGTGATCAAAACAAACGGATCATTATATTCAGCTTCCATTCGTTCGGCGTTGGTAACCATGTAGGAAGAAACATACCCCTTATCAAAACGCATACCTTGTACGGTTTCAATTTGCATGCCAAAAGTGTGGGATTCTTCTACAGTGATAACACCATCTTTACCAACAGCTTTCATAGCGTCAGCAATCTGTTTGCCAATTTCTTTGTCATTAGCTGAGATGGATGCAACATTAGCGATTTCATCTTGCTCAACTGGTTTGGCAATTTTTTCGCGAAGTTCTTTGACGATAGCTTCGACACATTTGTCGATACCGCGTTTAAGAGCAACGGAATTTGCGCCAGCGGTAACATTTTTAAAACCTTCGGTTACAATTGCTTGCGCCAAAACAGTAGCGGTAGTTGTACCATCGCCAACATCATCATTCGTTTTGCTTGCAACCTCTTTAACGAGTTCAACACCAGCGTTTTCAAATTTATCTTCTACTTCAACTTCTTTAGCAACACTCACACCGTCTTTAGTAATCGTAGGTGCGCCATATCCTTTATCCAAAACAACATTGCGGCCTTTTGGACCAAGCGTAACTTTTACTACATTAGCCAAAGTGTTTACACCTTGTACCAATTTGCGACGAGCTTCGTCTGAGAAAAGAATTTGTTTAGCCATATTCAAAATTTTTATTTATATCAAAATTGTCATTCAGAGCGAAGCGTGGAATCTTCCTATTAACCGTTTACCGATTAGCGCAATCGGAAGATCCTTCGATTCCTCAGGATGACACTATTTACTTTTCGATCACCGCTAGAATATCTTCTTGGGAAACAATTTTAAATTCATCTTTACCAATCTCAACTTTTTCACCACCCCAACCTTTGAGGAGGACCGTTTCACCAACTTTAACATCCATCTTAGAACGTGTGCCATCTTCCAAGATTTTACCTGGACCGATTGCAACCACTTCGCCTTCCGGCTTTTTTTCATCTTTACCTGGCAAAACCAAACCAAAGGATGTTACTTCGTCAGCCTTTTTCTGTTTCACCAGAACGTTGTCTCCGAGGGGTCTGATATTCATAGTAATGTTACTTAATTTAGTTAGATTTTATCAC
>JBKJTY010000001.1:0-5764 GCA_046590235.1 Candidatus Magasanikiibacteriota bacterium | reverse complement strand
AATCCATTTTTTTGCTTCGCCAACCTTCTCATCATTACCTCCTGCAGTCATCCATGTGAAACCACCGAATAAAATAACACAAACAGCAATGATACCAAGCAGACTCATGGCTACACGAATAATCTTAGCAATTGTAATACGAATATCAGTACTCCCAAGCCCAGAGGAGGCTGGAAACTGTAAACCGAGGTCGGGCGGTTTATTATTTGTACCAAAAGCACCCGCTGCACCGGCTGGCAATGGCATACTGGTCGCTACCAAAAGCCCCAGAGTAACAAATAAAAAAGCTATTTTTTCTTTTACCATAACGAGGTGAGCAGTTATATCTTCTAGTACCTACAAAATATAATCCGCTTTCCAACAGGACGCTTTCGCATACTGTTGGAAAAAGGTTCTCTAAATTATTGAAAGAGATCAACCACTTAATGTGTCTGTGGAACCAGCACCAGTAGTTGCACCGATCAAGCTCGAAATAACGAAGCTTGCGATTGCAAACGCTGATAAGATAATGGCCAAGCCGATAATACCGGAAAAGATCCATTTCTTAGCTTCTCCAACTTTTTCTTCGTTGCCGCCTGCGGTCATCCATGTGAAACCACCGATGAGGATGATAACTACAGCTACGATACCAAGTAAGCCCATTGCTGTGCGAATAATTTTCGCGACAGTAATACGGATATCCGTACTAGCTAAACCTGTGTATCTTACTTCGTCGAGACCGAGGTCATTACTACCAGCTAAAGCTGGCTGCAATGGAGTTGCTACTGCTGACAAACTCAACACGAGCATACCCATTGCCATAACGGTAGAAAAGATTTTCTGCATTTTCATAATGTCACCCCCTTCCAAATACGTAGAGTCATACTTATATATTTCAAGTAGTATAGCACATGCTAGCCATTACCAACAATTACGGAGCTGTTAACAAGTTTGTAAAGGTAGATAAAATTAAATAACTAGCAAATACCAAGAAAACACCAATTGCCGCCCACAGCATTGTTTTCGAACCGGCTTCAACTTTTTCAGAATTCCCAGCTGAAGTAAGCCATTGAAAACCACCCCAAACCATCATCAAAAGTGTTAAAGCACCAACGATACTTAGCGCGCCCTTAATTATTATACCAATGATATCTTCAGCTGCTACCGGGCCACCTTGTAAAGGATTCTTCAAACAAGTAGCATTTGATGGGGTACCAGGCGGACAATCTGAAGGTGTAGGAGCTGCCAAAACAGGCTGAGATGCAATCAATAGCACTACCCCAAAAAACATGATAGTAAAAAACTGTCTTAAACGTACCATATTTAAAGTTTTAAAGTCGTACTGAATATAAACTGAACGATGATATAACTACCCATCATTACTGCTACACCGAGCGTTGACCAGACCAAGATATTTTTTGATTTTGTGATTTGCTCATCATTGCCAGAAGCAAGCATCCAAAGTAAGCCAGCATAGATGTAAAGTACGAATAAAATCATACCCATGAAAGCCATCAAACCTCGCGCCACACGTCCAATCATATCATTTACATTCGTGGTACCGAGCTTGTTTAGCTTTTTTGCCTCATCGATAAGCTTCTTATCACCAATAGTGAAACCACTACTACCTGAGGCCTGGTAATTAGCAGTTTCTGTCCTACTGTAGGAATCACAATTACCAGCCGAATCAATAGTAAGCTTTTTATATTCACCAGGACCTAAAAAATCACAACTCGCGCCCGGTAAAATATTTTGCTTTGAACATGTATACTTTTTACTCAAACTACCCTGCTCCTCCACCTTACAACAACAAGCGTCTTGCTTTTGCTGGGCTTCACAACTTGTGATATCAACCACCAAAGTAGGTCCGACACTGTAATCATCTATCACAGGACAGGAATAATTAGTTAGTTGAGAAGCAACTTGCGGCGCAAAAGAGGTTAACAAGCTCGTGACTGTTCGGTCCGCGCTCGTGAAGGAGCTGTCTAAAAATTTACCATCGCTTCCAAATAATATTGATCCTTGTTCATTTCCCCGACTACGACCAGCATCATCTGTAAAACCAGGCGAAAACCTAAGATTAGCCGCACACTGGCAACCGCCAAACTTACTTGGATTATATTTTATTGTACAACTACTACCAAAAAATGATGCTACACCTGCCCCACTAATATAACACTCATTACCAGCTAATCTCACCTCGATTGTGCCGGATTCGGCACCCCCTGCAGTAAAACGCATCTTGCGATCTTTACAAAACTGAAATACAAAATCTTCACCACCAGTAATCTGCATGTCAGAATTATTGGTAAAATCAACATCCTTAATGGTTAATTCAGCGTATTTAAAACACTCACCATTAACGTTGTCACTAAAAAGAGACCTGATATCATGCGTCACAGTATCGTTTATCAAAAAATTTGGGTCTGAAGCTGAATTACAAGAAGGATCGGGTAAACCATCTGAACCAGCAGCACAGCCAGAAGGACGAACATCAGCACTAACAAGACCCGGCAAAGTCAGGCTTCCAATCACCAACACCATCAATTGAATAAAGGCTCTCTTGTACATATTATTAAAAAAGAGGACTATTAGCCCCAATGACAGAACTCGCAAACTGAATCAATAAATAACCACTGAAGGCAACTGCCAAACCTGTCACCGCTGCCAACATAGCGTTTTTACCCGCATCAATCTGTTCAGCATTACCTCGAGAAATAATTAATCTAAAACCACCATACACGAACATCAAAAGAGCTAATGCTCCAATGATTGAAAACATGTAATTAGCGATGTTTATAGCCAAAATAATAAAAATGCTAATATCTTTACATTCATCAGTCAATTCGTCTTGTAAAGCACAATCTGGGATAAACGCACTTCCGCCTTTACTCGTTCCTAATCCAGCCTGACCAGCATCACGAATACGTTTAGCGTATTCAGCATCAAAAATTGTTTCTGCATCTCTGCAGTCAGTTGGACTGTCGTATAATCTATTACAAACTGGGTGGCCGCTTCCTCGAGCACTCAGTGCCGCACATTCAAATTGATCAGTAACTTTCTGACAACCTGTTTTCCAGTAAGCATCCCCTTGAGTACCTTCTCTTTCCAAAGTATCTGGAGTTATAAGGTTCAAATCCTTATGACAAAAACAATAACTATCAGCTGCTTTTACCGGAATGCTGTAAGCAAAACTCAAACAAAATGCTAATAGCAAGGTAAATAATAGAGTTTTACTTTTAATGGCAGCGAATAACATAGTTTAGAGTGTCTGGTTAACTTGTGCCGCTGCTCGGTTTAAAGCCGACTGCCAATTTTGAATCAATTTATCTGGGTCTGCTGGGACAACCAACCATTCTTTCACAAGAGTCTTAACGGCTAAGCTTGCGGCGTTATAATTTCCACCACGATACCAATTAGTAGCAGATAAAAGCTGTTCAACAAAAGGTGCCAGAGTGACATCATTCTTTTGTTCGGCGAGGTAAGCGCGTAACGCTGTTGGACGTCCAGATTTTTGCAAATAATCTTTAGTTGCACCGGAATGCGCTAAGTAGGTAACAAAATTCCAAGCCTCGTTAGCATTCTTCGATTTCGCTGTTACGGCCTGAATACTGTAATTAGCAGTATTTGCCGGTGCCTCAGGATTTAACTGTAGAAGTGGTATAACATCAAAATTAAGTTGTGGGGCGCGTGATTTGATTAAAGGCAAATCAAAGCTGTAGCCGAAGAAAAAGGCTACTTTACCTTGTACAAAAGCATCAAGACCATTTTCCATGGAATCATTCCAGCTATAGGTATCTCGTGTAGGATTAGCAAAATCAGTGTAAAAATTCATTACCTGCATCGCCGGTGTTTCAGAACCACTGCCACTATTCTGTGGGCGGACATTAAAGACCGCTTCATTATTCTTGTTTACAAAAGATAAACCACTTTGTTTAAAAAGTACGTATAAAATATCATCACTCCAAGGAACGTTTGTTCCAGTACCAAGCACTGCCCCTGATTGAGTGATTTTTCCTGTGGTTTTATCGTATTTAGTTAGCTTCTTAACATTTTCCTGAAACTCTTCCCATGTTTTTGGCGCTTCAGCTATACCTGCCCGATCAAGCAAATCTTTATTATAGAAAATAGCCATCGTGTCGATCGACAAAGGCAAGCCATATATTTTTCCACCATTCACAGCATCTTCAGCCACCACACTAACGTATTCGCGCTGCAACTGTTCAACAGTTACTGTTGGTTTAACAACAGAATTAACTTTTGTTGTCGTCCCAAGCTGTCCTTGTGTCACAATAATAGTAGTATCATTAACACTAGGCGGCATTGGAGCTAATTTTGAAATGTAACTACCGACAGCTCGATTGTTAACAGAGATAATATCCGGTCCCTTGTCTTCTGCCAAAGCTTCTACAAGACGCGTATAAATTTCATCAGCTCGCAATTGACGGACGTTAATCGAAAGATGTGAACGCTGCGCTTTAAACGCAGTTGCTGCCGCCTGAATAGCATCAACATCATCATAAACAGTCCAATATTCAAGGGTTACACGCTTTGGCATCGTTCCACCACCAACCACACCATCGGCTGATTTACAACCAAAACCGACAAGGAGGAGAGCTCCAAGCGCGGCACACAAGACAAGCGATTGTGTTTTTTGCGGCATAGGTTTTTAAACTATCGACTGTAAATATTTTTTAAATTCTTTTTTCAAATTTTCATCGCGCAGTGCAAAATCAACATTCGCTTTCAAATACCCAAGCTTTGAACCTGTGTCATAATAAGTCCCTTCAACTGCACAAGCGTACACCGGACGCTTTTTCAAAAGCTTAAAGATAGCATCTACCAACCATAATTCACCACCCCGACCAACTTTAGTTTTTTCTAAAGCTTCAAAAATGTCTGGAGTAAGCACGTAACCGCCCAAACTCGCCAAATGTGATGGTGCGGCTTCTGGACCTGGCTTTTCGACTAAATTTTTAACCTGCACGACATTTTTTTCAATTTGCAAACCATCAATAATGCCGTATTTTTTAGTACCTTCTGCATCAACTGGGTAAGCCGTTAAAACCGGATCCTGGTATTTATCAAAAACATCAATTAGCTGTTGTAAATGCGGCTTTTTTGGAGTATAGAAAAATTCATCACCCCACATAACTGCAAACGGCTCATCGCCGATAACATCCTTAGCACACAGTACCGGAGTACCGTTGCCATATGGACCTTTTTGGCGAATGAAAATAAAATTTGCCATGTCCGCAATTTTTTTCACTTCTTCCGCCGTCTCTTTTTTACCTTGTTTTTTCAACCAGTTTATTAATTCGTAGTTTGGACTAAAATGGTCTTCAACCGCGCGCTTACTAGGCCCGGTTACCATAATAATATCAGTAATACCAGCTGCTACTGCGCCTTCAACTACATATTGAATAATCGGTTTATCAACAACAGGCAACATTTCTTTCGGTTGCGCTTTTGTTGCTGGTAAAAAACGAGTTCCAAGCCCCGCCACCGGAATCACCAATTTTCTGATTGAGCCCATACAAAGTATTTCTGAAATTAATTCAGAGATAGTATAACAAATTATATAGTAGAGGGCAATTAACCCACACTCATTCGCATTTCATCATCTCTCATACGAGGGGGTTCGGGGGAAAGTAACTGTTTGAGCCGGGCGAGTTTTACTTTCCCCCGAAACTTTCTTTGGTTACTTTCCTTTAGTTATAAAGAAAGTGACAAGCGAACTACGCAGTAGTAATAAATAAAAGAACGATAGTGAAGTAAAATTAAT
>JBKJTY010000002.1:0-8877 GCA_046590235.1 Candidatus Magasanikiibacteriota bacterium | reverse complement strand
TTTGCTTTTTGGTGCAAAGAAGATCCCAGAACTCGCTCGCAGTATTGGGGAGGCTGTTAGACACATCAGAAACGGTTTTTCCGATGATGAAAAAGACAAAACAGATAAAAAAAATTAAGTTGTGTTAACTGTTGACCTCTTTACCTCCGTTAATTGATGCTGTTTCTTTAATTAAAAAGGTTGATATTATTAAAATAATAAAAATAGTATGTTTGGATTAGGTACTAGAGAGATAATTATTTTGGTCGCTGTCCTCGTTTTGCTTTTTGGTGCAAAGAAGATCCCAGAACTCGCTCGCAGTATTGGGGAGGCTGTTAGACTCATCAGAGGTGTGTTTACGGAGGAAGAAAAAAAGAGTACGACCGATAAAACAGATAAATAGCGTAATCATTAGTTGGTCGAAATATGAAAAATTGGATACGTATTTTTTTTGTATGCTTTGTTTTGGTTGGTGGCACGGCGCTTTTTTCTTATCAGTTACTCAATCAATTTAATAGCACGCTAGATGATTTAAGCACTTCTAGTTTGACAATCGCAAAGGTACCGCTAGTTCCTATTTACGACAAAACAAATAAAGAGCAAATTGTAACCTCTACTGCTGAAATCATTTCAACCTCAACCTCAACGCAAGCTGTTTTAGGAGTAGTGATTTCAACCTCTACTGCTGTAACCGCTTTAATTTCGGTAACATCAACTGATTTGAACTCATCTTTCATTTTTCCGAAAAATAACAACGGAGTGTATATTGGTTGCACGTACCGGCTTTCCTTTCAATTATCAACAACAACACATTCATTGGTAACTACTCTCTTTGATGCCGGTACGGTGGATGCAGTTGAGACAGTTTACAGTGGTTTAGCAAGTGTAAACGAAATTGAGCCAAATACTCAAGGCTTTGACTGGAAAGTTGGATTAGTTTTGCCGGGTGACTATTACATTAAAGCGTCTAGCGTTGATGGTGTTGACTTAGAAAGTAACGTTTTTACGATACGAAAGATGCCAAAAGGTATAAGTGCTGCCGAAAGACAAAAATTGTGTAAGCAGTCCGACGGTTTATTGTAATGTAATAGTAAGCGTTAAAAAGAAAAAACAACCTCACAGAGGCTGTTTTTTATTTTATTGCTTACTTACTACTTCTTCAATCATCCCTCTAAAGCCGTGGCTGCCTAAGAATATGATCACGGTATCCGGTTCTGAGTTGGTAAGGTACTCAACTAATTGTGTATCACTATCTACGTATTTGACGTTAGAATGCGTTTTGCTGATAATTTCCGCTAATTGTTCACCTTCAAATGGTGGCTCTTCAGTTTCATCAATTTTAATCTTTGTTAGACGAGGAATGATCACTTCGTCGGCAGCATAAAAGGCATTATCATACCAGCTTGCTGCCTGTGGGCGACGATTACCGGTGTTTGGTTCAAAGACTGCCATTAATTTTGTGCCGTAAATCTTTTTTAATGTTTCAAGGACGCTTTTTGCCTTGGTAGGGGAATGGGCGATGTCGTCGAAGATAGTTATATTGCCGTTAAAACGTTTTTCGAGACGACGTTTCATGCCGGCAAATGTTTTGATTGCGGTAATAGTTTTTTCTGGAGCAATTCCCATCTGGTCGGTCATCGCGAAACAACCGGTAATGTTATCCGCCATGTATTCACCAAGGCAAGGGGAGGTGATGGTGTATTTTTTATCACCATGAAGAATATCAAACTGCAAACCGGCTTTAGTTTGCTCTATGTTGGTATAGCGGTAATTAGCGATATCAGTTTTTCCGTAAATTATTGTATTGTTTTTAGACTCAGGGCGCAACATTCTCTTGAAGGCGGAAGCTAGGCCAGTATTTTTGTTAATAATCCCATCAGCTTGTTCGGAAATGACGCGAACGCCTGACGAAGGAATTGATTTGTAAAGTTTGGTAAACGCCTCAAAGTATTCCGCTTCAGTTGGGTAGACATCCGCATGATCCCAGACAACGGAGGTTAATAAGAGGTGTGTAGGGCTGTAATAGGCGAATTTAGGGCCATTATCCCAGCGGGAAGCCTTGTATTCGTCACCTTCGACAACGCTCCATTCGCCACTGGAAAGCGCTGCGGCTGGCATGTCGTTGAGGCTTAGGCCGCCGAACATGTAACTCGGATTGTAGCCGGTTTCTTTGAGGATCCAAGTTAATAAAGTGGTTGAAGTTGATTTTCCATAGGTGCCGGCGCAAACAATAGATTGCGGTTTGATGAAAAATTCTTTAATGATTTCAGGGTAGGATTTGTAATTGAGTTTATGTTCTTGAACGTACAGCCATTCTGGATTTTGTGTTCCAGCTACATTGCCTACAACAACTACATCCGGTTTGCCATCCGCAACCATTTTTTCTGGATGCCAACCAGGATAATAATCAACTTTATTATCTTTGAGATATGTAGAGATTGGCGGGTAAAACCCAACATCGCTTCCAGTGACTTTCCAGCCTTCACGTTTAAATGCTAAGGCAAGCGCGCTCATGGCGACACCGCAGATGCCGATGAAGTGAATGTGTTTATTTGTTTTCAAGATATTTTTGAGTTGCTCATGACTAGTTTGCCATTTCTGTCCGTCAAACCACTCCAAACCCTCAAATTGGAGCTTATAAGTGTCGGTAGGGCGCTGTGCGGAACCAAGATAAATGTAGCTTTTTCCTGACGCCTGCGCATATTGAATTGCGTGAAGCATCATCCCAAGACCGAGGTTGGGGATCGTGGAATCAAGTTTATAAAACGGATAACAATAATGAATAATATCATTCGTTTCAAATGCAATGCAGTAACCCTCTATGTTGTCATTGTGAGGAGTCGAAGACGACGAAGCAATCTCATTGTTTTTCTGCCCTTCGAGGGATTGCTTCGCTTCGCTCGCAATGACATAGGAAAAAGCGATAGTAAAATTACTTTTATCCGGTTCAGTTAAAAGCTCTTTAATTTTGTTGGCACTAAACGTTCCTTCACCAAACTTTGTTTCGTAAAAATCTTTTCCAAGTTTACCGATTGACCAATGGTAATCTGAAAGGGGGAGAGTAATTTTAGAAATTTTTAACTGGTCAGTCTTTTTGAGAATGCGGCGATTTTCACTTGATGAAGTGAAGTTGGAAAGATTGATGCGTAAACTTCGCGTCTGGTCCATCACACCTTTATCAATACGAGTAAAAACATATCCTTCATTATAAAGGTCATTGATGTTTTTATCATCAAATTTATTGGTGGTGATTTGGTTCCACTGTAAATATTTTTTCATATAATGATTGTTATCCAGAGCGCCTGCCTGCCGGTAGGCAGGAAGCGTGGGATCTTCCTATTATACAATTACGTTGCATGTAGTTGGTTATTAGGAAGATTCTTCGGTTCCTCAGAATGACATTTTAGTTTAACGCTAGCCAAACAGCAAATATGACGGCAATGGCTTGGATGAGCCAGAAGCGCATAACAATCTTTTCTTCATTCCAACCTTTGAATTCAAAGTGGTGGTGAAGTGGAGACATTTTGAAAACGCGGCGGCCAAGGAGGCGTCGGGAAAGAATTTGAATAATAACTGAGAAAATTTCGACAAAGAAAATAAAACCAAAAAGAGGGAGAAGTAACGTTTTGTTAATAGCAATGGTGTTAATTGCGAGCAGGGCACCCAGACCAAGTGAACCAACATCACCCATTTGGAACCGGGCTGGTTTTACGTTGAAATAGGTATAGGCCAAGAGGGCGCCGACGATAGTTGCATTAAACGGGGCAAAGGCTGTGCGTCCTTCAATCCAACTAACGAGGGTTAAGCCTGTGAAAGTAAGGATAAGTGAGCCGCCAGCTAGTCCATCCATGCCGTCCGCAACGTTTACCGCGTTTGCAGTAAACATAACGAAAAATATGATGAGGGGAATAATCATCCAACCAAGATAAATGTGTCCGTCAAATGGAATGTTGAGTGTGTGCCAGCTAGCACCAAGACGGGTATAGACCCACCAAGCAGTAATCGCACCAGCAATGAATTGTAGTAATAACTTTTCGTGTGCTTGGACACCGCGAGATTGTTTTGAGCCAAACATGCCGGTTAAATCTTGGAAGGCAATCCAAGGTAGCGTAACAATGTACCACATCTTCATGTACCATTTTTTATGGACACGAATGAGAATAAGCGTATGACGCACATTACGTAAGCGGCGCTTGCCGCCAAAAGTGTTAAGTAAGTCGTCTGTTGCACCAAGTAGGGCTGCGAGTCCCATTGCGCCGATCGGTACGTAGGTATATTTACGTGACCAGTTGAACAGTATGGTGACTAGTGTGACAGTGATAATGACTAGTAAACCACCCATGATAGGTGTACCGGCTTTATGTTGTCGTTCACCCTGTAGTGTGTGGTCAAAATCCGAACGGCGAATGATATTAAATTTTTTTAAGAAAGCAGTGAGAAATGGCGTAAGTGCAAAAGCGATGGCGGCGGAGGACAGCAAGTATACCAACGATTGTTTTAGTAAAATAAGTTGCATATTAAAAAATCAGACGTCTAATTTCAAGCGTTTTTGCCTGTTTAGCTTCTAAAAAAGTTTCATTTTTATCTCCGGTTACATCTTTTTCAATCCATTTCTGTTCTAAGAGTGTGTCGTTTGGTTTGGTCACAGTAATGGTGCCACGGGTTACGCCGTGTCCATATTGTCCTTCACTAGTCCAGGCGCGAGCATGTGCGTATTCAATGGTTTGGCCGATTACGTTAGTGATAAGTATAATGTGATTCCGTTTATTGTTTGGCCCTGTTTCGAGCATAGTAATAACATCTCCGGGAAGAAGACTGTCGTAATTATAACCAATACCTTCACCAAGTACACGTTTACTGTTTTTTTCGTCAGTATAGGTTTTAACATTAATATTTTCAACTGGGCGAAGTTTTGAAATCAGCCAGCGTGCTAAATGGCGTTTGGAAATGATATGTATTTTTTGTGTAAGCGCGGTTTTTTTAGTTTCTTTGAAATGTTCGTTTAATACTTGCGTTACAAAACCGGAACACTCAATACCAAGATTGTTATCAACTAAAAATTTTCTGACTAAATCGGCCGAGGTGCCATCATGCGCTTCGTGCAAGCAACAGTCACCGTCTTTATTAAACAAGCCAGCGTGGTATTGGATGGAAATGATTTGTGCTTCTTCAACAATTTCATAAGGCAAGCCTTTGCCGATGAGCATTCGTAATTGGCCGCGTTCACGGCCGCGCGCGTTATTGTAGTAAGGAGTGCGTACACCAAATAATCCTTTGAAAGGAAGGTTGAGATAACTATTAATTAATTGTTCAGCCTTTGGTGATAGCATAACTATTTTAGGAGTTGTACAAGCGCTGGTTTTAATTCAGCTTGTCGCAGCGTAAGTTTAAGAAGGGTTTTAAGGTCTACCCATTGTAGTTCGTAATAATTTTTTGCACTATTACGTTTAATTTCTGGTCCGCCTAAACGGGCGACACCTTTAACTTGTTTTGTGAAAAAATAAATGCCGCGTTTTTTTGCTTGATGGGTTAGTGGTTCGCGACTTAAGTCAATTTTAAAATCTAAGTTAGTTTCTTCTTTGCCTTCACGAGCTGCTGTTTCTTCGAGTGTTTCATGGTGTTCCGGTTTGCCTCCTGGTATCGAGTAATAGCGTTCGTTGTAGTGCGCACGCTTCATGAGAAGTATTTTTTTGTCTTGTACGATGATGACTCCGGCACGGTAGTTGGTATGGTAAGCAGGATCAAGTGTATAAGCCAGCGTGGTTCCAAAGACGTTGAAAACGTTGCGCCCTTTCATTATGCCGTTTTTTGTTTGTATTCGCAAGAGATCAGCTCCTGGTTCTTTGTTGGTGTAGTGCACGGTTTTGACCGGCAGTCGCGACAAAGTTTGTTTTTTTGATGGAGTAATTTTCTTTGTAAGACTGGTGACCCGCTGGATGATTTGTGCGCCACTAGTGAGCGGAGTAAGTTGTGATTCGACTGGTAAGCCTAACAAACTCATCAGGTGAGCGTCGAATGAGGTAGTCATTTTGTCATTGCGAGCGAAGCGAAGCAATCCTTTATTTTTTTCAGGAGAATTTTGGGATTGCTTCGTCGTTTCACTCCTTGCAATGACAGTCTGTTGCAGTTCAGATTCGTAAGTAGTGGAAGCTGGTTGTCGGGCGTTGATCTCAATTAAGTATAATTGTCCTGTCTTTTGTTCGATCATGACATCCATACCGAACAAACCTTTCCAACCGTCACGAGCAAGCTGTTGACCAATGTCTGTTGCCATACGACTGTAAAAGTCGCGTTGTTTTTTATTTAATAACTGGTGAGGTAAAGCCCAGTCATTACCAATAGTAGCAAAGGGTAGATCGGTAAAAGGGGAGAGGCCAGTGATTTGGTAGTTAATATTACCAACCAATACTTTCTTATTCCACACAACATTGTTATTGGTAATAGCTGGACCTTCGATGAACTGTGTTACGCGTACTTCGCGATTGGGAAAAGTCTTTTTGAGTTCCTCGATTTGTGTTTCAGTTTCAATCAGTATGGTGCCGCTGCCTGTGTGCGCGCGATTAAATTGGACTACGTATTTTTGTCCTTGCCAAGTTAAATCGTTACAAGTTTTAATTTCGTGTGGGGGTAAATATTTTTCTAAAGTACCTAGCCAGCGGACCTGAGAAATTTTTTCTTCAACGGTGCTTGCAAGTGTAGCGCTTGGGTTGAGCAATCTCCAATTATTTTTTTGGCAGATTTTTTCAATCTGGGAAGTGTTTTTGAAAACGAGTAGAGAAAATTGTGCAAAGCGTTTTACAAAATCTTGGGTTTTTTTGTGCTCTAGTAGCTCGTGGGTGTCTAATTTTTCGCGGTTCTGGACAATAATAATTTGCTTGTGCTTTTTGGCACAAGCCTTCGCAAAGGGGGTGGCGTTTGTTATAATGTAGTAGTTACGCAAATGTAGCCCAGCCATTGCTCGTTCTAAATCACGGGTAACGTAGATAATTGGGGCTAATTTTAGCGCTAAATCTAGGGATTGCATACCGAGAGAGTATACTAAAAAAACCAGCTTTTGACAATAGTAGTTGATTCATGATTATAGTAGATATATGGACAGCCTGCATAAACAGTTACAACAATTCGGACACGTCAGTTTGCGAAAACAGCTAGCTAAATTCACAACTTTCAAGGTTGGGGGCGAAGCAGATCGTTTTATTGAGGTTACAGATACAGAAAAGCTTGTACAATTGCTCAATTTTTTGACTGGAGAAGGTATTGGCTACTTTATTCTCGGGGGCGGCTCCAATGTGCTTTTGCCGGATGAAGGTTTGCGTGATGTTGTCATTCGGATAAAAACTGGTAAAATTACCGTTGAGGGAGAGACTGTGATGGCAGAAGCTGGCGTACTGTTTGGTGCGCTTACCACTGCTTCGGTGCAACATAAGTTAGCAGGTCTTGAGTGGTCCGCTGGGTTACCAGGAACAGTCGGTGGTGCTGTGCGGGGGAATGCTGGTGCTATGGGTGGCGATGTTGCCCGTTGTGTTTCTAAAATCCTCGTTTGGCGCGATAGTGAAGTAATTGAGATCACCCCTGATGAATGTGCCTTTGGTTATCGCGATAGTATTTTTAAACATAATAATGATGTAGTTCTGGCTGCGTGGTTTACACTTATTCCTGGTGATCCGAAGGTGAGCTTGGCGCGCATGCAAGATATCTTAAAGAAACGAGCCGGCCACTATCCACCGTTTCCGTCCGCTGGTAGTTATTTTAAGAATATTTTGTTAAAAGATTGGCCAAAAGATGGTAAAGAATTACCTGTTGAATTCGTAGAGCAGGGGCGAGTCCCAGCTGGTTGGCTCACTGAACAAAGTGGTTTAAAAAGCTTTGCTGTCGGTGGGGCTATGGTTTCAAAAGAGCATGGTAATTTCTTGATTAATAGTAAAAACGCAACGCAGTCTGATGTTTTACAAGTAGCGGAAGAGGCCAAAAATCGGGTGTATACTAATTTTGGCGTTGAGCTTGAAGAAGAAGTTCGCGTTATAACCTAATTTATTTTTAGCGACATACGTATGCAGATTATTGTATCAGGCAGAGGAGTGGATCTTACTGACGCGATTGAAAACTACGTGACCAAGAAGATAAATAGCTTGGAAAAATTCTTTACGGGAATTATTCTTGCTGATGTGGTGCTTGGCAAAACAACTAATCATCATCAAAAAGGAGATATTTACTTTGCGGAATGTAAATTAGAAGTTCCAGGAAGTAATTTGTTTGCGAAAAAAGAAGCGAGTGCAATATACGAAGCTGTTGATTTCCTTCGTGACTTTATGGAGGTAGAATTGAAAAAACATAAAGTTAAATTACAGGGTAATGTAAAAAAGAAAAAAACTACTGCTCGATTGAACAAAGAGTACGACGAAACCAGTAGTGAAGAAATTTAAAACAAAAACCAGCCAGCAATGGCTGGTTTTTTCTTGCCAGACAGGGGATTAGTTGTTATGATGGTTTGGCTATTGATTTTACTTTATGTTGAGCCAAAAAAATAACGACTTCTTCTCGTTTAAAGCGCTTTTTGCGACGCTTATTATGTCGTCTGGTTGGGGATGGTATCATTTTTTGAAACACCCGAAATGGATTTTTACGGGCAAGGTTCTTTTGTTTGCTGTAGTAATTTTTTTAGGCTGGGTAGCTGTAAAAAAAGCGTATTTGTTGTTAACTAAAAAAATGAGGGTACATCAATTTTGGGTTACAGAATTTTATAAATCATTGGATAAACTTTTTTTAATTCTTTCGTTATTATTTGGAATTTATTTTTCAACCAGTGAAATTGTTTCACTGTTTTTTGGTTTGTTTGTTTTTGTCATATTGTTTCGTTTTTTGCAATCGCAGTTTGCGAAACACCCTCGTGCGCTCGAG
>JBKJTY010000032.1:0-85507 GCA_046590235.1 Candidatus Magasanikiibacteriota bacterium | reverse complement strand
CAAAACCACCACCGTATCCCTGCATGGCCAGGTCGTACATGAGTGCAGCTGGATGTTGCAGGTGAATTAAGCCGTTAAAACTCAATAAAAATAAAATACTACCGATAATATGCGTGGATCGGTAGTCGTATTCGAGGTCTTTGATTATTATTACAGCGATAATCAAGAGAACTATCGGAAAAACATAGCGAACTTGGCCAAACGTAATAGCCAAAAGGGCATCAATGAACTGTCCAACGACCCCGGCCATCGAAAAGAAGCTCAAAATAGATAAGCCGCCGACAATAAAGAGTAAAATAGAGAGTAATCCACGACTAATTTCCGGATTAAGATTAATTCGTTCGGAAAAAGTCATTTGCTGGTTTCGTTTTCGGGTCATACAAATCAATTCTATTCCCGCACATCCGCCAATTGGCGGAGGGAATGGAGGAAGTAATGTAGTATACCACAATTATAAGGCAAATAAAAAATCCGTCATACGGGACGGACACCGAACTTCTTTCCACTTCACTGCGAGTAGGACTGCAGGTGTCAGCTAACGAATCAAATCTAGAAAACGGTACTCATTAACGCACCGTAGTGGCTATGAGTAAGAGAGAGATTTGTTTTTTAGAATCCGATCCGGTTGAAACATCAGTGCTATCGCAGTGAAGTAGAAAAAAATTATTTTTCTCCAACAACTTTAGTTTTGTTTGTACATTGTAGTTTTATATTGCAACAGCGTCAAGGAAGTTAGTTGTGCATAAGTGTCATTCACAATGAAATGTCATCCAGAGCGAAGCGTGGGATCTTCCTATTATCCAATATCCAATTTACAGTTTTTCACTATCGTTCTATTATTTTTTTACTCTTGCAGAGTTCGCCTGTCACTTTCTTTCTAACGAAAGGAAAGTAACCAAAGAAAGTTTCGGGGGTACGTAAAACTCGCCCTGTGGGGCTCAGACAGTTACTTCCCCCCGAACCCCCGGATACTCTGGAAAATTTCTTAATTATAATTGAATGAAATTTAAAACCTGCCAAGCGGCAGGTTTTTTTGATGGAAAGAAGAAGGCCGGCCCGAGGGATAGATTCCTCGGCCGGCCTGGTGGTGCCCACTATTTCTTAGATGAGAATTTCTCCTTGTCAGCCATTAATCAGTCACAAATACAATAAAATCCTCTCCGAGGAGGTGGGGTTCGGGGTGTTGCTCACTGTTTGAGCCGGGGCGAGTTTGAGCAACCCCCCGAAACTTTCTTTGGCTACTTTCCTTTCGTTAGAAAGAAAGTGACAGGCGGACTGTGCAACAGTAAGAAAATAGAAGAATGATAATGAAGTAAAAGTGAATAATAGGAAGATTCCACGCTTCGCTCTGAATGACATTTTATTGTGATTGACATACGCTTGTGGATAACACAAAAAATAAATCTGCTTTTTATGTAATATAAGCTAAAAAAATGCTTTATCTTGACAACCTCAGATATTTGACAACTAACCATTTTTACAGTACAATCCATCTACTCTTTACAAACATTCACTGCTAGTCGCTCATTTTAGCTAATCTTAGCAAAATGTGGCGCTAGACTCGTGGTTGGACCGCTTAACGCGCGGCTACCGCAAGGTAAAACTCTAGTCATGTTCAACATGTCAGCAGCCTTGCAGTTTTTGGCTCTTTATAGAGCAAAATAGATGAAATCTTCTTATCGAAGATTGTTTTTTGTTTGCTAAGTTTCTTTATTAAAAATAGATAAATTAAAAATTTTATCCACGCTATGCCTATTTTCAAGCATCAAAAGGTAAAAAGCATTGAGCGCAAATTCCTGCACGAGGTCAAGCCAGTCCCAGAGACTGATTTGATTGAAATCCAGAAGAATGCGTACAGCTGGTTTTTGAAGCACGGTATTAAGGAGCTTTTTGAAGAAATCTCCCCAATTACTGACTTCACTGGCCGCGATCTCGAGCTCTCTTTAGAGGATTATTATTTAGATGAACCTCGTTTTGACGAAGTTACTTGCCGCGAACGCAACATCACCTACGAATCTCCACTCCGCGTTACTGCAAAATTGGTCAACAAGCGCACTAACCAGATCAAGACTCAAGAAATCTACCTCGGTGATATCCCAGCCATGACAGAACGTGGTACTTTTGTGATTAACGGTATCGAACGTGTTGTTGTTTCTCAGCTTATCCGCTCCGCTGGTGCTTTCTTCACTGGTGAAAATGTTCGTGGTCGCCGTTACTACGGTGCTAAGATCATCCCAAACCGTGGTGCATGGATCGAAGTTGAAACAGATGCTAACAATGTTCTCTGGATCAAAGTGGATCGTAAACGTAAAGTTGCTGCTACTTCATTGTTGCGCGCTTTCGGTTATGAATCCGACGAACAGATCATGGAACTTTTCAAAGATGTAAACAACCACCCAAACATCGACTTTGTTGAAGCGACTATTAAAAAAGATTTAGCAAAAACAATGGACGAAGGTTTGATTGAAGTTTATAAACGTATTCGCCCAGGTGATTTGGCTACTGCTGATAACGCGAAGAGTCTCATCTACGCGATGTTCTTCAACTTTGAACGCTACGACCTCGGTCGCGTTGGTGTGTATAAATTCAACACTAAATTCGATTTGAGTTACGGTCCTGAAGATTACGACAAAAAAGAAAACCGCATTTTATCCGCGGAAAAATTACTCTTGGTTTTGAAAGAAGTTGTTCGCTTGAACATCACTCAAGAAGAACCGGATGATGTTGACCACTTGGGTAACCGCCGCGTTCGCGCTGTTGGTGAATTGACGCAGAATCGTTTCCGCGTTGGTTTGGCTCGCATGGAACGTATCATCAAGGATCGCATGAGTACGTATGAGCTCGAAGATTTAACTCCAAACAAGTTGATCAACGCTCGTCCAGTTACTAGTGCTATCCGCGAATTCTTCATGAGTTCCCAGTTGTCCCAGTTCATGGACCAAACCAACCCATTGGCTGAACTTGAACATAAGCGCCGCTTGTCAGCGCTCGGTCCTGGTGGTTTGTCTCGCGATCGCGCAGGCTTTGAAGTCCGCGACGTTCACACTACGCACTACGGCCGTATTTGTCCGATTGCTACTCCAGAAGGACCGAACATCGGTCTCGTTAACCACCTTGCTAGTTACGCTCGCATCAATGAATTTGGTTTCATCGAAACTCCTTACCGCAAAGTTTTGCGTGAAGTTGCTAATGATCCAAAATTAAGTGAAGGCGAAATTTTGAACGAAACAATCGCAGGTGTTAAAGAGGGTACGCTCATTACAAAAGAAATCGCTGCAAAATTGGCTAAAGAAAAAGTTGCAATGTTGCCAGTGCAGCACCGTGTTACGAATGAAATCGTTTACTTGAACTCTTTTAAAGAAGAAAAAGTTATTACTGCAGCCGCAAGTGTGAAGCTCGATGATAAGGGTCGCTTTTTACAAGGCGAAGTTCCAGCTCGTCGTTTTGGTAACCCAGGTGTTGCTAACACGAGTGAACTTGATTACGTTGATGTAGCTTCTAACGAAATCGTTAGTATCGCAACTGCATGTATTCCTTTCCTCGAACACGATGACGCGACTCGCGCGCTCATGGGTACAAACATGCAGCGTCAGGCTGTTCCTTGTATTCGCCCAGAAGCACCACTCGTTGGTACTGGTGTTGAAAAAGAAGCGGCTTTATATTCCGGTTACTTGGTTACTGCTAAAGAAGATGGTGAGATCACTGAAGTTGATGGTGGTCACATCGTCATGACTGGTAAGAGCGGTAAAGTTTATAGTAGCAATCTTACTAAATTCAAACGTTCCAACCACTCAACGTGCGTCGACCAACATCCGGTTGTAGCGCTTGGTGAAAAGGTTAAAAAAGGTCAGCCACTCAGTGACGGTCCTTCTATCCGCGAAGGTGAACTCGCGCTCGGCCAAAACGTTCTCGTAGCCTACATGGTATGGGACGGTTTCAACTACGAAGATGCGGTCATTATTTCCGAACGTCTTGTTCAGAACGGCAGTTACTCTTCTATCCACATTGAAGATTATACAATTGACGTTGTTGAAACAAAGCTTGGTCCTGAAGTTGTTACGTCAGACATTCCAAACGTTTCAGAAGAAAAATTAAAGAACCTCGACAGTGAAGGTATCATCCGTATTGGTGCTGAAGTAAAGTCCGGCGACATCTTGGTTGGTAAAATCACTCCAAAAGGTGAAACAGAACTTTCTGCAGAAGAACGTTTGCTCCGCGCTATCTTTGGTGACAAAGCTCGTGATGTTCGTGATTCTTCCTTATATCTCGAACACGGTGAACACGGTAAAGTTATTGATGTTAAGATCTTCTCCGCTGAAAACGGCGATAAACTCGAACCAGGTGTTATCAAACAGATCCAGGTCACTGTTGCCGATCTCCGCAAATTGCAGGTTGGTGATAAAATGGCTGGTCGCCACGGTAACAAAGGCGTCGTTTCAAAGATCGTTCCAGTAGAAGAAATGCCTTTCCTTGAAGACGGTACTCCAGTTGATATCATCTTGTCTCCACTCGGCGTTATCTCCCGTATGAACCTCGGTCAGTTGCTTGAAAACCACCTCGGTTTGGCAGCAAACGCGCTTCAATATAAGGTAGCGACTCCAGTTTTGAATGGTGTTACAGAAGAACAGATTAAAGCTGAGCTTGTTAAAGCAGGCTTCCCAACATCTGGTCAGATGCAGCTCTTCGACGGCCGTACAGGTGAACCGTTTGATAACAAAACAACAATTGGCTACAACTACATGTTGAAACTCAACCACATGGTTGAAGATAAGATCCACCAGCGTTCTATCGGTCCATACTCTCTCATCACTCAGCAGCCACTCGGCGGTAAAGCGCAGTTCGGTGGTCAGCGTTTCGGTGAAATGGAAGTTTGGGCACTTGAAGCATACGGTGCAGCGCACACACTTCAAGAAATGATCACTATTAAATCTGATGACGTCCAAGGTCGCTCAAAAGCATACGAAGCGATCATTAAGGGTGAGCAGGTCAGTAAAGTTAATATTCCAGAATCATTCAACGTGTTAGTACGCGAACTGAAGGGTCTCGGTCTCGATGTCGAACTCTTGAGTCGTGGTGAAACCGGTGAATATCGTCCTACTGCTGAAGTCGAAGCAGAAAAGGCACAAGAAATGAAGCAGGATGAGATCGTCAACGCCCCTGCTGAAGTCAAAGAATAATTCTCATCCTCTAACTACATTACTATGCAACGCGATCAACTTCATTCCATGAACTTCGATGCGATCCGCCTCAAGCTCGCATCTCCAGAAGTCATCCGCGCCTGGTCATACGGTGAAGTTTCCAAACCGGAAACTATCAACTACCGTACCCAAAAACCTGAAAAAGGTGGTTTATTTGCGGAAGAAATCTTCGGGCCAGTAAAAGACTGGGAATGTTACTGTGGTAAATATAAGAAAATCCGCTATAAAGGTATTATTTGTGATAAGTGTGGTGTCGAAGTGACACATTCTTTGGTTCGCCGTGAACGCATGGGTCATATTGAACTCGTCGCTCCAGCAGCCCATATTTGGTTCTTGCGCTCTGTCCCTTCTAAAGTAGGTTTGGTTCTCGACCTCTCCGCTCAAGCTTTGGAAAAAGTTATCTACTTCGCTTCTTTCATCATCACCCACGTTGATGAAGAAGGTAAGAAACAGACAACTGACTTGCTCCGCCAAGAATTTAAAAACAAGAAAAAACAAATCGACCGCGAACACGAAGATGAAATCAAGAAAGCACAAGGCGAAAGCGCAAAGGCTGAAGTGATTGAAGCAATCACTCTTGAAACAGACCGCAAACGCGAAGCGCTTGAAGCTGATTTCTCTGCTGCTGAAAAAGAATTGAAAGAACTCGGTGTCATGAAGATCGTTTCTGAAAATAAATATCAGGAATTATCTCTCCGTTATGGACATTTGTTTGAAGCATCTATCGGTGCTGAAGCAATCTATAATCTATTGTCTCGCATTAATTTAGAAGAAACAGTTACGAAGCTTACTGCTGAACAATTAGTTTCTAAAGGTTCTAAATTGGAACGCCTTATCCGCCGCAAAAAACTCTTGAAGAGTTTATCAGTCAACAAGATTCGCCCAGAATGGATGATCTTGAAAAACATTCCAGTTATTCCACCAGATCTTCGCCCAATGGTCGCCCTCGATGGTGGTCGTTTCGCAACATCTGATTTAAATGATTTGTATCGCCGTGTTATCAACCGCAACAACCGTTTGCGCCGTCTTCTTGAGCTTGATGCTCCGGAAGTTATCTGCCGCAACGAAAAACGCATGTTGCAAGAAGCAGTGGACGCACTCATCGATAACAACGCTCGTCACGCTAAAACCGTTACTGCGTCAACTGGTCAGAAACGCCAGCTCCGCTCACTCGCTGATATCCTCAAGGGTAAGCAAGGTCGTTTCCGTCAGAACTTGCTCGGTAAACGCGTTGACTACTCCGGTCGTTCCGTTATCGTCGTTGGTCCTCAATTAAATATCGATGAATGTGGTTTACCAAAACGCATGGCACTCGAACTTTTCAAACCATTCATCATGGGTGAAATTATTAAACGTGAATTGGCTCACAATGTTCGATCAGCATCTCGCTTTATCGAATCTGAAGCTGATGAAGTTTGGGATATTCTTGAAGAATTGACCAAGACTACACGCGTTATGTTGAACCGTGCGCCTACCTTGCACCGCCTTGGTATCCAAGCTTTCCACCCACGATTGGTTGAAGGTAAGGCTATCCAGCTGCACCCATTGGTATGTACCGCTTTCAACGCCGATTTCGACGGTGACCAGATGGCCGTGCATCTCCCATTAACTGCTGAAGCACGTTGGGAAGCTGAAAACTTGATGGCTTCTGAAAAGAACCTCTTGAAACCAGCTACCGGTCAGCCAGTTATCACTCCTAAACAGGATATCGCGCTTGGTTGTTTCTATCTCACTCGTTACAACATTACTGACACTGGTGAAATTACTCGATTCTTTGGTTCTGAAAAAGAAGCAAAGTTTGCCTACAAGGGTCGTCAGATCACTTTGCAGCAACGCATTAAAGTGCGCATGACTAAAGCTAGTGCAAAATTCCCAGAAGGTTCTCCAGTATTAGTTGAAACATCTGTTGGTCGCATCCTCTTTAACGAAATTGTTCCAGAGAAGCTCCCATACTACAATGAAACTATTAACGTTAAGAAACTCGGCAGTATTATCCGCTTGTGTTTGGAACTTTACGGCCAAGAAACAACCGCTTTCTACCTCGACGAATTGAAGAATTTGGGTTACCGCTATGTAACTAAATCTGGTTACTCTCTTGGTATGGAAGACTTCCCACTCATCGTTGAACGCCCAGGCTTGATTGCTGAAGGTGACCAGCGTATTCGTGAAATGGAAGAACAATTCCAGGAAGGTTTGTTAACGCAATCTGAACGCCACGCGAAGATCTTGGAAATCTGGACAGAAATCAAGGATAAGATCATGGCTAACAACAAAAATATTTTGGACAAGAACGGTCCAGTATACGCGATGATCGATTCCGGTGCTCGTGGTACTTACGGCCAGCTTGGTCAGGTTATGGGTATGAAGGGTCTCGTTGTGTCACCATCCGGTGAAGTTATCGAACTCCCAGTTAAGGGTAACTTTAAAGAAGGTTTCGACGTGCTTGAATACTTCATCTCATCCCACGGTACTCGTAAAGGTTTGTCTGACTCTGCGCTTCGTACAGCGAACGCTGGTTACTTAACCCGTCGTCTCGTTGATGTGTCACAAGATGTGATTGTCGTGCAAGAAGATTGTGGTGATAATATCGGTGAAATCTTCACGACTGAACAGAGTAAGATCATGGGTGAAAAACTTGCTGATCGTGTCTGGAGTCGCTACGTTGTTTCTGAAGTTAAAGCTAACGGCAAAGTTATCGTTAAAGCTGGTGATGTTATTGATGATAAAACCGCTCGCGTTATCGAAGAAGCTGGCATTGATTCAGTTCATGTCCGCTCCTTGCTCCAATGTCGTTTACCTAAAGCAGTCTGCCGCAAATGTTACGGTTACGACCTTGCTACCAACGGTGAAGTTGCCTTCGGTTCTGCTGTCGGTATCATTGCTGCGCAGTCTATCGGTGAACCTGGTACACAGCTTACGCTTCGTACTTTCCACTCTGGTGGTGTCGCCGGTGGCGATATTACGCAAGGTTTGCCTCGCGTAGAAGAATTGGTTGAAGTCCGCACTCCTAAACATCAGGCTGTTCTCTCTGAAGTTGCTGGTACTGTAGAAATTGAAGACGCTGATGGTAAGATCGTTACTTCCTCAACTGGTAAAAAGATCTTCGAAGGTCGCCGCGGTCAGAAGATCGTCAAAGTACACTTTGAAGGCATGGAAGAAATGAACATCAAGTGTAAAGCTGAAGACGAAATCATGGTTAAAGATGGTGCTGAAGTGAAAACTGAAGACATCATCGTGGTCCGTGGTTCCTCTGGTGAAGAAATCAAAGCTAAATATGATGGTAAAGTAAAAGTTACCAAGAATAATGTTAGCCTTGAATACCAAGGTCCTCGTATCCGCGAATACATCATACCGCTTGGTTATAAACTCCTTGTTAAAGCTGACGAAAAAGTAGAAAAAGGTCAGTTGTTGACTGATGGTAGTATCAACTTGCAGGAACTCTTCGAATTGAAGGGTCGCCCAGCAGTACAGCGTTACATCCTTGAAGAAATCCAGAACATCTACTCTTCTCAAGGTCAGAAAGTTAACGACAAGCACGTTGAACTTATCATCCGCCAAATGTTTAGCCGTGTCTACGTTGAAGACGCAGGTGAAACAGATCTCTTGCCTGGTGAAATTGTAGAAAAAGCACAGTTTGAATTCTCCAATCGCCAAGCTAAGAAAGATGGTATGAAGTTGGCAGCTGCTCGCGAGCTCTTGCTCGGTGTCAGTAAGGTTGCGCTCTCTACTCAGAGCTTCCTCTCATCCGCTTCCTTCCAGGAAACAGCTAAGATCCTTATCAACACAGCTTCGACAGGTAAGATTGACTACCTTGAAGGTCTCAAGGAAAACGTCATTATCGGTCGCTTGATCCCAGCAGGTACTGGTTTCAAACAATAAGAAAATACAAAGCAAAAGCCTCCCGCTCGGGAGGCTTTTTGTTTTAATTAAAAAAAACCCCGAATGCAAACTCGGGGTTTTTTGAAAGGTGGATTCTCGTCCCGACCTCTCAAGTGGAGAGGTGAGATGAGAATCCGGTAGAAAGAACTGCTAATCCTGGGGTGGAGGAGCGGGCGAGGGATTCGCGCGCTTCTTATAGTAATTTTTTTGTTCCCCCGTCAGGAGATCGTGCGTGCGCCAGTAGCCGATGCCGCCCTCAAGTTCGTAGGCTGTCTGCGACAACAGTTTGCGGCACTCGGGGTTGTCGGTCTCGGTAAACCGCGCCTTGCAGTCCGCGACCGCCCGTCTTCCGTGATTAGCGCCGCGCTCGCATGAGCAGAAGATGAACTCCGCTTCGAGCGTCTTCGTACCGTTTGCGTCGTACCACGAACCAGTCGGTTGGTTTTCGCCGTCCTGGCAGAGCCACACGTGGTCGTTCCTCGTGCCGGCAAGATCCTTGAGCCACATTCGGCCAGAAGTGCACCAGGCGTAGGTAGGATCAGCCATCGTAAAGTCGTTGTTGAACACGTCGGTGTAGGGTGCGACATACGTCGACACGTGCCCCGTACCAAACATGCACCAAATGTCAAAGCCACGGTAGCAGAGACCGGGGGGCGTCACTTGATAATCGCCTTTGACCGTCTCGCTGTCGATCATGCCATTTTTCATGGCATATGCTTTGACTTGCGTTGTGGTGTTGACATCGAACGGGCCGAAGTATTGCCGAACGGTCGGGCTGATTTGCGGGTCTGATCCGTCGATAGTGAAGTAGATCGTCGCCCCCGGCGTCCGGCACTTCATGCCGATGGTCGCAATACCTTCGTACACCCCTGGTTCAGGATCGAACTCGGGCGGAATCACGGCGGGAACGTTAATGCTGTAATGCCCCGTCGCAACCTCGCTTTCGACAGTACGGTCGTTAAAGGCGATGGCCTTCAGCGTGTCGGTGCCGTTGATGAGAATGCCCGCCTGGTACTCGTACCCATGTTCACGGGTCGGTTCGGAACCGTCCGCAGTGAACATGATGGTGTGGCCAGGTTCAGCCAAAATCTTGACTATGATGCCGCGGTCAAAGGCACCTGGTTCAGGATCAAACACTGGCGTGGTTGAGGCGCGCAGCGGTTGAAGTTGTGCGTCACAAGCGGCCAGTATACAGAGCAGAACACTCCCTACGAACTTACGGCTCATTCCCATGGTTTTCCCCCTTGGTTAAGCGATCACTCGTCCCCTACGAGTGGATGTCTGCATGTACCGTAACAATATATTCTTATTTTCGTCAAGCATTTTAAGGAATTGCCTTATTTCTAGCTAAAAACCTGTTGACAAGCCAAAAATCGTACGTTACAATTACTGCATTATTCTATCCATCACAATATGTCTGAATTTGTAAATAAATGGCCGGTTATTGGTCAAAAAATCGCTGATTTCGAGCTCGATGCTTTTCAAAACGAGAAACAGATTAAATTGAAATTATCTGATTACCTAGGTAAGTGGATTGTGCTGTTCTTTTACCCTGCTGATTTCACTTTTGTGTGTCCGACAGAGCTAGAAGATGTTGCAGATCATTATGACGAGCTAACCAAGATGAATGTTGAAGTTTTAAGCGTCTCAACGGACACTGTGTTTGTGCATAAAGCTTGGCATGACAACTCACCAGCTATTAAAAAAATTACATTCCCAATGGTTGCCGATCCGACTGGTAATCTTTCTCGTGAAATGGGTGTCTACATCCCTGCTGAAGGTCTCGCGCTTCGTGGCACATTCATCATTGATCCAGATGGCGTCTTAAAAGCCTTTGAAATTCACGACAACAGTATTGGCCGTAGCGCTGATGAGCTCGTCCGTAAATTGCAGGCCGCCCAGTATGTCCGCACACATGGTGGGGAAGTCTGCCCGGCAAAATGGAAACCAGGTGCAAAAACGTTGAAGCCAGGTATGGATTTAGTCGGTAAAATTTAAGTATGAAAAAATTTCTTATTAGCTTATTTGGGCTAATGCTGCTCGGAGCTGGCTGCAAAGAATCAGGATTACCAACGTTTAACACTAATACGCCAGCAAACATTGCGGTTGGTGAACAAAAACCATACGCCTCACAGCAGTCTGAGATAAAGGAGTATGTAAATACTACCGGTGACTATTCATTTTCCTATCCTAGTTTTATACGACACCTTGAAGCTAGGGATCAGAAGTTATCACTAGAGAGTGATGAAGTCTTCCTCATTATTGCGCGAGCAGACCAACCATTACCAGATGGAGCTTCGCCAGTAATCAGTTTTAAATTGATAAAAACAACCGTATATCCTGAGCATAAAATAGGCCTTATTGCAGGAGAGTATTTTAAGGGTTACAAAACATCCTCAAAACAAATAAAAATTAATAATCTTTCTGGGTGGGAAATTTCAAGTAATGATGTAGATTATTTCCGTATCCTTTATTTCCCTCGCGCCAATAATGAGTTGCTAGTTTTAGATTACAGCGGTGGTGGAGAACCCGATGAAGAAATTATTTCGACACTTAAATCAATAAAATAATATGTATCAACCAAAAAACTTCGAATCACTCCTCGGTACATCGGGCTTCAGTGACCAACTCCTCAAAAATCACTTCACGCTTTATCAGGGGTACGTTACCAATACTAATAAATTATCTGACGAACTTACAGCTCTTGTAAAAGATGGTAAAGCAGGCACACCGGCCTATGCCGAAATGAAACGCCGTTTTGGCTGGGAGTTCGATGGTATGCGTCTCCACGAATATTATTTTGGAAACATGAAAAATGGAGGAATTGCGCTTAAAGATGGTGCGCTTAAAGTAAAATTAGAAAAAGATTTTGGTTCTTACGAAGCGTGGGAAAAAGATTTTAAAGCTACCGGTAGTATGCGCGGCATCGGCTGGGCAGTTTTATATTGGGATAAAGAAGCCGATCGTGTTTTTAATGTTTGGATCAATGAGCATGATGTGGGTCATTTTGCCGGTTGTGTACCGGTGCTCATTATGGATGTGTTTGAACACGCCTTTATGCTTGATTACGGAACGAAACGCGCTGATTATATAGAAGCCTTCTTTAAAGCGATTGACTGGTCAGTTGTAGAGGGCAGAATAAAATAAATTAGAAAAAGAGCTTGGTAAACCAAGCTCTTTTTGACTTGTTTTTTGGTTGTTTACCAGCTACAATACTATAACTATGCGCAACACACATATTTTTATCGCACTCTCTGCTACCTCTGTAATCGTCGCCTCTTTTTTTGTTTTAACACAACCGCCAGCTACCCAAGCTGAGCAATTCAATACACCTGTAAGTAGTGTATCAAGCACAAAGCGAGCGATAACGCTTCAATTTGTTGGCGACATCATGCTTGATCGGAATGTAGCAAAAGTGATGGGTAAAACAGGTTTAGACGCAGTGCTCGGCGAGCTAGGTGGTAATGAAAAGCGTTTATTTACTGCGGATCTTTTGATTGGTAATCTAGAAGGGCCGTTTGCAGAAAAACGTATAACAACAACCAAAGAAATTGCCTTCCGTTTTGATCCGGCCTTGGCCGACCAGCTCAAGCAGTATCATTTTGATATTGTCAGTCTAGCAAACAATCATACACTCGACATGGGTCGAGCAAATATGGCTTACACTAAAGCTGTTTTGGATAAAGCAGGTATTGCTTACTTCGGTGAACAGTATAATGAAAATGTAAACCTTACTTATATAACAGGTGATGACAAAAAAGTACCAGAAAAGATCGCTTTTGTCGGTTTTCAAAATGTTGATCAGGCGTTTAGTGAAAAGAATGTTCTCAACATAATTGCTGAAGCAAAAAAGCTAACACCAAATGTTATTGTTTACATGCACTGGGGTGTTGAATACAAGCGACTTTCCAACCAGAAACAACGAGATCTAGCTCATAAAATGATTGATCAGGGTGCTATTGCTGTCATGGGAGCACATCCGCACGTCGTGCAAGAAATTGAGGTTTATAAAAATCGTCCAATCGTGTACTCAATGGGAAATTTTATCTTTGATCAATACTTTTCTAAGGATACACAGGAAGGTTTGAGTGTAAGTCTGACGCTTGAAGATAATAAAATTAGTGAACTTAAACTTTTCCCTATTTACGGTGTAAAATCACAAGTGTTTTTGATGACAGAAAAACGACGTGATGATTTTTTGAAATGGATGGGTGAGTATAGCCGGCTCGATGGGCGAACGATACGAGAAGGTGTAATTAAATTGTAGCTTATAACAGTGTCATCCCCGCAAAGGCGGGGATCCAGGACACCTAACGTCGTATCCTGGATTCCCGCCTTCGCGGGAATGACAGTTAGTGCGGTAAACAAAAAATATGTCCGGACATTCAAAATGGCACAATATCCAAGCACACAAAGGTAAACAGGACGCTAAAAAAAGCGGCCAGTTTACCAAGCTCGCAAAGGGGATTAGTGTGGCAGCGCAACATGGAGGCGATCCAGCTATGAATTTTTCATTACGTATTGCTATTGAAAAAGCAAAGGCTGCCAGCATGCCAAAAGATAATATTGAGCGCGCTATAAAGCGTGGTACAGGTGAGGATGGTGCCGGATTGAAAATGGAAGAAATAATATATGAAGCGTATGGTCCGGGTGGTGTCGCTATTCTTCTTAAGGCCGTTACGGATAATAAGAACAGGACCCTTTCAGATGTAAAACATATTTTAAACCAACACAATAGCACTTTCGGTAGTGCTGGTAGTGTGCAGTGGATGTTTGGCCAATGGGGTATGATCGTTATCCCAAAGAACGCCATGCTTAAATCAAATACTGATCCGCAAGAATTAGAGATGGCTTTGATTGAAGCCGGTGTTGAAGATATGAAGGATGGCGAGAATGAAGATGTTGATATTCGTACCAAGGTTGAAAACTTACAAAAGGTTGTAAATGCCCTTAAAGAAAAAGGTGTTGAGGTAAAAGAATCGGGTATTCAATGGGTAGCAAAAGATACGATACCAATTACTCGAGAAATCGAAGATAGCCTCGGCGATCTTTTTGCTGCACTCGAAGAAAACGAAGACATTGAAGATTATTATACCAACGCTGCATAATATGGGACTTCGTATTCTTGGTATTGATCCTGGTTTTGGACGTATTGGCTTTGGAATCATTGAACAAACCAAAACTAACAGCTGGAGAGCCGTTGCATATGGTTGCTTGGAGACTTCGCCTAAAAAAACCTTTGTGGAACGGTTAGCTGAAATTCATGAAGAACTACAAATGGTAATTACAAAGTACCAGCCTAACCGCATGGCTGTAGAAGAATTATTTTTTAATAAAAATGTAACTACCGCCATCGACGTTGCTCAAGCGAGAGGGGTGATTCTCGTGACCGGAATAGAAAACAAGCTCCCAATAGATGAATTTACCCCGCCAGAAGTAAAACAGGCAATAGCGGGTAATGGTCGGGCCGATAAAGTGCAAATGCAGAAAATTGTAGCGATCAGTTTAGGTCTTAAGGGCACTATTAAATCAGATGACGCCGCCGATGCACTCGCTATTGCGTTAACCGCGGGTCAAGCATTGTGGATGTCGAATCTTTTAAATAAAATATGAGTATAGATAAAGAAAAATTCATTCTTATTTTACCAAATATACGTAGCGGTCATAATGTTGGTGCTATGTTTCGCACCGCCGATGGTTGCGGAGTAAACAAAATTTATCTCGTTGGCTACACACCATGCCCGCCACATACGCAGGTTGATAAAGTGTCGCTTGGCGCAGAAAAAGTGGTACCATGGGAGCATTATAAACAGACCACACGCCTCCTAAAGAAGTTAAAAAGTGAAGGATACAAAATTGTTGGCTTGGAAAAGACTAAAAATAGTGTTAGTATATACACGTGGCAACCGGAAGCGCCGATCGCTTTGATTGTTGGCAATGAAAAGACGGGTATCACCAAAAATATTTTACAGTATTGTGATGCTGTGGTGCATTTGCCGATGGCGGGTATAAAAAAAAGCCTTAATGTCAGTATTGCTGGCGGCGTGGCAATGTACGAAATCAGCCACAAACTCGGTACAATCAAATAAATATGCAATCAACCATCGCTCTCTTTGAGCATTTGTACAAAAATATTCCTCCACTCTTTCCTCAAGAAACAAAACGGAAGATGGAGCATGCTTTGACGCATTTAAAAAATGACCAGACAATTACGCTTGATCATGTTGAAGAGACTATGATTGCCTTTGGTTATGAAATTTGGCCTTGGAACCAAGCATATCGTGAGTTTATGGCGCTTGCTGAATCTGAAGTTGGTGAACACTTTTTGATCCCACGACTGTCCCCAGAAATGCAGCAAAAATATCAGGATTTTAAAAAATATGGTGGCACATTCCGTGAGTTACACTCTGGTCGTCCTGCGGATTTCTTCGCGCTAGAAGAACGAAATGAATTATGTGTAAAATTAGTTGAAATGCAATACGATTTACGTGAATATGTTGGTCGTGAGGTAATCGGTGTTGGAAAAAAACGATATATGGAACGAGTTGCAGAATTTAAAGTGCTTCTCAAAGAAATTAAAGAAACATTAAACCATCTCCGCGATCTAGCTGCAAAAGAACAAGATCATCCAACGTTAGCCGATGAAATTCGTGCACGAGTGGAGCATTTTGAGCATGGTTTATGCCTTCTTGCGCCTGAGCTTGAGTATCACGCAGTCTGTGAGTCGGTTGATTTCTTCAAAGGAAGAAAGTCGGAATTAAACCGTATGCGTGGAGCACATCTTCCACAACGATTCTACTAAAAAATAAAACCCGATCGCTTTAAACGATCGGGTTTTACATTATATTTGGGTTGGAGTAATTGTTTTATACTTCGCAAGCATTTTTTGCATGCCACTTTGGTCAAGTTGACCAGCTTGTGAGCCAAGCTCTTGAATGACGCTTGAGCTGTTAGCCACACCCCACTGAAGAGCGCGCGGAATATCATGTTCGGCTTGTCGTGCAGCGAGATATGCTGCAGAGAAAGCATCACCCGCGCCGACTTTTGAAATAACTGTTACAGGAAAACTTTGAAGGTGCCAAATCGTTTCGTGATTTCCGGCCCAAGCACCATTTTCACCGTCAGTAATTATCACTTCGTCAGGTCCGAGCTCAAGTAGTTTATGGAGCAGGGAAGAGGTAGTCTTCGTTTCGGCTAATTTAGTTTTAGCCAACATTTCAGCTTCTTCTAAATTAACAATGAGAACATCTGTTCGTGTTAAAAGATCTTTGAGTGGGGCAATGCCGTTTTGAAGCATTTTTGAACCTGGATTAAAGGCCATTTTTACCGATGAATGCTTCTTGAGAAAATCCAATACTTCCTGTTGAAGAGATTCGTAGCCTTCGCTCAGGCCCGTGTAGTAAATCCAGTCAACAGCCTTTATATCTTTTGGCCATACATAGTTCCTTGCATCAGAATAGGAAAGAATGGTGCGGTCAGTTTGATAATTGAGGACAATTGAGTAGCGTGTTTTTGTTTTAGCATCATGTGTAATGTACTGCGTATCGATGCTGGATTTTTTAAGAAGATCAACCACCATCATAGCAAGATCATCTTTGCCTAATGTGGTTACAATTGCGGAAGTGTGTCCAAGTCGAGCAACACCAGCAGCAACGTTAGCAGCATTACCACCAAGAGCTTGAAAGCTATCAAGAATCGGCACTTTGCTGCCGTACTGCAAACACAGCTCTAATTCATGTGCAGGGTTTACTCGTAATTTAGCAGTATCGTCAGATAGCTGCACGAGTGTGTCGAGCACTGGATCGCCAATGGTAATAAAATGATGCATATTTCCTCTCTTACCCGCCGTAGCTCCAAAAAGCGAAGGTGGGCCTTAATAAAAAATTATTCAGTCCACATATTAATGTGTTCGATAGCAGACAATGCGGCAACAATGCCTTGTCCAGCAGCAATACCAATTTGTTTGTATGGAATATCGGTAACATCGCCAGCTGCAAAGATCCCAGGCACATTAGTGCGACAGCGGGTATCAGCAATAATTTCCCCTTGTTTATTCTTATCAAGCAATGTTGCAAATTGAGAATTTGGTATCATGCCAATGTGCACCATCACACCATCTGCGGCAATAGAATGTGTGCCACCAGTCGCATCAGTATAGTTTAACGATGTAACACGACTAGGACCAACAATTTCTGTAGTATGTGCTGCGTAAATAATTTCTACATTTACACACGCTTTTAGTTTATCAATTAAAATACGTTCACCTTTAGGAAAACCTCCTTGGGTTTCAGGAATATTTTGAAATTTAGTCAGTACGTATACTTTTTTAGCGAGTGTCGCCATCATCAAAGCTGACTCGAGCGCACTATTTCCAGCTCCAACAGTTATGGTAGTTTTATTTCGGTAGAGAGGGCCGTCACAAACAGTACAATAGGTGACACCTTTGTGGAGTAGTGCGTCTTCACCAGGAACACCAAGATGGCGAGGGTGAATACCTGTACCAACGATCACCGCTTTAGTTTCGTAGGTACGTTCATCACCGATAGCATTCTTTGCTTTTACGACATGGTGTTTTCCGATTGGTGTGATATCAGTCACTTTCCAACCTTCATCAAATTGTACGCCGTATGATTTAGCATGTTCTGCAAATTTTTGCGCTAATTCATAGCCTTGGATATCAATAATACCAGGCCAATTATTAACAACACCGGAAAGGGCAACTTCGCCACCAATGTTATCAGTAACAACTTTAAAATTAAGTCCACGGCGGGCAGCATACACAGCAGCACTACAACCAACTGCAGCTCCTCCAATAATAATCAGATCGTACATACTCTAGAGTAATTTTTGTAATGTTTGTAAACTTTGTCCGAGATCGGTAGATTTAGCAAAATAGCTACCAACTACAAACTGAGTAACACCCGCATCGCGCAACTGTTTGATAGTTTTCTCAGACATCGCACCGTCAACTGCGCAAACGGGGTGATGTGGGCTGCTAGTGAATTTCTTAATTTTTTCAATAACTTCCGGAACAAATGGGGCGCCTTGGCCACCAGGGTGTACTGTCATGAATTGAACAGTATCAACTTGTTTGAGGTAAGGATTAATTTTTTCAAGCGGTGTTTCGGGATTAAGTGCGATACCAACTTGCCAGTTTCGTTCACGTGCGGCATTGATAGTTTCTTTTATATCACATGTTGCTTCAACGTGTACGAGAATGCGAAAGACGCTAGTAACATTTTCCCAATAAGGAATATGCTCTAATGGATTATTAACCATGAAGTGAAGTTCTAATTTGGCAGTTGTTGAAATGGTTTTAACAAATTCAACATCGTCAAATGTTAAACCGGGCACAAGTGTGTCATCGAGGATATCAATGTGAATGTGTTTAAACGTTTTATCAAGACGTTGAATTTGTTTTCGGAGTTCTGAAAATGAATCGGTGAGAATAGCTGGGATAATAACTGGTTCGGACATACTTATTCGAGTTCGGTAATTTTTCTTAAACGTCTGGCGTGGCGCTCATCGCCACTAAATGGTTTATCAATAAAGGCTTTTACGATCGCACGAGCATGTTCATCGGATAAAACACGACCTGCAAGACAGAGGACATTGGCATTATCTTCTTTACGAGCAAATTCAGCGGATTCAATACTTGGGGCAAGTACAGCACGAATGCCGGCAACCTTGTTAGCGGTAATAGTCATGCCATGACCTGAGCCGCAGATCAAAATACCAAGGGATCCTTTGTTCTCAGCTACTTTCTTAGCTGCTGGAGCGGCAAAATCAGGATAATCATCATCTTGGTTGTACGCTTCAGGGCCAAGATCTTCTGTTTCAAGCTTAAGAACTTTTTGGAGATAGGTAATCAGGGCTTTTTTGAGCTGAAAGCCGGCGTGGTCGGAGGCGATGTAAATCATACAACTAAAGACCTATTTAATAGCAGGTAAGATAGCGTCAACAATTTCAAACATATTTTTTGGGCCCTCTTTAACAAATACCGGGCTTGCAATACCAATATCATTAGCAATCTTAATAAGGTCCTGCACTTTAATTGAAGTTTCTTCACTTTTTAGAGATTCAGATAGCATAGTGCGATAACGGTCGCGACTTTCTTTTTTGGTAACTGCCAAACCTTGCTCAATTAATTCAATGTAGTGCTGTTTTAAGGTGGTTAAGTCACGTTCCTCCCGTACAAAAGTTTCACGCATATATAAGCATGTAGATTAGTAAACACGGTAATTATAGCACGCTCCTTTGGTTTGGCAATGGTTAAATAAAAAACCAGCTTCCTGAATAATTTCAGAAAACTGGTCTTGCGGGGTGTCGACGGAAAATCCACCGACACCCCAGTGTTTCACCCCACCTTCAGCTTGAAGGATCGAATATAGCGCCAGGCTGGGCTGAGCATGCGTCTCACTGCCTGTTTGCACAGCCAATAGAGAAGATACGCCATGCCAACCAAGAAGGCTGTCAGGACCAAGAAGGCGAGGATGCTGCCTGCGTAGTGGAGCAAGCTTCGGAGGTAGCCTTCGCGCTCAATCACATACGCCGAGGGCATATTCTGGCAGGCATTCCGAGGATCTGAGCGGTGGGCATCAGAACAGCTGAGCGCCATGGTCATGAAGATTCCGCTGAGCAACCAGGCGCCAGCAACAACCGCGAGTGCAAAGTTCAGGGGCGCGTTTCGGAAGTACTCCTTGATCACAAATTCCTTCTTGGAAAAGTGATGAACGAAGGCGGGAAAAAAATCAAACACGAGCCAAGCTCCGATCGTGAGGATCATGAGCAGACCCATGAGGCTGGATCCAGCCTGCGACTTGTCCGAGAGCCAGTTCAGGAAATTCATGGTGGTACTCCGCGTCATGATGACGCAAAATGGGGGGGGTGGGGAACTGCGGTCCTTGCAAAGCCCGGGTAGGCGTTATAAGGACCAAAGTTCGTTGTAAAGAACAAGTACAATATACCTGATTACAAGCATATTGTAACGTGCAATTATAGCATAAAAAAGCTCTTTTGTCAAGGCTGTATTAGAATATTTTGGCTTATATAAAGCAAAAAAGAAGGACTTTATCCTGTCTTGAAGTGGCCTTTGTTACAGTCTTGGCGCGGCAGGTGCCGCAGGGAGAAAAACATGGGTTGGAGGCTGGTTTTAGTACTCGTATTGGGTGGATGCGCCACTCATCGGCAGGGATTTTCCTCACCAGAGATAGAGGTTGCTCCGGAAAACATTGGTCCAGGAACAGCGGAGGGCGACGCTTGGACCTTGTTGTCCGACGACCTGCATTTGATGGTTGGGATTGTGCGGTTGGAGCAGGGGAAATTGATAATAGAGCGGTTTCCAAACCGGCGGGTGGTGCACGGATACCCGAGTGCTTTGCGGCGGACTGCTACTGGTTTTATTATTACTATGCCAGAAAACGATCCGGTCATAATTGATGATCGGGGCGTACACCAGGGAACCTTTGTTTTTTGACCTAAGGGATGGCGGTTCAGGCGCCGCCATCCCACCCTGTTTGCTTTTGACAAAGTGCTGTTTTGGGCGTACTATGTGGATAGAAGCATTTCACCTGGCATCACCAGGGAGCTCGGGGCAGAACGCCTCCGCCACTTGGCGGAAACGGCTAGTAGATCCCCGCGGGTAGGCCCGTCAGCGCCGTCATTAAGTGAAAGCACAAGATGGTATCGTCCCATTGGGACTCTTGGCACGTTTAAAAGACGTGTTTTTATTTTTCTTATGTATAACGCCAACCTTGAAGAACAAAAAATCCTCGAGTTCTGGGATAAAGACCAAACTTTCGAAAAATCCGTCGCCCGTAAAGGCAAGCCGTATGTCTTTTATGATGGTCCGCCATTTGCGACCGGCTCTCCTCACTATGGTCACCTTGTCGGCTCGGCTATGAAAGATGTTGTGCCGCGCTATTTCACAATGCGTGGGTACCAGGTGGAGCGCAAATGGGGCTGGGATTGTCACGGGCTACCTATCGAGAATATCGTTGAAAAAGAACTCGGTACTAAAACAAAAAAAGAAATTGAAGCCATGGGTGTGGCAAAATTTAATGAACTCTGTCGCTCGAAAGTGCTCGGCTATGTTGAGGATTGGGAAAAAACCATTCGCCGTCTCGGTCGCTGGGTGGATATGAAAAATGCGTACAAGACCATGGATATTGAGTATATGGAATCGGTCTGGTGGGTATTCAAGCAGCTGTGGGACAAGGGGTTGGTCTACGAAGATTATCGCACCATGCATATTTGTCCGCGTTGCGAAACGACGCTGTCGCAACAAGAGGTGAGCGAAGGGTATAAGGATGTAAAAGATATTTCGGTGTTTGTGAAATTTGAGCTCGTGGAACAGCCAGGTACGTTTGTGCTTGCTTGGACAACCACTCCTTGGACGTTGCCAGGCAACGTTGCGCTCGCGGTTGGTCCAGATTTGGAATATGTTTCATACACCGCCACCACTGAAGCGGGAAAAACGGAAACATATATCCTTGAAAAAACTGCTTTTGCTCGAATGAAATTAACAGGGGAGACGAAGTTTGTAAAAACTAAAGACTTAGTTGGTAAATCATACAATCCACTCTTCCCATATTACAAAGATACTAAAAACGCCTTCCGTATCGTAGCTGGTGATTTCGTTACAACGACTGACGGTACTGGTGTCGTGCATATCGCTCCAGCGTTCGGTGAAGACGACTTTAAAGTCGGTAAGCGTGAACAGGTTCCGCTCGTGCAACATGTTGGTATGGATGGTCGCTTCAAGCCGGAAGTGACTGATTTTGCTGGGCAGGAAGTGAAGCCACGTTCAGATGACGATAAGGTGCGCCTTGCAACAGATATTAATATTATCCGCTATCTTCAAGAACACAATTTATTTTTCTTGAAGCAAAATCTCGTACATAGTTACCCACATTGCTGGCGTTGTGACACCCCGCTTTTGAACTATGCAACATCGTCATGGTTTGTAAAAGTGACTGAAGTTAAAGATAAAGCTCTCAAGCTTGCTAAAAACATTAATTGGTCACCGGAGCATATTAAAGAAGGTCGTTTTGGTAAATGGCTCGAGGGTGCGCGCGACTGGTCTATCTCTCGCCAGCGTTTTTGGGCGAGTGTGATGCCGGTGTGGAAGTGCGGTGAGTGTAAAAAGTTTGAAGCATTTGGTTCAGCTGCTGAACTTGAAAAAGTAAGCGGACAAAAAGTCACCGACCTGCATAAACATGTTATGGATGCAGTCATGTTCCCATGTAAATGCGGTGGCACGATGAAGCGTATTCCAGATGTGCTTGATACCTGGTTTGATTCCGGTTCCATGCCGTACGCGCAGGTGCACTACCCATACGAAAATAAGAAAAAATTTGATGATACTTTTCCAGCGCAGTTCATCGCGGAAGGTCAGGACCAGACACGTGCGTGGTTTTATTACCTACATGTACTAGGCACCGCTCTATTTGGAAAAGTGGCGTTTGAGAATGTCATTGTGAATGGTATCGTACTCGCTGAAGATGGTAAAAAGATGAGTAAAAAGTTGCAGAACTATCCAGATCCAAACATGGTACTCGAAAAGTATGGTGCTGACGCGCTACGTTTTTACTTGATGTCTTCACCGGTCGTGGCAGCTGAAGCTCTAAATTTTACTGAGGCGGGTGTGCGTGAAGTTTTCAGTAAATTGATCAACACTACGACCAACGTGCTCGAATTTTACAGCATGTTTGCCGGTGATGGTATCCTGGATTCCCGCCTGCGCGGGAATGACACCCATGTGCTTGATCGATGGGTCATGGCAAAGCTCGAGACACTCGTGAGCGATGTAACTGAGCATATGGAGCGCTACGAATTAGCTCAAGCTCCGCGTCCGATCCTTGAATTTGTCACCGAATTATCACAATGGTATGTCCGCCGTTCACGTGATCGTTTCAAAGGTGATGACGCTGACGACAAGCAGGCAGCGCTCGGTACGCTTCGTGAAGTTTTATTGACGCTATCCAAAGTTATGGCGCCGTTTACACCTTTCATTGCAGAAAAAATCTTCCAAACATTAGAAGGCGAAAACAAGAGTGTGCATCTAGAAGTTTGGCCGACGGTTAACAAGAAAGCACTTGATACAGCATTACTGCAGCAGATGGGAACTGTGCGTAAACTAGTTGAATACGGCTTAGCCCTTCGTGCTGAAACAGGTATGAAGGTGCGCCAAGCACTCGGTGAATTTACGATCAGTGCAATTGAAACTGTTTGGTCTGATGTTGGTGGTGAGTTGCATAAAGATATGCTAACGATTATCGCCGATGAGTTGAATGTGAAGTCTGCTGTCATTGTGAATGCAGCAAAGAATCCTTCTGGTACACAATGGAAAACAAAGACAGAAAATCAGTTCACTGTCGCCCTCAATACAGAAATCACACCTGAACTTAAAAAAGAGGGTACATTGCGCGAAATTATTCGTACTATCAATCAATTACGCAAAGAACAAAAATTAACTATCGAAGACAAGGTCGTAATCGAATACGAAACCTCAAGTGCAGACATCAAAGCTCTTATTAAAGAATCAGTAGTCGAACTACTAAAGAATGTCTCAGCTAAAGAATTAGTTGAGAAACAGAATGATGGGGTAGAACTTGATGTTGATGGACAAAAGTTAAAAGTGAGCTTAGTAAAATAGTATGAATTAAAAAACCCAGTCGATGTGACTGGGTTTTTTGTTTACAAATTATTGTTTTACGATAGCTCCAACCATTTGGTTGCCACCATCAGGATATAAATGGGTGGTTTTGCCAGAAAGTGTTCCGGAGCCGTTAGCGTCGTAACCAAGGTCAGCTTCTAAAGCACTGAACCAAACATTGTCGATTGGTTTGATAGAAAGTTGCCACGCATCTTCAGAAACAGCACCGCCAATGTTTGCGATACTTACAGTAATGTAGCGGTACGCGCCACCATCAATAGTGATTTTATCTTCTGGAAGATTGAAATTTAATCCGTCGTTATTTGAAGCGATAGCAGTATTAACCGGACTATTTGAACTATTTTGGTGAGAGTATTTTAAGCTGTACAATGTGGTGTTACCAGTGTGCGTTCCTAAATCGGTGAAAGCAATTCGTTCAAGAGAGATTTTTGCTGTACCATTATTCGTTATTTTAAAACGAGCAATTGGACTGTTGTTTATGATTGCGAGAGTTTGACTCGATCCAGAAGAAGGATAGTCTGGCGACATTGTAACACTGAACGGGTTAATAAAGAGAGTGCCGGCTGACCGAATAGGTAAACCTTGTGCGTTAGCGTTTATTCCCGAGACAGTACCCTTAGCTGAAACGCTGGTTGCGTCAGTTAGTGAAAAGACAACACTGTCACCAAGTGCCGCCGCACCTACTGGGCCAATGTCGGCTTTAACATACACTGTTACAGGCGCCCCCAGTTGAATAGGGTTTGGTAATAAATTATCAGTAGCTAGCCAAGTAAAGGAACAGCCGCTGCTTGTACATGGAGAAAGTTGGGAAGCAGAAGCAAAGGGAGTTGTTTCATTGTTTCTATATAGGCGGATATTAACAAAATCATAAGGACTAATTTTTCCAGCAGCTGTAAGTTTGAGCGAAGTCAGTTTGATCGGTTCTGTTAAGGCTGTCATTTTGAAAGCAAAAACAGGTACATTTTTCTGATCGAGGATAACATTCTGGCTAAGGCTTGGGCTAGCGTTACTTCCAGATACAAGTGAAAATGCTAGATTAGGTGAACTATTATCGATAGTAATCGGTTGACCGGTACCAGTACCAAAGGTAGGGATAATTGTGTTACCGCTTACCTTCCCGACAGCAACCATGTCTGACGACTGGCTACTTGCACTAAAGGTGTGAGTTCCGCCTACCCCGCCAATAATATCCGCTTTAAGAGTAAGTGTAATTGATCCTGATTTAGGCACTGCCAAAGGAGTTACAAAAGTGAAAGCGGTTGTTGCTGAATTCATTGCTGTATTACCGGTTGTAAGTAGTGGGTTTCCATTTGGGTCATAGATAACTAAGTTACCAATATCTGAAAATTGCGCAGCACCAGTTAACTTGTCATTTACTACTACCTTACTTATTCTAACATCTTCACCGGAAGAAACAGCTAAAGCATTAAGTTCTATCATGGCCAAAACAACGTTGGTACTATTAATAGCTACAGTTTGTGCTGGCGGCGTTGATAGTGTGGTGACTCGTAAAGCACCAGCGCCAGCTACTGGCGGTGGAGTAACTTTAAGGGTAATCATTTGACCAGCGCCGGTACCCAGTACTGGAGAAATCAAGTTTCCTGTACTTTTTTCTTGGGCTTTAACATTAGCAACACTGGAGATGCTAAAGGTGTGTGTGCCATTTGTTCCACCAACAACATCACCCTTTAAGGTGAGGGTTAGAGAACCAGTCTTTGGAACAATAAGAGGATTAACAAGGGTAAAGGTAGTAGCAGCGCTATTAACAGTTGTAGCAGCTGATGTAGCTAGTGGGTTGCCGGATTGGTCGAGTAAAACTAAATTACGAATATTGGTAAAAGCAGCTGTGCCACCTAATTTGTCGGTAAAAATTAGCTTGGTAACCTTTACATCATCACCAGACGAAACTGTGCCGGCATTAAGTTCAAACATTGCTAGAGTAACATTGCTTGTGCCAACTTCTACGGTTTGCGCAGGAGGGCTTGGTAAAGTTGTAACCTGGAGTGCACCTGTTTGAACGGTAACCGCATCACTACTGAGCGACTGCACACCCGGGTCATAATACATTTGTCCGGCCCCCACTTGTTTTATCTTACTTAAATCAAGATAAGTGAGGATTACTCCGCCATTCATGGCAGAGCTACCTATGGAAGCCTCCACGGTAATAGTATTATCACCGATTGGCAGGGCACGTTGAGTGGTAAGTGTTATAGTTGTTAGTTGAGAGCCAGAATTAGCAATTCTGGTAACAGCATCTGTGCTAATTGGTGTGCCGTTAAGCTTTACGACATAATTACCGTACAAAAGATTTGGTTTATTAACTACAAAACTTAATCCGATTTCACCTAAAATGACTTCAGCTCCCGTAGAGCGGGCGATAAAACGGCCTAATATCACGTTCGACATGCTTGGAAGAACGGTAATAGGTGTTGAACTCGGATGTTTTAAAAAATTAAAACTAGTTACAGGTAACGGAGGCGCTACTTTAGTAGGGACGCAAACACCTTTTTGGCATGTACCATTGGAACATTTGGAAGGTGCAGTAGAATGGCCGCTTTTTTCTTTTGCGTTACAGATTGTTTCGGAGATGATGAGGTCTGAAATACAAGTATCAGCAGCTACCGTCTTGCGGACATTGGTAAGTTTGTTGGTTATAACAATTTCACCAAAAACATTTGGCATGTTGCCACCGTCGGTATCTTTACAAGTAAGGTTGGATGATACGTTAATTGATGGAGCAGTAACGAATGCTGCACTGCCCGAGATTGCAAGAAGTGCTATAGCCAAAATAAGCTGTAGTGAGGTGGTGGTCTGTGATTGCGTTTTTGTGGACGAAGTCCCTGCTGATTTTATTGATGGAGGCATAATAAATAATCTTTCTTGAAGTAATAAAAATTAAAATAACCATTCTTTAATAACTTTTTGGACATCATCGGTATCAACTGCAATAACGCTTACTGTACGAAGCGTTTCTTCAATCCTTTCGCGTCTTAATGATAATTTTTTAGCATTATGTGGTTCACGCATTATTTTATCATCCAAATCTTGAACTTGTTTCCATAAAGTAGCCACTTCTGGATGTGCAGAAACAGCAGTCTGGTAGAGAAGAGGGGCGACAACTGGGTGGAGGTGGCTAATACGGACCATAGCACCGGCTTCGTCAAGCGCGTCGAGCGCTTTGTCAGGTAGTCTGCGGTCCTTAATAAGCTTTTGAGAGAGTTTTACGGCTTGTTTTAGTGCCGCATCGGTAAATTCCACTTTGTGGTAATCACGATACTTATCTTTTACTCGTTCTAAAATAGTAAGTGTTTCTTCAGCGGTTGGCTCTTCAACATCAATAGGTTGGAAGCGGCGCTCCAAACTAAGATCAGTTTTGATGTACTTTTCGTATTCTTCATGGGTTGTAGCACCGATTAGTTGTAAATCACCACGTGCTAAAGCTGGTTTTAAGATGTCAGAAAAGTTAATTGAGCCCTCTGTGCCTTGTGATTGGATTACGGCATGCACCTCGTCGATAAAGAGGATGATAGAACGTTCGGAAGCAGTGATTTCATGAACAATTTTCTTTGCACGCTCTTCAAATTCACCACGATATTTTGTACCGGATAGTAAATGAGTGACGTCTAACGCTAAAACACGTTTATTATGTAAGGTTTGAGGGATTTCTTCGCTAATAATCCGTTGAGCCAAGCCTTCAACAATGGCGGTTTTACCAACACCAGGGTCACCAACAAGCAAAGCGTTATTTTTGCCGCGACGAGACAACACTTGAGTCAGTTTTCTGATCTCATTATCACGTCCAATGACGCTGTCAATCTTTCCTTGTGCTGCTAAAAGAGTGTAATCAGTAGTGTACTGGTTTAGAAACGGCGTAGCTCCTCCACTTGTTTTAGTGTAGGATGCTTTTTTGGTAAACAAATAAAAAAATCCTGCGACAACAATCAGCAGTGCGGCAAGTGCAGGTGTAATAAATTCATTCATAGTAATAGTATACCATAAATAGGATATATAGAAAAACAAGTCGTAAACTCACCAAACAATTATAAGCATAATAAAAAACCGGCCGTTTACAGCGGTCGGTTTTTATTTGGGAGAATTATTTCGTAGAGAGGAACCATCGTTAAGTGCCAGTTTCGTTTCCAGCCAAGATCGTCTGCCATCGCGTCATACAGTGTGGCTCCGAGGGCGATCGCTTCGTCTATTTTGTTAATTCTGACGTAGGTGCTCAGGTCTGGAAGTGATCCTGGATTAACGCTGGTGTTAAACGAATAGAATCCATGGTTATAAATGACACCAAATCCCACTGCCTGCTTCTGTCCGCCAACACTATAGGTCAAAAGCGATGATGGGAACGCAGTAAACATTTCGCGGTAAATGTCTTTACGGAAAGGCAGGTTAAAGATGGAGGCGTTTTTAAACTTCTTAATATTAAACTCAAATAATAATTCTAAATCGGGAGCGTGACCGCGAGCGATTGTTACATCACCAGTCTCCGCCACTTTACGTATTCGTTTAATAAATTTCTTTTTTGTTTCACCGCTAAAAACATGTTGAATGTACTCATCAGTGCTTGGATGCTCAGTGAGGTTAAGTACATACTTACCGTCTTCCATCGGGGTGAGTGAGGTGGTAAATGGATCAGAGCCAACCATGTAGCAAAGTCGGGCGGGTTGTTGGATTGCCGCAACTAAGTGTGACAATACGGCTTCGTGGCCCGGTGTATAAAAGAAACGATTATCTTCCATCATGACACCGCCAAAAAATTCTAAGTAACCTTTAGCGGTAGTTAACTGTAACGGGAGAAGGGCAACTGGTTCGTCTCCGTCAAAAGCGGTATAGAAAAAAAGTTCGTCGTTGGTATGCTTGTAGGAACAGTAACGTAATTCCCAAGCGTCAAAAAGACTAGCGTTAGGGCTAAGGCGCCGCCAAAGCTCCTCTGCTTCGTCAAAGTTTTTAATACAGCGAATAGTGATCACAGGATTGAGTTAGGCAATAAATTTATATTGTGCGATTTTTTGACACCCCCAGCGTTCTTTCCAACCGTAGTCACCCGCAAAAGCATCAAAGGATGTGCAGTTGTGTTTGAGAGCGTCTTCTACCTTTTTTAAATGTACCAGTTCGCGTAAGTTTTTGTCAGCTGTTGGGTTAAAGCCTCGGTTGACGGAACAATAAGTATGGCCATTATACACCAAACCCATCGTTATCGCTTGGATCTCACCGCCAATACGGAAGGTAAGTAGGCTGGGTTTGAAAGTCGCGTGTGATTTGGTGAGTAAGTCGGTAAAAATTTCATTACGATGCGGACGGTCTTCAAACGCTGCTTCGCCACCAAAGGCATTCACGTTCCATTGCATGAATAATGGAATATCAGCAAAGTCATTTTCAGTAATAGTGAGACCTAATTCAGACACTTTTTTAATACGCTTCATCAGCTTTTTACGAGTTTCCCCGCTAAAAAGTTTTTCGGTATATTCGTCGGTTGTCTTAAAATCAATCGGTAAGACATATTTATAGCCGTCAAGCGGAAGGGAAATGGTAAACGGATCATTACCGCGGATATACTCTACATTAATCGGTTTGCCAAGGGTTTTTGCCTGTTCGTAAAAGCCGGGAATCTGTGCTTCATAACCTGGCTTGATAAATACTCGATTATCTTCCATGTAGTTACTACCAAATGCTTCAATACAGCTGCGTGTGGCGTTATATTGGAGGCCAAGTAAGCCAATAGGGGTTGTGCCATCATAGCCGGCAATGAAATAGAGTTCCTGTTGTTGGTGGCGATGCCAATCAGCACGAAAATCCCAATCATCAAAAATAGTTTCTGCCGGCGACAGTAATTTCCAAAGCTTTTCAGCTTCAGCAACGTCTTTAATAACCTTAAAAGTAAGCTGGTTCATACTTAGGCTTGGTTAAAAAAATAATGCTGCCGATGTGGAGTGAAATGCAATCGCTCTTTCCAATTAAATGATCCGGCGCGGGCATCAAGCATTTTTGCTTGTAATTGAAAGGCGAGTTCAATGTTTTTGAAATAAATAAACGTTCCCAAGTTTGGGATTTCTTGCGCCTTTGAACCGGCGTTTAAATAAGCGAAGTAATCACCGTGTTGGATCATCAAGGAAGCACCAACAACTTGTCCGTTTTGCATGAACGAAAGGAGATGCGATTGTGTTTCATCAAGTTTCAAAATACCACGCAATTGATCTTGTCGTTTTGGGAAGTGGAATGTTGATTCGCCGCCAAACGTAGCAATATTGAGCGCAAAGATCTGATCAATATCTGAAAAACGACTGGTTACAACAGTGATGTCAGCTTCGGTAATTGCCGCTAGCTGTTTTTTAATGTTGGCACGAGTCTTGCTGCTAAAAGCATTTATGAAGTAGCCTTCATAGTCGCCGTAGTCTGTCAGTTGAAGAGTGTATTTTTGATCGCGAATGGGTAAAGCGTTTGTAAATTCATCAGTGCCAAGTATAAAATCGAGTTTTGCCGGCACAGTAATGCTTGCGAAGAATTCGGAAGTGTATTGTTCAAAACCGGGCTTCAAAAAAATACGATTATCTTCCATGTAGGCACCGCCAAAGAATTCGAGGTACTGTCCTTCGAAGTGTTTTTGAAGCGGTAATAAGCCTACCGGAGTTTCTGTTTCGTACCCAATGATAAAATGCAACGGATTATTAAAATGACTATGAAAAGAAGCGCGAAACTCCCAATTATCATAGACATTCAACTTTGGTGAAAACATTTCCCACCATTTTTTTGCTTCTTCAAGGTCGGTTACTACTTTGAATGAGAGCATAAAGCTTATTTTTTCTGGAATCGCTTAATCGCAACGCCAATAATTTCTTCAAGCACATTGCCATAGTCCATGCCGATCAGTTTGGCAGTCTTGATGAACGGGGAGTGGCTATCAACCACTGGATTAGGGTCAACTTCAAGCACATATGGGTTATCGTCCTTATCAATGCGAATTTCAACGCGGCCGTAATCGCGACAGCGCATGATTTGATAGGTATCAAGAGCAATTTCAGTGATAAGCGCCTGTAATTTTTCACTAATATTTTTCGCTGGGTACTGTGTGACTACGCGGTCATAGGCCTTGTTAGATTTTTCGCGACTTTCACGAGTAAAGATGTGCCAATAGCCTTTTTGCATTTTACCAAAAGTAGAGCGTGAGAGTGGTAAGACGCGTAAGTCATGACTACTGTTGCCGATAATGTGGGCAACAAATTCATCGCCTTCAATATATTCCTCTACAAGTGCCGGGCGGCCCAGATCGACAATGATTTTCTTCAATTGTTTTTCCAGTTGTTTTTTATTGGTAACAACGGAAGCATTCGTAATACCAATGGAGTCATCGGTATTACCTGGTTTTACAATCAGCGGATAACGTAATTCCGGATTGATGGTATCGTTCATGGTGTACGCGTAGTCCCATTTCGCTGTCGGGATACTGTGGTAACTAAGCAGTTTCTTCATGCGAATTTTATCATTGCAAAGCGCTAGGTTGATCGAATTGGTACCTGTAAACGGAATATGGAGGCTCTCCAACATTGCCGTCGCTTGTGGTTTAAGTGTTTCATCGTTGTTGATACCCTCAGTTAAATTGAGTACCAAATCAATATCGCTATGGTTAAGCTTATAAAAAGTCTTAGACAAGCTATTGAAATCGAGCAAGGTAGTGTAATAACCAAGCTCGCGTAACTTCTTTTCAATTTCAAGCGCAGAAAGACCTTGGTCAATATTCATTTTATGGTTAGCTATGTTTGCAGCGATACCAATATGTAAACGACGCTGGTCTTTGAGAGAAATATGACGCACCTTTTCAATCTTAGCGACTTGCAACAATAAATCTTTTTTCATGACAGCGGCAGACAAGCGGCTCTTGCGGTCCGTTTTACCAAGCGAAGATTCTTCGTTGAACTCCGCGATTTTATAACGGATAAACGTCAAAGCCTCACGAAGGTTATCTTGTGCATCAAGCAAGTTATCACCAGAAACAGTTAACCAGCCTAAACTTTCGTAACCCTCGGGCGGGTGAAGAACAGGGTCTCCGATTTCTTTAAAGAGCTGCATGTCTTCTAAGTATTTTTTCAACTTTAATTCTTCGTTAACATCGAGCTCAACCAAAATACCGGAGTATTCAGGCTGTAAGTCCCAGCCAACAATGTATTTACGAGGAGCTGTCTTTTCAATTTTCTTAATATGGATACCAAGCGCAATTTTTGCGGCGTATTCAACATAGTCGACGCCCCAAGCACCTTTTAGGTAGGAATAAATATAATCTCCACCCATGCGCAAGTTCACTTCGATAGGGTAGGAGACACCTTTAGAAATTTTAGCTTCAAAATGGATGATACCGTTTTGGATGCCAAGCTTCTCAATAACTTCTTCGGCGTTATCAATCATTTTTTGTTGATCCGTTTCTGGTAGACCAGAAGGAACAGCTTGTCCGCTATCAAGGAAAAAGCGTTCATGAGTCTTATTGAAGTTATCAGAAATAGAGTAAAACTTGATTTTACCGTTTTGAAGAATGATATCGATATCAACCTCGTCACCATCAACGTATTCTTCCACTAATAAATCAAAACTTTCCCATTCAGGGGCAAGCCAGTTGGATTTAATATTATTTTTAATATATTCGTAGGTCTCCTCAACTTCTTTTCGGTTGGCCACTTTAACAACGAAGTAACTGACAGCACCGTAAATAGGTTTCATGACCATTGGGTAGCTGAGATCTTTCTCAACTTTAGCAATAGACTTTTTACCTGAAAACATTTTGTGTTTTGGTGCAGGAATGTTGTTCTGATGACAAAATTCACGGAAGAGATATTTATTTTTAGCACGATTTGCAATTTCAAAAGGAATACCGATCCAGTTGAACATATCAGTAATTTGAGAGGTCAGCAAAACCGCTTCATCCCAAAAAGTAACAGCACCTTCCATGGCGACTTTCGGGTGTGAGGCGCGAAACATTTTTACTGCTTCCAAGCTTTCTTTTTTATTGTTTAAATCAGCAATAATCCAGTGGTCAACATACGGTTGGAGGGAAGCGACCTTCTCTTTGTTCAAACAAACGATATGCAAACCCAATTTCTTGAGTTTGTGTATGATAAATCGCTTGCTAGGACTGCCAGCGTGGACAACAAGTATTGTGTGACCCGCTAAGCCATTTTGTTCCTTTAATTCCATAATGAAATAAAAAAAGCTATGAATGATAGCTTTGTATAATTTACCTTATCCTAGCCAAAAAATAGATACCAGGGATAGACTGAAATTGTATCGTAGTGTTGAACACTGTACTGTAAAAGGTAGCATGTTTCACACGTGGACAGTATACCAAAAAGAGGTGGTTTTGTCAATCATAAAGAAGGTTTGACAGCGCGGCTATTTTTCTCTACTATTAAGAGCAAATAGCTTGATAATAATTGTAAAAGTATGATGACTGTACAGCAAATCTTTGATCTTGGAGTAAGACTCGGAATGGAGCATGATCCACGGGGTAAAAAAGCTGCCGAAAAGCAACTAGAACGGGCAAAAAAGGCATACGCTAAGCTCAAACCAGAAGATAGAGAGTATTATGATGTTGATCGTCTCACAAATCCCTATTTAGATTGCGGAATCCATGTTGATGATGGTAAAACCAAGGTTAAGCGTGTTATGGCTGGTATCGACATCGGTATTAGCGATCTGCTGCTAGCTAAAAAGCTTGGTGAAACGGGTAAGCCGATTGATTTAGTTATTACCCATCACCCGGTTGGAAAAGCTTTAGCAAATTTACACGAAGTCATGGGTATGACTGTGGAAGTCTACGAACAAATGGGTGTGCCGGTGCATATTGCTGAAAAGATGTTTGAGGAACGCGTCCGAGAGGTGGGTCGCAATGTTCATCCTGCCAATCACTTTGCTGTGGTCGACGCAGCTCGTCTTTTAGGTGTTAATTTTATGTCGACACACACGATTACGGATAACATGGTAAACGATTATCTTATAAAACTCTTTGAAAAAAAGAAGCCATATTATATCAGTGACATTCTCGATGCTGTACTGGAAGAGCCTGAATACAAAATCACTAAGAAATATAACGCTGGACCAAAAATGGTAGCTGGAAGTGGTCATCACCGAGTTGGAAAATGGTATGTAGAAATGACTGGTGGCACCAACCCATCAAGTAAAGTGTATCAGCCATTATCAAATTACGGTGTTAGCACTGTGATTGGTATGCATATGAAAGAAGATGCAATCCAGAAGGCAAGCGATACTAATTTAAATGTTATTATCACTGGGCACATGGCTTCGGATTCACTCGGTATGAACATATGGTTAGATGAACTAGAAAAACAGGGGATTGAAATCGTTCCGTGCGGCGGCTTAATCCGTGTTAGTCGAAACAAGGGTAAAAAGAAATAAGTATGATCGCATTGCTACAAGGAAAAATCGTTAGTAAATTTAACGGTGAAATGGTAATAATGACAACCGGTGGAGTTGGTTATCGATTGCTTGTCAGTCCGACAGCATTTAACCTGGCTACTGTAGGGAATGACGTAATGCTCGAGACATTCTTGTCCATCAAAGAAGATGCGCATACATTATTTGGTTTCGCGAACGGTGCTGAAAAAGCATTATTTAAAAACTTCTTAACAGTAAATGGTGTTGGTCCAAAGACCGCGCTCCATCTATTAGAGCTTGGCAGTGTTGAAGAAACTACTATGGCGATTGGCCGAGGAGATGTTGAATATCTCACTAAAGTCAGTGGTATTGGTAAAAAAACCGCAGAACGCATTGTCGTGGATCTTAAATCAAAAGTCGCGAAGGGGCTGAAAGATAGTGGTATTAGCATGCCGGTGATTAATGACGCAATCAGTGATGTTATTGACGGGTTGGTAACACTCGGCTACTCAGTTTTACAGGCGCGAGATGTAGTAAACAAGCTTGATACGAAGGGAAAAAATAGCGAGCAGTTACTGCGTGAAGCTTTGCGAAATATTCGATAAATAAAAAAGCTCTACCTGGTGTAGAGCTTTTTTATTACTTTAGTTTTAAACTTTTTCACGATAAATTAACAAAACTTGAAGAATGTTGTTTAATTCATTTGCACCAGTTAAGCTCAAATTCTTACTATCTGTCGATAGCTCGATAAATGCATCAAGTTCTTCTTTTGACATCATGTCTAATGTAGTCATGAGTCGTTGTTTCTCGGGTGCCATTTCATCAAATAGTAACTGGTACTTTTCTGCAATTGAATTACGAAATTTCCTAAGATCCTCCGGTGTAATAGCTGAAGCAGTTGATACTAATGCAAAATCAAAAGGCATTTGTGATTTAGTTTCGCGAGAATGGTTTGGCATAAGATATTTACGCAGCTTGATTTAGGATGTCCGTATCTTTGCGACCTTCCTTGTAGATGGCAACAAGCTGTAGCGCACCTTTTAAATCGTGGATGCCCATTGAATCCAATTTCTTACCGTCAGACGTAGTAACTATATCGACAAGAGATCGCAACTTATTAAAGGGTAAGTCGGCTAAACTTGAAATAATCATCTTTTTTTCTTCCGACAGGCGGTCAAAATTCTTAGCAAAAATCGGTTGAAGGCTGTTACGGAATGATTCGATATGTTCGTCATTCACATCGTCCAGACGGCTTAAAAGCTCCATTTCAAAATTACCCCTTTCAAATTGTGGTGATAGCTCAGACATATATTATACTTTGAGTTTTTCACGCAACATTGTTTCAACGACAACCGGGTCAGCGCTGCCTTCGGTGGCTTTCATGGCCATGCCAATCAAAAATTTAATAAGGGGTTCTTTGCCAGCTTTAAAAGCAGCAACTTGTTGTGGGTTGTTACTAATAACTTCATCGACTACGGCAGTTAATTTAGCAGGGTCGCTAATTTGGCCGTAACCTTTTTCTTCCATAATATGCGTTGGGTCCATATCAACGCCGGATTCAAGCATTTCAATCAAAATCTTTGACGCGTTGGTAGAGTTAACACGATTTGAAGAGATGAGCGCGATAAGCTCTGCAAAATTTTCTGGTTTAATTTTGAGTACACGAATATCAATCTTACGTTCGTTCATTGCACCCATGAGTTTGGTGGTGATCCAACCACCTGCTAGGCGAGCGACCTCTGTACGATCTTTCTTTTCGGACAAAGTTTCAAGCCATGCGTCGAGTTCGCTCATGGTGTGTTCTACAAACTCCGCCCAATGTTTATCGGAGGTTAAAAGATAAGCATCAGCCATGGAAAAACCATATTCAGCAAAAAAGCGCTTTCGACGTTCGATAGGCATTTCACCGGTTGCAATTGTAGGTGAGAGGTCAAATGGTCTAAATGGAGGAATATCTGGTTCTGGGAAATAGCGATAATCAGCAGATGTTTCTTTGTAGCGTTGGTGAACGGTACCTTGTTTTACATCATCCCAGCCACGTGTTTCCTGTCGCCAGCCTTCGCCTTTTTCAATCATGTCGGTCTGACGTTTTATTTCAAATTCAATCGCTTTTTCAACAGCACGGAAAGAATTGATGTTTTTGACCTCAACCTTTGGATGAAGCGTGCGGCCTGGCAACGGCTTAATCATGCCATTTTCATTAACATAAGAACCTTCTTCTTGAAGTGAGATGTTAGCCTCACAGCGCATCTGCCCCTTTTCCATGTCAGCATCACTGACGCCAAGATAGCGGAAGATCATTTGTAATTCTTGGCCATATGCTTTGGCCTCAGCAGCACTTTGAATATCAGGTTCTGAAACAATTTCAACAAGTGGAACACCTGCACGATTAAAATCTACCAAGGAAACGCCTCCAGTGCCGTGATTGAGCTTGGCTGTGTCTTCTTCCAAATGAACACGCGTAACGCCGATTAGGGCCGTTTGGCGATGATTTTTGCCATCTGGAAAGCTGAGCTCGATTTTGCCATGTTCGCCAATCGGCTGGTCAAACTGAGAAATCTGGTAACCCTTTGGTAAATCAGGATAAAAATAGTGTTTTCGGTCAAATTTACAGAGCTCATTAATGGTGCAACCAAGACCTTTGGCTACTTTCATAGCCCAAATAATACCTTCTTTGTTAGGAACAGGTAGCGTGCCAGGATGTGCTAGGCAGACTTCGCAGATATTAATGTTTGGTGTGTCGATAAATGGGTTATTTGCGCACGAACAAAACATTTTTGATTTAGTCTTCAATTCAACATGGATTTCAAGACCGATAATCGGGATAAGTTTAGGCATAAAAAGGTATAAGATACGCTCATAGGGTAACATCTCCCGTTTCTTTTGGCAATACAAAAAACCCGCTGAGTAGCGGGTTTATATAGATGGTTGATTATGCTGCTTTTGGAGCACTTGGCGCCGATGGAGTAGGCAAAGCAACTGGATTTTCTTTTGCGCTGAAATAGAGTAAGACAGTAGAAATAATTGGAAGTGGAGCGAAAATAGCACCACCAATAGCTCCGACAACCTCTCCGACCAAAACGCCAGTTGTTGTAGAGATGAGAGAACCAAGCAAAGAGAAGGTGATTACTAAAACAATGTTAATTACACCGAAGATAAGACCAAAGATAAATGGTGGTATATAGAATGCAAAGAAGATATCAAACCAACGCCCTTTAACCAATTGTTTACTGCGAGATAGCGCACCGACATCCACTAAACCACTCCCTTGTTTATTGAAGACTACTTCACTTGTAGTAAATACCAACCAAGTTGAGATTATGATGCCAGGAATAATTAAGAGAAGGAAGCCAAAGAAAAAAGCGATAAAAGCTAATATAGCATTAATTATTAATGCTAATAAAAGTCCTGCAGTAAGTCCAAACGATTCGCGCCATGACAAAAAAGTTGATGTTTTAATAAATGTACCAACAAATTTCATAATGGAAACACTTACCCAAAGCACCAGAACTAACCGAATAATCATGAGGGCAACGCTAATTCCAGCGCCAGCGCCCGTGCTGATAGAGTATTGTTCCAAATAATCAAGCCCAAAAGCACCCGCCATCATGACGAGGCTTGGCGCAAATAAAAGGAACATGTAAGGTAAAAAGCGTTTGAAATTTGCTTTATAAATTTCCCAGCTTTTACTCATGAGTTCCGAAATGCTAATAAGCATAATTTATGGTGTGATAAGTGAAGTTAATAAAGCGTGCGCTTTCGCGTTCATTGTATCAATTTCGCCCTCTGCTGGCAAATAATGAATCATACTGCCACGTGAAGTGAAAAGAGACTGGTAAGTAGGATTGCTAAACATTTTATTGGCTTTATCAAGAAAGTCCTTTTTTTCGAAGATGGCATTATCATCTTTTTCAGCTCGCATGCCTAAACGACGTAGAGTAATTTCTGGAGTTACGTCCATTAGAACCAGGTGATCAGGGCGATGCTCTAAAGCTAAACTGTTGCCTGGTAAAGAAGCGATAAGTTCAAGGCTAAGATCGCTTGAAACAGCTTGGTAACAGAGTGAGGTGCTAACACCGCGAACCTGAATAATACATTTACCTTCTTTAAGAGCTGGAATAATAATTTTATGGTAATGCACAAGCCGATCAAGTGAAAATGCATGTGCAATGGCGATATCTGGATAGTTAGTGCCGTTACGGGTTAGTTCTTCACGAATAACTTTACCCACTCCGACATACGTAGGTTCTGCGGTAAATATAAAATCATACGATTTTAATTCGTTAAAATCTGGGTAGGTCCCATTCTTTTTCCAGTATTCACGTAGATCAAAAAGCGCGTTTCCTTCTTTGCTTAAAAAATCCTTCCATGAGTTGGCAACAGTATCTTTCCCGCTGCCATCTATTCCATCAATCATGATGTAACAACCTTTCTTCATAGCTAGACGGATTTAGAGAATTTTTCATCAAGCTCACGTTCTTTTACGCGTTGACGAGCTTCACTGTCGCCGCGTGCGCTATCATAATCATTGTGGTCTACAAACTGCATGATGCTTGCGCGCCATGGATCAATTGCGGCAATTGCTCTGTGAATCTGTTGGCAAAGTTTGCGATACTGTGGGTGGCCTTGTTTAGCAGTGCGGAGCTCAAGGAGGTGCATAGCTTCACGATCGTTAAAGCCCATTATCCAACGTACACGGGTACCATGCAAAGTAATGTATGAGGCGACTTCGCCGAGGTCAGCAAAAATGGTTTCGTACACTTCTTCAATTTTTTTATGAACGTTCAAAACGGTTTCTTCAAAACCGGCGGCAGTAATGTCAGTTGGCACAACCATGCCATGACGTGGGCTGAATGGTTGGCGTAATTGGGTGGTCATGCGGTGGCGCTCTAAGTCCTTGTAAGTTCCGTAGTCAGCAAAAAGATCGACAGTGTAGGTGTAGCCTGCTTCAAGCGCGCGACCAGGGCGATCACGACGTGTTTTACGCGCCCCAACATAGGTTGCCTTGATACGGTCAATTGTGGCCTGATCTTGTGAAGCGACAAAACTATAAATTTGGGCAAACGGCAGTTCGGCATAAGCGTAAAGCATGTGCGCAACAAGAGAAGTTTCGTTGTGAACTTGTTCGTTTGGTACGATAGCTACCGATTCAGCTGGATTAGCTTTAATCCCTTTGAAAAGTTCGGCAGTCAAAGCCTTCATGTTTTCCTCAACGATTATGGTATATTCTTTTTTGGCTGCACGGCGAACGTATTGGGGGATAAGTTTAGATAATTCTGTTTTTGTGTTTTCACCGATAGTAACAACCTCTGGATAGGGTGTGCTAATAAGGTGTGAGATAAGCATCTGAAAGTAACGTCCGTTACCAAACATGCCAACATTGGTTTTAGTTGCGAGCGGTAAAAGACAACGCAGTGAATCGCACGCCTTCGTCTTCATGTCGATTTTATAAGTGATGCGAAATGATTTTAGGTCTTTTTCCTCAGTTAAATCAGCTAATTTCTGTTTGCCACCTTTACCTAAGATATCGTATTCAGCCTGTTCGATGGGGAAGCGTGCTGCATAAAATTGCTGCATTGGCTCGATAAGATTGCTGTAAGTGTCAAAAACAAAATCCATGGTCTGCTCGTAAGCGGCCGCATGACGTGAAGCCATAATTTTTGGTTCACGGACGTATTTATATTTTCCTTCTGCGTCCTTTTCATCAAAGAAAACATAGCGAGTGGACTTCTCAATAGGGGAGCCACCAATACGGCGGTCTTCAATTTCTTTGGTGGCAATAATTGAAATATTTTCAAAAGAAACATGCGCCCCTTCAAGTTCACCGACAGAATCATCCCCGTAGGCGACAAGCACGCGTTCAATAAGCTCGTTCGCATGTACCGCATCAATTTGGCCTGCTTCAATAAATTCTCTTAGAAGCGTTTCACGAAAGCCGGTCTTCGCGCGACTGTAGCGAGCATAGACTGCTCCAGCAATGCCTTGGAGGTTTTTTAGAGCAAAAATATCACCTTCAGTCGTTGTTACGTAATTCAGCAATTGTTTTTTCTCCTCCTCAGTAAAGTGTGGCATAGCTTAGGATAATATCTACTTAAAAATTTTCGGTAGTTTGTTTTTAAATTTCTGCCAAGCGGTCGGTGGCGGGGGCTCTACTTCAGGTGTATGGAATTCAGAGTCCAAAATTTGTCTTGTTCTTAGTGCTATCGTCCTTTCATCAAGCTTTTTAGCAAAGAGAGCTGCCCCCGGGACTTCGGGAAATTCGGTGTCTCCGTACGTCTTTGAAATAAACTGTTTTAAATCATTAGGAATTGTATGTTCTATACCAAACTTAAAGATAGCTTCTTGTACACCCATTCCACCCGGTCGTCCTTTTGACAACAAGTACATAAACTTATTATTCAGCTCCTTTGAAGCATCTGAAAGGCTATTATAATCAACCATGATATCTTTATGACTTTCAGGTCCTTCTACCGTGTCATGTTTCTTCAGTGAATCTTCGGTGATAATAATTTCTGATGGTAAATCAGGAATATCCGTCTTTTCAACGGATTTACGTGCTTCGAGTGGGTTGTATTGAAGATTTTCCATAGAGTTAGCCTGTAGTTCCAAAGCCGCCACGACTCGGGGTGGTCATAGTAAGCGCTTCATTCCACTCAGCTTTTTCTATTTTAATAAAAATAGCCTGCGCTAAACGCTCGCCACGTTCAACTATAACATCAGCGTCGGTAAAATTGAAGTATTGGACCAGTAATTCATCATTTTCACCACAATAGTCCTGGTCAATAACACCGGCAGTGCAAAAAAGACCCTTCTTTTTGGAAGTACTCGAACGATCGCGGAGGAGAAGCATGTAGCCGGTTGGAATTTTCACTACAACGTTACTTGGAACACGACCAATGCCACGGGCAGGGACAACCGTTGTTTCGCGGGTAATAAGATCAAAAGCCACAGCGCCTGGAGTCTGGTATTCCGGAAGGGGGAGAGAGGTATCAATACGTTTTATAGTAACGTTCATAGAGGGTAGTTAAGTTCAACCCATGGTAGCAAAAAAGTGTCTGTTTGCCAAATGCTTTAAAAAGCAAAAACTCTCCCGAGCGGGAGAGTTTTTAAATACTATTCTTTGCCAAGCAGTTTATTGAAGAATCTAGCTATAATGCCAGGTTTTTTCTCCTTTTTTGGAGGTTTAGGCGTACGCTCCTCAACTGCGGATGAATAGTGCGAGTATTCAGATTCACTTTTTGGGAAATAATCGGTAGCAACACCATAATGCTGAATCGCAGCATCTGCCAGTTTGTAGTCTACACCTCGACCCATCAATGTTTCGATAGAATCGGTCATTGCGGCTTCAATTGCCTCTGGGTTTCTTGGGTTAAGCGTACCTTCTTCCTGCATAGCCTTGGAAAGGCTCTGGTGGTACACATGGTCATATTCAAGCAAAATATCAACCAAAGCGTTCTTAACTTTTTTATCTTTGAAATTAATCGTATTTACATCTTGACCACGCAGGTTTTCGATAATAGACTGTTCTGTCTTGCGTGCGGCTTGTTCTTTCTTCTCAAGGGCTATCTCAGCTTTACGAATTTCTTCAGCGGATGCAGTGCGTTCTTTTTTGGTAGGAGTAGGAGTTACCGCTTTCTCTGAGGCAGATCCCTTAAATCTCTCTTTTGCGCTTGGGAGCTGTTGGAAATCATCTCCGTAAGCAGTGAAACCATTTTCGTCGTCAGCTTTTTCGGCTTTATTGCGCGTCTTTGAAACCGACGCTTCAGGCTTCGTATTTTCTTCAGTATCCCATGGTACATCCTTTGAAGATAGAGCTTTTGACCAGGTGCTGTCAGTATCTTCATAAAGGGCCGCAGCTTCACTTACGCTCATACCGTCATGTGACGCGTCTTTTGTTATAAGCGTGTCATCAGTTTTCCATGGTACGTCAGAAGCTTTTTTAGCAGCCAGCTTCTTTTTGTGGTGTTCAGCTATTTCTTTGTTAAATTTGCCAACGTTAATATCAAAAGATTTGCCAGCCTTTTTACGCTCTGTTCGTTCGACGAGAGATTTTTCGAGTCGTACGCGACCAGAAGCTGTGCGTTTAGTGCGGTAGTCTTTCATTGCCTCATCAACCAATTTATTTTCAAGTTCCTTTTTAGAGCTAAAAGCTTCAATGTTATCGGCATCCTTTGGCTCATCGTATGATTCTTCTTCTTCTTTTAAGATAGCTTCATTGGCAATCGCTTCATCTGGCTCATCGTTAAAACGAGTTTCAGCAACTTCAACCTTGCGGTTAAGTTCAGCATTTTTTGCCTTGAATTCAGCAAGTAAACTATCAATTTCTTCTTCAATTTCTTTCAATTTGTCACCATTCTCAAAGTCACCACTTTCTTTCATTTTTGAGAGTTTATTGATGGCGCTAAGTGCTCGTTCGTGTAAGCCAACAGCCGCCGATTCATTGGCGTTTAAATGATGATTCACCTCGTGTGCTAAGTCAGTATGTGACTCTGTAGGTGATTCAAACGGAATTACTTCGCTGTGGTCTAGTGAAATCTCTGGCCGTTGTTTAGTCATACGGGGCTATTTATATCTTTTTGATCTTATTGCGTAAGGCAGCTACTTTTTTACTTTCAACTTCTTCAAGCATGGCATGCGCTTTTTTATCGAGCACCTTCATTTTTTTGACGTAGTGCATATAGAGTTCATCCGCTTCAGATTGGATAGCCTTTAAAAATTGTTTGTAAGTATTTTTTTTCATAAAAACAAGTTATATTGTACTAGTATACCATAATAAAAAAGACTCTGCGAGCAGAGTCTAGTTTTTATGGCGGTTGAGGAGTAATTCAAGCGATTGATAGAGCTGTTTTACAGTTCCGTTATTGTCGATATGTTCTGTAGCGTGGGAAATAACTTCAGGAATAGTTAATTCAGTTGAACGTTGGTGGTCTGCTAAAAATTGTTCGTAGGTTTTTTCAGCGTCACCCTTATTTTCGTTGCGTTTCACCATTCGTTCAAAGCGAATTTTTGGATCGGCACATATTTCTACTAGAACAAAATTTGGTAAGCGACTAAGATGTTCAATATCTGCCATGCGGCGAATGCCCTCTACGATAATTAATTCGTTATTAGATTTTGCAGCATCACCAGCGATTGCTTTGGCCAAAATATCTTCACCAAAAGTGGTTCGAATCGTTTCAGACATCTTAATAAGGTTATCGCGCGATTCTTCGAGATAAATACGATTACTTAAATCACGAAGAATAGTAGAATACCGAAAACTCTTAGCCTGGTACTTTTCTTCAAAGTATTTTGCGACAGTTCCTTTACCGCTAGCCAACAACCCAGTAAATCCAAAAATAATTTTTTGCATAGTTATTTAACAGTAACAGATTCTTTTGTCCAATCACTCACATATTGACGGACGTTAATTCCGGCAGCAGCAAACAAGCGTCGAGAAGCGATACACGAATCGGTATCGCGGTATTTATCATTTTCGTAAATAACCTCTGTAATACCATTCTGGATTAGTGTCTTTGCGCATTCATTACAAGGGAAGAGGGTGCTGTAGATTTTACAGTCGTATGTTTTATTATTGGAGTTATAAATAGCATTTTCTTCAGCATGGCAGATATAAGCGTATTTAGTATCCAGGAAATTACCTTCTCGTTCCCAAGGAAGTGTTCCGTCGGCTATGCCACGAGGGAAACCATTGTACCCTAAGGCGACAACGATGTTATTTTGGTCAGCGATAACCGCACCAACTTGTGTAGTTGGATCTTTAGAGCGTTCAGCGATGACGTGTGCCATACGCATAAAACATTCATCCCAAGATATCGCATTCGTTCGAGCTTGCTGCATAGAAGGAAAGATTAATTGTGGCTAGTATAGCAGAAGAGAAGGGGGTGTCAAACGGTGGACAAAAGCAATGGTTAATGCTAAATTATTGCGGTCTGGGAATGATCCCGGCTTTTATCGCCTGGGGGAAACCTCAGGAAGGACATGTCGCATGCTAACGTTAATTTATATCTTTGCTGTCATCGGCTACTTGTCGCCAGGCGTAAGCTGGATCGTTTATGCTGGGCAAAGCAAGGAGATGTGGTTCACTCCGGACATCGTTAAGCCGGCAGGTGATAAGATCTATGATTTCTGCGAGGAATTTTTTGCTGATCCGTTGGATGTTTTTGTGGTGTTAGGGCTTTTCATCTGCTTTTGCGTTATGTATGCTGCCCTGTGGCCGATTATTGTTCCGGCGGAACTCATTCGGATGAAATATAGGCAGTATCGTGAACGCCGTAGAAAGGAGGAGCGAAAGGCGGAGGAAGCACGCCTCCGTCAGCTCAGGGAAAATGAGGGTGGTGGTGTGCGCATGGTATAAACTTTACTTGGTAACGAGCGTTGCGCGGTGCATTTCTGGCCGCTCGACTCTCGCTTAGTCTATTTTTCTGTAGATTAAGCGAGAGCGGTCAGAAAAATAACAAATAAAAAACTCCGATTACTCGGAGTTTTTTTAAATCTTCTGAGATTAGACAGTTTCGGAAGAGAGGCGGATTGCAGGACCCATAGCTGTTTTGAGGGTCAATGATTTGATGAAAGTACCCTTTGAAGTGCCTGGTTTTGCTTTCTTCAACGCTTCAACAAATGTTACTACATTTTCTTTGAGCTGTGCTTCTGTGAAACTTACTTTACCAACAGAAACGTGCACGTTAGATGTATCATCGTTTTTGAAAGTGATTTTACCTTTCTTCAACTCAGTAATCATCTTAGTGAGGTTTGGAGAAACAGTTTCAGTCTTTGGGTTAGGCATGAGACCTTTTGGACCGAGCACTTTCGCAACGCCGGCCATTTTAGGCATCATGTCTGGAGTAGTCACTGCAATTTCAAAGTTGAATTTGCCAGTGTCTTTGATTTTCTTGATTTCTTCTTCGCCATAAACGAAGTCAGCACCTGCATCTTTTGCTTCTTTTTCTTTTTCAGGAGCAACGAAAGCAGCGATAACTTTGCTCTTGCCAGTGCCGTTAGGCATTGAAACAGTAGCGCGGATTTGCTGTTCACCTTTCTTAGGATCAATACCCAAGTTAGCGTGGATTTCGATAGAAGCGTCAAATTTAACGCCACTAGTTTCCTTGGCGAGCTTAACAGCTTCGTCAATTGCGTAGACTTTATTTTTGTCTACTTTTGCCTTGAGGGCAACCATTCGTTTGGACATACTGGTATGGTATGTTAGTGGTAATAACCCCTGAATGTTTCAAGGTCCCACCGTTATTTAAGTAGCCTCAGTGTAGCTAAAAACAGCATAAATGTCAATAGATAGGCTAAGGATAAACAAAAAACCCGCACAATGGCGGGTTTCATGTTATGAAGCAGTTCCAGCTGGAGAAGGTTTGTCCGTTGCGATGGTGAACGGAATTGATTCTTCCGGCGGTGCCTGCATTGTAGAGATAAGCGCCTGTTTGATCTGTTCTTTCTCAAGGACAGACAAGGTGGCTTGCTCTTTGACTCGCTGAAGGTCATTCAGGAAGTCTGGTCTAGTCGTTCGCATATGATACTAATTTTTTAACTTCTTTAAGTCCACGATGAATACGCACAGAAACTACGTTTTCCGTCACCCCGAGCTGTTCCGCAATCTCTTTAATACTGAGATCGTTGACATAGCGGAGTAGAATAACAGAGCTGTATTTCTCATCAATGTGTTGAATAATTTCCTTTAGCCGCTGGCCTTCCATGCGGTTCATAATATTTTCGCGGTCGTCGGCAACTGATGGGTTAAATCCCTGTTCTTGCAACTGATCTAGTGAGCCCATTTTCTTCTTGCGCGTATCGTCAATAATCAGATTGGTAGCAATTCGGTACAAAAAAGCCTTAACATTCAGGATTTCCGTGCCTTTCTTCATCTGCTCCCAGGCACGCATAAAGGTATCCTGCATAATCTCTTTAGCTCGTTCACGGTTAAATAACCGAAAATAGCAGTGTTTAAAAATAGCATCGCTATGCTTGTCGTAAGCCTCCAAAAAGGCTTGGCGAATGGCGTCAGCAGGTTGTTGCATAGTAGTAGACGGTTAGTAGATGATGTTCTTACAGGCTAATAACTCGACCCATACTATATTGTGGGCATAGCCAAAATGTTTTGTCTAGGGTCAGCCAAAATGGTAAAAGCGATGCTATATGCGACGTTTAAGTAGGTTGTGTATTACCAACAAAAAAACCCGCCTACAGGAGTCGGGTTTTGATATTTTTTATTGTCGTTTATGTTTCCATTCGGCGCCTGCTGGCAGGGACGGCTCGTCGTCGAGCCCGTCATTTGGGGTGTCGATAACAAGTCCTTGTCCTTCGCGGAGCTGAGCAGGTATACCTTTTGTTTCAGGGAGTCGTTTTTCACCTCGGACAGGAAGATCTTGTCCAAAAGTATTTTTTCACGACGATACTCGTTTTTTAATTTATCTCGAACTTCTTTTTTATTGAGCGGCTTTGCTTCTGCGCCAAAAGATAACTGTGGAGATTCTTTTTTCATAATTTACATGTCGCGTCTACGGATGATACGCCAATGGTAGGCGAACAACGGTACAGCAACGAGAATAAATGAAATATCACGAACTAAATCTTTTTGCTTTTGTGAAACAGAGTTATCGCGATCAATCTTTTCTTGTTGTTCTCTGGAGAGGCAGTTTGGATCTGGTTTGGTTGAGCTAGCGTCAACAGCGACAGGGCAAGTGCCGTAATAACCGTAAAAATTATGATCAGCTTTAGGGAAGATGAAAGTCCTAAGACCGAGATTCACCATATCAACAACTGAGAAGACGATCATGAACAACGCCACGATTGATACGATGTAATAATATAAGTATTTAATAACTGTCGCGATGGTAGATTTTGAAGCGTCTTGTTCCATACATGATATAAGTTATAACTCCCGTAGCAGGAGAATGAGTATATTGTATATAACGGATGACTTTACGGCAAGTAACCAAAGTATTAGCGCAAACCAACAAGTTTATAGACTTCAGCTAATGTTTGTGAAGCTGTTTCTTTTGCTGTCGCTGCACCTTCGGCCAAAATACTTTCAAGCTTAGTAGTGTCAGCCAAAAGTTCTGCGCGTTTGGCACGGAAATCAGCAAAGTGTGCACTAATTGCAGTTGCTAATGTTTCTTTCAATTCACCATAGCGGATGCTACCATCTTTTTCAGCAGCGATATATTTTGCTTGCTGTTCTTTGCCGGCGAATTGTTTAAGAAGCATGATGAGATTTTGAACACCAGGCGCACCTTCGCCGCCTTCAGAAGCGGTTACGGCTTTTTTAATCTTACTCAAAATGACACTTGGTTCATCGGCAAGTTCGATAACATGACCTTGTCCAAGACTCTTGCTCATTTTTTTGGTCGGCTCAAGTAAGCTCATCACTTTTGGTACTTCGGTGAGTAGTGGTTTTACTTCTTTAAAGTATTCGCCGTACTTGTTATTAAACCAGCGAGCGGCATCGCGTGTGAGTTCAAGATGCTGTACCTGATCTTGTCCAATTGGTACTTGCGTAGCGCGGTATAAAAGAATATCAGCAGATTGCAAAACTGGATAGGTAAGAAGGCCAGTATTAATATTTTTTTCCTGGCGTTCAGACTTATCTTTGAATTGAGTCATGCGGTAGAGTTCTGTAACTGGAGTCAGAGTATTAAAAACCCAAGCCAATTCAGTGTGTTCTGGAACGTGTGATTGTACAAAAAAAGTTGCTTGTTCTGGGTTGATACCTGCAGCAATAAGTTCGGCAGCGGTAGTCATGACTTGTTTGCGGCGTTGTTCAGCAGTCATGTCGCCAGTCAAAGAGTGGAGGTCGGCAATAAAAATAAATAATTTATATTTACTGCTTTTTTGAAGGCTAACCCAATTTTGGACAGCACCTAAATAGTTGCCAATATGGAGATTGCCGGTTGGTTGGATACCTGAAACGATAACAGCTGGTTGCATAAGAAAAAATAGATTCGTGGATAGTGTACTGGAACACGTTCCCTTTGTAAATGCTTATATAAAGTAGAAGCCCCGGCTGCGCATAATGCACAGCCGGGGCGATTGTACCCGGTATTACGCCACTCGCTGCTTCTTCTGCCTCCTTTTGCTAGTGGGTTTGGGTTTCTTGACCTCTTCACCGTTCAGGGCGAGTGGTGTGAAATCGTACTTGCCGTCGGCGAGTTGAGTCATCTCGTAGATCGAAAGCTGCTGAAGCTTGTAGCCGAGCGCTTCGAACACCTCGCTGTCTGCGACCACAACGGCCTTGTCGTGGGGCAGCATATCGAGCATCTTCAAGAGAGTATCACAACTCATCTGGTCCATGACGTTCGAAGGTGCCCTGATGTTGCCGAGCAGAATACATGTGCTGCCCCGCACTACTCCTCCGCAAAGCACTTTGACGATTTCGTAGTGACGAGCGCCTCCGCCATAGAGCCATGTCGTCACATGGAGAATGAACTTGCGAAGTTTTTCGAGCTTGATCTTTTCTCGCGGAAGTACTCCTCCAGAGATGAAAGTGCCGGTCGTAACCAAACGAAAATTTTTCGGCATGACGGCCCTCCAAGGGTCAGGTAAGTGGTTGTGAACGGTTCCGGTCTAAAGCCCTAAAGCTTCAAGCCAAAACGTTCATGTATACACCTTTTATTACTTTTTGTCAATAGTGGTAACGTCGATTGCCGCTGATCATCATAGCACGATACAATTGTTCCAGCAAGATAACACGGGTCATTTGGTGGGTAAAAGTAAGAGGAGAAAGTGAGAGGGTTTTTTGCGCTCGATCACGAATAGTTTGGTGGATGCCGAGTGGACCGCCGATTATTAACGCGATTGAGTGGTTTTCGTCGTGCCAACTCTTAAATGTTTTTGCAAAATCAGGAGAAGAGAATAATTTACCCTTTTCTTCAAGTGCGATCACAAGTGCTGGTTTGAGGGCGTCTAATTTTTCAAAAATTTTTTCAGCTTCTTTTTCTTTGACGAGGTCAACAGGATCTTTTTCGTTAAATGATTCTTCGCGGAGTTCGTGAAGGATAACATTACAAAAAGGCTGTAAGCGTTTGAGGTATTCAGCTTCAGCTTCTTTCCAATATGATTCTTTTAATTTTCCGACGACGATAATATGAATTGTTTGCATATATATAATGGGGTGGGTGAGGCAGCGGTCAGTATTTGACCGCTGCCCCCTTTGTCACCGCTTAGCCGACTTTACACTGATCAGGACTCACGAGAAAAACGTCGTTCTGGCTGACTGGAGTTGCAACCCACGCAGCGTACAACCCCGTGTTTGTCCTTTCAAAGTAATCCATCACATCGCTATAGGCAACGTGATACCATCCCGAGCATTCCTCTGGGGTGGTTGAGTCGAAATTCTTGGGTTGCTTTGATGCCAGCCGTTCCTTTCCGATTGGCATGCAGACTAACCCAATCATAGCCTCACGAAATTCGGGTGTCATGGGGGTTTTCCGGAGAAGAGCTCGGTTGTAAAGGTATGCTGCCGGACGGCTTACGACTAGAAGACTCCTTAACTCTTTCAAAGCTGACATGGATGTCCAATCTCTTCTTAGTGAAGAAGGGTAAGTTGTGACGCCAAGAGCATATAACAAAAACAGGCTTTTGTCAAGCCTGATAATAAAAAAATTAGCTAGGATTAGCTAAATTATGAAGTGGGAGCGGTGTGGGGTCGAATATGACCCTCACACCTGCTCCCCATTTCATTTTGTCTAAGCATAAGCGATCGGAAGGTAGGCGGCATTTTCGGGGACGGTGAGAATCACAATACCCGAATTTGCCAGGATGCCGTTCCAGTAATCAGAAACGGTCTTGCTGATCTTCGTGAGCGCCTCGAGAAAAACTTCGGGGGTAACGAGGTAAGACTTGGCCGCCTCATCCCAGTCGGCGTCGACCTCCAGTTTTTCGATCGGTTTGATCATGTTGGGGGTTGTGGGAAGGTGGTTAGTGACCAGCATCAGTTCGGGTTTCGTAATGATCAGTGCGAACGGCTGCATGCGTTCTCCTCTTCACCCTAGGGGTGACAAAATGGAATTAGGCCGAAGTTTACTCCAGAACAGGCAAATGGTCAATCTACTTATGCACCACCTGGAAAGCGCAATTTACATCCATTGTTCCTTAAATTCAGTGAAGCGATCTTCCTTTATTGCAGCTCGTACATTTTCCATCAGTTTAAGCATAAAGCGGAGATTGTGAATTGAAGCCAGGCGCATACCGGTCATCTCGTCAGCATCAAATAAGTGGTGAAGGTAGCTGCGGGAATAATTTTTACAGGTGTGACAATCACAAGCGCTATCAATCGGACTAAAATCGGTGGCGCATTTTGCATTCTTAATGTTGAGACGATGTTTATTTGTTCTATCAAAAGTGAAAAGCATGCCGTGGCGAGCGAGGCGAGTTGGGGCAACACAATCAAACATATCGACACCATGCTCAACAGCAATAATAAGATCAGTTGGATTTAGACCAACACCCATGGAGTATCGTGGTTTATCTTCTGGAATAATTGGATGTACCCAATCAAGGATGTTGGCGGTCGCTTCCATATTATAGCCAATGGATTCACCACCAATCGCAATGCCATCAAAATCTAAACTACTAATGTAGCGGGCGGATTCTTCACGTAATTCTTTGTAATTAGCGCCTTGAATAATGCCGAAAATAAATTGGTTATAACCATGGTACTTGGTATTTTCTTTATGCGCGTCCAAGCTGCGGACAGCCCAACGGTGTGTGCGTTCCATGGCTTCGCGAGTGTATTCTGGAGTTGCGGAGTCTGGTGTGCACTCATCAAATGCCATGATGATATCAGCGCCAATTTTATGTTCGCACAAAATGGCGGATTCCGGAGTGAAAATATGTCGTGAGCCATCAATATGACTTTGGAAGGCGACGCCTTCTTCGGTAATTTTAACAAGTTTAGTTGTGTTGGTATTCTTACCATTTATCCGCTGCTCTTTTTGTAAACCCAAACTAAACACCTGGAAGCCACCGCTGTCAGTCAAAATCGGTTTGTTCCAGTTCATGAATTTATGTAAGCCACCAGCTGCGGCAATCAAGTCTTCACCCGGACGTAAATGTAAATGATAATTGTTACCTAAAATAATCTGGGCGTTCATCTGGTGCATGTCAGCGCTATCGAGCGTCTTCACGGTTGCTTGTGTACCCACCGGCATAAATATTGGCGTCTCAATGACACCGTGGTCAGTAGTGATCTGGCCAAGGCGGGCGTGGGTTTTTGAATCTTTTTTGAGGAGTTTAAAAAATGACATATCGGCGCAATGCTACCATATGAGGAGGGATTTTTCAAGCGTAACTATAAAATTCCTTCCGAGTAGGTGGGGTTCGGGGGAAAGTAATTGTTTGAGCCGGGGCGAGTTTTACTTTCCCCTGAAACTTTCTTTGGTTACCTTCCTTTAGTTATAAAGAAAGTGACATGCGCACTTTGCAATAGCAAGAAAAGAGAAGAACGATAGTGAAGTAACATTGAATAATAGGAAGATTCTTCGATTCCTCAGAATGACATTATGGTGTCCTGGATTCCCGCCTGCCTGCCGGTAGGCATGGCCTTCGCGGGAATGACACATATGCTTGGTATGACAATAGATGTGCCTTTGACCGCGCACAGCATGACTGTTATAATGAAACAGATTTTTTCTATTTATGATCGATTTTGTAAAAGAACTTAACGAAGAACAGCTTGCTGCTGTGCAAGGTGGTGACGGTCCATGCTTAGTTTTGGCTGGAGCGGGGAGTGGTAAGACAAGAACCATTACTTTTCGTGTTGCCTTTCTATTAGAGCAGGGTGTTAAACCAGAAAATATTTTATTGGTTACATTTACCAACAAAGCTGCTGGAGAAATGCGTCATCGCGTGCAACAAATCACTGGTATGCAAACAGCTTTGCCGTGGTCAGGCACGTTCCATCATATTGCATTTCGTATTTTACGCATCTACGCACCACTTTTGGGATACGGTAATAATTTTACCGTACTCGACAGTGACGATAGTGAATCGCTTTTGAAGCTTTGCATTAAAGAAGTGAAGCCTGAAGCTAAAGGTGCGAAAAAATTTCCTTCCGCTAGCGCGGTGTCGAGTGTTATCAGCTATGCCCGCAATGCTGAAACAACGATTGATTCAGTTTTAGAAAATAAATTTTTCCAATGGTTTCCGTTTGCTGAAGATATTAAACAAATCGCCGCTGGCTATGTAGTAAAGAAAAAAGAAGCCAACGCCATGGACTTCGATGACCTGCTTGTTAATCTATTGGTGCTATTACGCCAGCCGCAAGTGCATGAAAAATACGCGAGCCAATTTTATTATGTGCTCGTGGATGAGTATCAGGATACTAACAAAATCCAAGCGTCTATTATCAATCAATTCGCCTCCATTAACAAAAATATTTTGGTGGTAGGGGATGATGCGCAAAGTATTTATTCGTTCCGCGCGGCTGATATTCAAAATATTTTACAGTTCCCGAATGCGTTTCCTGGGACCAAGATTTTTAAACTGGAAACCAATTACCGATCTGGCAAAGAGATTCTCGATGTCGCGAATAATGTTATTTCTAACAATCGTTCACAGTTTCAAAAAACATTAAAGGCAATCAAAACCAGTGAAAAACCATATCTCTATCCGCAACTCGACCAGCAATCCGAAGGTAATTTTGTTGCTGCAAAAATTGCTGATTTGATTGAAAAGGGGACGCCGGCCAACGAAATTGCCGTGTTGTTCCGTGCGTCGCACCATTCACAGATGCTTGAAGTCGAGCTTGTCCGTCGCGGTATCGCGTATGATTACCGTGGTGGTGTTCGCTTTTTTGAGCGTGCTCATGTCAAAGATATTCTTTGTTATTTACGATTGATGACTAACCTTGCCGACACTGCGGCTTGGCTTCGTGTGCTTATGCATGAAGAAGGTGTAGGTCCAGCAGCAGCACAAAAAGTTATAGAACAAATGAAAGAAATAAAAAATTTGGAAGATGTTTATCGTGCCGGGACAGTGCTCGGTAATAAAGCTCAGACTGGATGGAATAACTTTTTAAAAATCTTTGATGCTATGATGCGCGAACCAGTACGTTCGCCGACCGCATTGATCGATGTTCTGGCTCAATCAAATTACCGACAGTATTTGGAAAGTGAATTTGTCGACAGCCGAGATCGTTTGAATGATATTAAGCAGTTGGCATTATTCGCTGAAAAATATGACAGCCTCGACGCGTTCCTCGGCGACGCTACACTGCAAGAGTCACATCGTAGCACAAGCGTAGAAGACAGTAAGGCCAGAGTCGTTCTCTCTACCATTCACCAAGCCAAAGGTTTAGAATGGAAAGCGGTTTTCATTTTAAATCTTTCAAGTGGTTCATTCCCGAGCGATCGGGCTATGAAAGAAGACAATGGTATTGAAGAAGAGCGCCGATTATTTTACGTGGCAATCACTCGCGCAAAAGAATTACTATATTTCACTTATCCAATGGCGGGCGGTGCTTATGGTGATTTTCTTTCAGGTCCAAGTATGTTCCTCGATGAAATCGATTATCAGTTAATTGAAGACCATTCATTGCTTAGCAATCCAACTGTCCTTAATGATCCCCGTGCTGATATTCAATATGTAGATGAAGATGCGCCAATGCCTAAACGTCGTCCGGGTAGTTTTCTGAAAGATATAAATGAGCTATAATAGGCTAGCTGCGAATAGTAGATTGTAAGAAATAATGAAGAGTGGTATACTGCTTTCATTATAATTCGTATATGAAATTCACCAGACTTTTCCAAAAAAATAAACAAACACAAGCTGGATTTACTCTGCTTGAAATCCTTCTCGTAGTTGCGATGATCGCAATTTTGGCAGGCATCGTTATTTTTGCGATTAACCCAAGTAAGCAGTTGGCTAGCGCAAGAAACGCTCAGCGCCGCGCTGACGTTAATACGATTGCGAACGCAGTCTACCAATACGCCATTGATAATGACGGTGTGTTGCCAGCAACAATTACCAGTAATGAAACAGAGATTTGCAGAACGAGTTTGCAGCCTAATTGTACTAATTTGATTAATTTAGGTCCATATTTAACGCTTAACGAAAAATACTTAACAAGCATACCGAATGATCCAGCACAGCTGTGTTTGGACAGTGACAGTAACAGTGCCTGTTACACGATATTTTTGACAAGCAACAATCGAGTAACCGTTTCTGCGCCGTACGCTGAATTGGATGCAACCATACGTATTACTAGATAATCAAAATGTAACACTTCTACTTAAAAGCACCCAACCGGGTGCTTTTAAAAATCAGCTACCTCTTGCCAGGAACCAATGCTGATAGCTTGAGTGCTGGTATTTGTAGTGAGATCGATATGTATTTTTCGTTTCAAAGTTCCGACAAGTCCGGTAGCAGATACTTCTCCTGCAATCTCGGATGCTGCTGTTATTGCATATGTACAGGTACCTTGTCCCAAGGTAATGGTATCGGTTCCTGATAACAAACCATCTTGTCTGATATGAAGTAGGGCAGTTTCCGCGCAAGCGTTTGCCAGCGATCGAGCTTTACCAGACTGCTCGACGATGCCACTATTGCGCGTAGCACCCGTCCCAAGAATTAAGAGTGTGGTTGTAATAGTTGCCCCAACTGCACCCAAAATAATCACGTTGGTGAGCGTGGCAAAACCGGTGGTGCTATTAGCGGGTTGTAGCAGATCCATAAAACGTTTGTTGATAAGAAAATTCTTGTATAGCAGATTGATTAACCGTGCTTAGTGTGAAACGGATTCGAATAGCGCCAATAGTGGTCGGTTGTCCCAAATTTTCAAACAAAAGATTAGTCATTATTACTCGAGGAGATGTCAATGCGACGTCCGAACCGCCATTTTCCCTACTATTCAACGTTCCATTAACTAAAGTAAAAACCGTCGAAGTACCTGAAGGCGAAGTAACTGAAAGCTGGGTAGCGCTAGTAGTGCCTGGACTCAGGTTGTCAAAGTTTTGTGCGTTTCGAATTGTTTGTGTGATAACCCTAAGCAGTGTATTGCCTTGTTCTTCAACTTCAGAGATAGCTTGTTGTTTAATCTTGGCTTGAATCACATAAAAAAATAGCGTAGAAGTGGCTAACAAAGTAAATGCCGCTAAAGAAATGTAAAGAATCACCTCTGTGAGTGTGAAACCACTTATCGATTGTCTAGTAGGAAAAAGTTTCATTTCCAATTGGTTAAATAGGTAGTAAGCACGACTGAATTACTGTGGGTAGTAACCCATTGCCAAGTGACGGTTGCAACAACTTCTGCTGTACCCTCTGCAACGGATGTAATAGTAATGCTTCGCGCAAAAATTCCCGTTTGATCAGGTGAAGGTTGCAATATCCATCTTTGGTTATCATTTGCTAGTCCGTAGGTACCGGGAGTCAAGTTGGTGTAGCTCGTATCACGTAAGTTACGTACGGCTTCCAGACCTTCTTCAGCGAGCGCGGTGGCACGTTCGCGATTACCGGCTAGAATAACAGACTGCTGACCATACAACGCCCCACTGATTAAGGTGCCAATTAACAATGCAAAAAGAGCAATGGAAAGCAGCGCTTCCACCAAGCTAAAACCGGACTGCTTGGTAGTGCTAGTAACTAGCCACCCCAACTTGGTTAATTGTAATAGTTTTACTAACATTATTGTGCGGGTTGGTAAGAACGATAGTACCAGCGGTAACCGGCTTACCAGTTAGCTTGGCAAAAACGAAAGTGCTTTGTCCGGTAAAAGTAATGGCAGCAGGTAAAGGAAAAACTTCGTCGTAATTTACTAATCGATTCCCATTAGTATCTGTAGCGTACAGCGTCATAGTGCCGGGTTCAAGAGTGGCACTCCAAGTGCTATCATGCTCAACTCCCATAGCCAGTGTTTGCGCGCGGCGCAAATTGTGAACAACCAGTGATAGTGTCGTATCGAGATCGTTGGCGGGCTTGAGTTGCCAATAAATAGGCATGGAAATCAAGGCTACAGTCGATATAATTGCTAGTGTTAAAACTATCTCAACTAAGGTAAAACCAGCTTGATACAGTAGGTTACTCTTTTGGTTAAACATATTTTTGGTAGTTGTAGTCGGTGTTGAGGTTGGGGTTGGAGCGGCTTTCTGGATACGTTTAGCCTGCGGTCTTTCTATAACGATATGTTACTGATCAAGTCCTCCAACCAGGTTATAAATAGGCAGAAAGACAGCCAACGCGACACCCATTACCCCGAGCCAGACAATAATCAAGAGTAGCGGTTCGAGAAGTGTTGTTAAATTTTTAGCTGTCGCTTCAGTCTTCGCAGAAAAGTTTTGGCCCAGTCTGAGGAGTGCTGTGGCCATGGTACCCGACTGTTCGCCGGCAGCAATCACACCCTGCACCGGTGAAGGGATGAGACGAGTACTGTGTGGATACGATGCGAGACTTTTTTGTACTGAATTACCTTCTTCAAGCTGCACTTGCAAATGAGTATACAGTTTACGATAACTATGGAAAGAAGATGCTTGGACTAGAGAATTAACAGCAGTTGTGATTGGGATGCCAGCATTTAATAATGTACCGAGCAGATATCCGAAACGGGAGAGTTCCAACTCTTGAAGTAATTTTTTAATTCCAGGGACCCGGAATAGGAACCATTGGCCAATAAATTTAGTTGGAGAAAAAAAGAAAGCAAAATAAAAAATGGTCATGCTAGCCAGGAGTAGCAAGGGAACTGCTGTAGCTCCGTGTATTCCGAGCCATTGACCCAAACCCATTAGCGCTCGGGTAATCCAAGGCAATTTAAGATGAAGGCCGCCAAAGACGGTGGCTAGACGCGGAAGAATAAACCAGGCAATGCCAATACCGATAATAAGTGTGAATGAAAAAACAAAAAGTGGATACATCATGGCTGAACGGACTTGAGAGCGGAAAGATCTGTCCCGTTCGTCTTGAAGCGCAACCACTTTAAGATTTTCTTCTAGCCTACCGCTTCCTTCACCAATTCTGATGACTGTAACCATGTATAATGGAAATAAGCCGCTGTCTTCGAGCGCCTCAGAGAGAGATAATCCGTTATCAATATCGTTAATGATGCCATCAAGCGCATGGCGCATGGCGCTGGAGCGGATATCAGATTTGAGCAGGGTCAGCGCAGTTAGCACGTCTAAACCAGCACCGATAAGCAGGCTTAAATTTTCAATAATATAATCTTTTTCTTTTCCTAAACCAAAAACAAGCTGAGGGCGCTTTCTTTTTTTGTCCGGTAAGTGTGTAGCGACCGTCATAAGAATCGTTTAGGTGCGAGCTGGTGGAATAGCGATGCGTAGTAACTCATCGAGTGAAGTTAGTCCGCTTTCAACTTTTTCAATACCATCTTCAAAAAGATACTTTGACCCATGTTGTTTGGCGAGATCCCAAATCTGTTTAGTTGAAGGGTTGGTGAGAATGAGTGTTTTTAAATCCGGTGTCATTTCAATCATTTCGAATAAGGCAACCTGGCCGATATATCCGGTGTGTAAGCAGGCATCGCAACCTTTGTTCTCACAAATAGTAATAGTTCTTTTTTTGAAGTATTGGCCAACTGTTGGAAAGCGTTTAGCGAGCGCTGCGGGTGTCAGAGAGACGCTGTAACGGCATTGTTCACAGATGCGTCGTACCAAACGTTGGGCCACAATAAGCTCCATAGTCGACGCCAATAAAAATGGTTCAACACCCATGTCCAGCAAGCGGGGGATAGCTGTTGCGGCATCATTAGCATGAAACGTAGAAAATAAAAGATGGCCAGTAAGCGCGGCATTGACCGCAATCTCGGCAGTTTCTTCGTCGCGAATCTCACCAACAAGAATAATATCAGGATCTTGGCGGACGATAGATCGCAAGCCGCGAGCAAAGGTGAGATCGGTGGCAGAGTTAACCTGGATCTGGTTAACACCAACCATCTTATATTCAACAGGATCTTCGATGGTAGTGATATTAAGATCTGGACTGTTAAGAACTTTAAGCAAGCCATAGAGCGTGGTCGTCTTGCCTGAACCAGTCGGACCAACGACGAGAATCATCCCAAACGGTTTGTTTGCCGCTGCTACAAGCATGGCTTCGTTGGTGGTCGACAATCCAATATCATGCAGGTTAAATGTTTTAAGGTACGAACCAAGTAAACGCATGACAATTTTTTCGCCGTCTAACACGGGTACAATCGAAACGCGCAGGTCAATGCGATGATCATTTTTTTCGTAATGCATCGCACCATCCTGCGGATTGGTGTGTTCATCAATTCGCAAATGAGTGAGCACTTTTACGCGGTTAACAACATTACTGTAGTATTCTTTAGGAATATTCCCTGCTTCACGTAAGACGCCATCAACACGAAAACGAACCTCAACCAATTTAGCTTGGGGTTCAAAGTGGATATCGGAAGCTCGAAATAGTACCGCGTCAGCAATAATTTCTTCGATGATTTCGGGGGCAACCTTTCGTTGTGCCGCAATGATCGTGCTGAAGCGTGTTTCTAATGGTTTGCGGTAATGGGTAAATGCCGCTTCAATTTGTTCGGTGGGAGTAAAAACAATGGTGATTTTGTGCCCGGGAAAAAGTTTTTTAGCTTGTATCAGGATATCTTTTTGTTCGGGATTGTCAGTGGCGAGCGTAACATGACCTTTGGTTTCCGCAGACAAAACAATATGAAGTCGTTTAGCGATTTCTTCAGGGATTTTTTTAACCTGGTCTGATCCGGGTGGATTATTGGCCAGGTTAAGATAGTTGACGCGATACAATTCAGCGGTGGCTTGAGCAAGAAATTCTTTGGTAATCAGCCCATCATTTATCAGTATTTCTACTAATGTAGTGTGATATGCTTTTGCCTTTTTTTCCGCCTGAGCTACTTCCTCGACGGTCGCGTAATTTTGTTTGACGAGCATCTCTTTGATTTGCTTGTCATTGATCATAGAAAATGTAATGATAACTTATCTGCAGTATAGCACATTTGAGGACACGTTATCAATTATAGAATGATAGTTTGTAGGAAGATTGTTTTTCTGCTATAATTAAAGCAAAGAAAAAAAGCAATTTAGTTTTTTAAATCTATGAAAAAAAAGACGACCGTATTAATTGTTGAAGATGACCCGCTCATGATGCGGATGTACCAACGGATCTTTATGTTATCAGGTTTTGAATCTGTTCAGACAGCTGTAAATGGTGAAGAGGCTTTAGCAAAGCTTTCCAAAATAACGCCGTTGCCCGCTATTATTCTTCTGGATATGATGATGCCAAAAATGAATGGTTTTGAAGTGCTTGAACGCCTTAAAACCGATAAGGCAACGAAAAAAATTCCTGTCATTATCCTGAGTAATTTAGCTGGCCCGGAAGATGCAAAGAAAGCGCTTAAACTTGGGGCGGCCTGTTATTTGGTCAAAAGTGATCATACGCCAAAAGAGGTTGTTGAAAAGGTTAAGCAAGTTATCGGTGGATAGGCGCTCGCTTTAAAAAAGTACACTTACCAATATTAAAGTGTAATTAAATAGTCTTTTATATATGAATAAGGAGTTTAATGAGTCTAAAGTATAGTCTCATTTTTATAATTACATATGAAAAAAATAATTATTCTTTTTGCATTACTCGTTTTTACTGGTGTAGTCATATTTTGGACACAGTATAACAAAGGAACTGTTCATAAAAAAAATAGCGGCCCCGTCCAAGAAGTAAACTTGAAGCTCAAGTGGGTGCATCAGGCGCAATTTGCAGGTAATTATGTAGCAGTTGAAAAAGGGTATTATGCTGATGAAAGGCTAAAAGTAAATATAACTCCATTTAGTTTTGAAGATCCAACCATTGATGCGGTTGTTGCCGGCCGGGCAGATTTTGGTATCACCGGAGCAGATGAGCTAGTGTTAGCTCGAGCTAGGGGATTACCAATTAAGGCGATTGCCGTTATCTATAAAATCAATCCAGTGACGGCATATGCTTTGAAAAAAAGTGGGATAATAAAACCGCAAGATTTTATAGGTAAAACAGTCGGCTTAGAACAAGGGGTAAATGTTGAATATCTCTATTCAGCTATGATGAGTAAGCTCAAAATTGACCGCAGTAAGATCAAAGAGGTCGCAATTGGCTATGATGCCGCAGAGCTTTTATCTGGGAAAACTGATGTGTCCACAGGTTATATTATTAATGAGCCAAACCAGGCCAGGGAAGCTGGCGCGGAGGTAAATACTATTCTCATGGCTGACTATGGGGTTAATATGTATGCCGATGTATTGTTTGCTACCGAGGAGACAATACAGTCCAAATCAGATGTAGTAAAACGCTTCCTTAAAGCTACGCTGCAGGGTTGGCAATATGCAATTGAGCACGAAGATGAGGCGGTTGGTATCACCTTGCAATATGCCACTAATAGTTCTAAACAGCATGAAGCCTACATGCTGCACACGTCAGTGCCGCTCATCCATACTGGTAAATCTGCTATTGGCTGGATGGAGATTGATCAGTGGAAACAGGTGGAGAATATTTTGCTGGAACAAAAAATATTAGCTAGACCAATTATAATTACAGATGCTTATACCATGGAATTTTTACACGCCATTCACAGTAATTAACTATGAGATTTAATTTGGTCAAGAAAATTATTCTCACGATTGAAGTAGTAGTTGTGTTGGTCGCTGTTATAGGCGGTGGCTCATTCTTTTTTATCTTGCAAGATTTAGTTGAGAGTAATATAAAAGCTCAATTGGAAAGTGTGGTAGCGCTGAAGGAGTTTAACCTAAAACGGTATTATAATGAAAAAATTATTGAAATTGGTTTTGCTGCCCAAAGTGAGAGTACCCAAAAGTTAATTGTTCAGTTTTTATTGAATAAAGATGATGAAACCAGAAAAAAAGCTTTTGGTACAGTGGTTGAAAATATCCATCATAAGCTACCAGGCATCTTTATCATAGATAAAACTGGTGAGATTATTGCTTCCACAAATGAGGTTGATGAAGGGAAAATAAAATCCACTGAGTCATATTTTTTAAATGCTCAAAAAGACTTGATTGTTCCAGAATTTTATTACGATGTTGCTACAGAGCAGCCGACAGTGCTCATTGCCACTCCCATCAAAGATAAAAATAGTATGTTCCTCGGTGTCCTGGTGGGAAAGCTTGACATGCAAGAGATCAGTAATTTAATGGCTGAAAGATCTGGTTTAGGAAAATCAGGGGAATCATTTTTAGTTAATTCTTCAAATTTAGTTATCACCGATTTTTTGAAGGAACCAGGTGCGGCACTGAAAAGAATATTTTTTTCGCCGCAGATAAAGAGCTGTTTGGAAGGTAATTCGAAGTTTACTACGCGCATTGATTATCATGGAGACGAGGTATATGGGTATTGGCATTGGTTGCCCGATACAAAACTTTGTATGGTAACTAAAATTGATAGAGCAGAAGTGCTTGCGCCTATTCAAAAAACCTTTATTATTTTGTTTATAATCACGATACTTGTCGGCTGCGTAGTGGGATTATTTGGATACTTTGTAGGGCGAACAATCACCGCTCCTATTCGCCAACTTCGTGAGCAAATTAGCAAAATCAAGACCGGTAATTTTGATAGTAAGGCAAGTGTGAAAACAAATGATGAATTTGGTGAAATGGCCAACTCTTTTTCCGACATGGCTTTAAAGTTAAAGGAAATATATGAAAATTTGGAAGAGAAGGTGAATCAAAAAACCAACGAACTATCCACAAAAGTTGGAGAATTAGTAAAGAAGCAAGCTGATTTGGAACGCATCAATAAAATGATGGTTGACCGAGAGTTAAAAATGATTGAGCTTAAAAAAGAAATTGCCAAACTTAAAACAAGATTATAAAAGCATTTTATTCTATTCAGTATCGTATGCATAAAAAATTTCTTTTTATAGGCGCTATCCTACTTATCATAATTGGAATTGGCTATTATATTTTTTTACAGAATTGGGAGGGGTCATCCAACTCTCATACAACAAAAACAGTAATTAATGGTGTTACCGATACGCAAATTCTCATTGGCTCATCAGCAGCTCTCACTGGTAGTGCGGCAACCCTCGGTACCAACCTTTTGTCTGGCGCGAATGTGGCTATAAAAGAAATTAATGAAGCAGGAGGTATTAATGGGAGACAGTTAAAGATGGTTAGTTATGATGATCGGTATGACCCCCCAAAAGCAGTCGAAAATACCCAAAAACTGATTAATCAGGATAAAGTTTTTGCTCTGTTCAACTATGTCGGGACTCCAACAGGAGTGAAGGTTATGCCACTTGTTGAGGAAGCAAAGATTCCTTTGGTTGGTATGTTCACAGGGGCAGAGGTTTTTCGAAACCCTGTGCAAAAATACATCTTTAATATCCGAGGCTCCTATTACCAAGAAACTGAATTGGCGATTAGGTATTTTGTAGACAATCTTGGGTTGAAGCAGGTTGCTGTTTTATATCAAGCCGATGCTTTTGGCTTGGCTGGATTAGAAGGGGTAAAAATAGCTTTAAATAAACGTGGTTTAAAAACAGTAGCACTCGGTTCTTACGAGAGGGGAACTTCACAAGTCGAAGAAGCTGTAGGAACAATCACTTCATCTGACGCTCAAGCGATAATAATGATCGGCACCTACACTCCTTTGGCAAAATTTGTTAAATTAGTGAAGGCAAAGAAACCAACAATGTTGTTTGAAAGCGTATCGTTTGTGGGGTCTGAAGCCTTTATCAACGAACTTCAAGGTAATACTGATAATGTATTTATTTCCCAGGTAGTGCCGCCCACTTATTATAGTGAGCTATTTGAAGCTGTAAAAGCGTATAATCAAAGCTTGGCAAAGTATGCGCCTGGCACAGAACCAACGTTTGGTGGACTTGAAGGATATATAAATACTAAAGTCTTGGCTGAAGGTATTAGGTTAGCTGGTAAAAATCCAACCAGAGAAGGTTTGATAACAGCGCTGGAATCGCTAACTAATTATGACGCTGGCATCGGTGTTAATGTATCATTTAGTGCGACGAATCACCAGGGTTTAGGTAAGGTGTACCTAACTAATTTCAATAATAAAAACTTTGTTCTCGTCCCGGTCAAATAACTTTTTGTATGGCCTTTAAGCTTAAAATTAAGATCCCCCTTCTCTTTTTGAGTCTTGTTCTTATATCTTCTGTTAGCAGTTTGTTTATTGCTGGCTATACGGTTAAAAATAACTTAACAAATGATCTTATCAATAGGATTATCAACAATAGCCAAGCAGAAATAAGTGATTTGACGAATTTTGTTTTGACAGATAACAAAGAGAGTATAATCAATTTAATTTTTAATCAAAAAGCTGCCCATACGGATGTCGCCTATATGTTGGTGATTGATGAAAACAACCGCTTGCTTGCCAGTACATTGGTTGTGGGTGACGAAGCAACTGTTCAGTCATATAATACTTTACCGCAAGGGGAAAATAAACGTATTGTTTTAATTAAACAAGAAGATGGTCGAGAAGTCTATGACACTGCCTTACGTTTAGACTATAACAAGGGCATTTTTCGAGTGGGGTATTTTAAAAATCAGATAGACCAGAGTATAACAAATGTTCTTCGTTCACTTGCGATCGGTAGTAGCCTAAGTATTGTTATCGCCTTATTTTTTGCCTGGCTATTTAGCAGAGGCATTTTAAATCCATTAAACAAACTTCATGAACACGTAAATAAGATTAAAGAGGGAAAACTAGGCGTGAAAATTTACATGCCTTCTAACGATGAAGTTGGCGATGTGGCAGCGGCTTTTAATGAGATGACTGCAAAATTAGCCGAAACATATCAACATTTAGATGAAAAGATAAAGGAGAAGACGGCTGATCTATCGCTTAAGGTAATCGAAGTGGAGAAATCAAAATCCGCCATCCTTAACCTGCTCGAGGATCTTGATGTTGAAAAGAAAAAAGTGGACCAGATTGTGGTGGAACGCACTTCTGAGTTGCAAGCTGAAAAAGCCCGCCTGCTGGCCTCGATCAACAGCCTCTCTTTTGGGTTCGTGATCGCTGATACAAACCATATGATTCTGGTTAAGAATAAAGCTATGGGCGAACTCTTAGGGGAGAAGAGTGTTAAAGCTTCTTCGGTGGCAGATATTGCCAAGATACTGGGTGAGAGTTTTGATGTTCAGTCTCAAATAGAAAAATGCCTTAAAGGCAAGGTTATTTGTGAAATAAAAAATATTATTTTTGGCAGAAAATCGCTACGTGGCATTGTCGCACCTATTATTATTGCTGAAGATGATAAAAAAATGATCGGCTATGTTTTGTTGTTCGAAGATATTACTGAGGCAAAAGTTCTGGAACGCTCTCGTGAAGAATTTTTTGCTCTAGCCTCTCACGAACTACGTACGCCCCTCACTGCAATTCGCGGTAACATGGAAATGTTCCGTGATTTTACAAATAAATTAAAGGTTAAGGATAAGGCTGAAATTATTCAGGATACCTACGATGCGAGCACGCGTTTAATTGCTATCGTGAATGACTTCTTGGATGTGTCGCGATTGGAGCAAGGGAAAATTACTTTTAAAAAGGAACCTTTTGATTTGGTGGTTGCCCTGAAGGGGGTAACTTCTAAGATTGAACCATTGGCGACTGCCAAGCATCTTACATTTACCGTTAAGCAGCCGCCTAAAGGGCTACCAATGGTGTATGGCGATGTCGATCGAACAACACAAGTCCTGTTTAATCTTTTGGGTAACGCGATTAATTATACTGAACAGGGTGGAATCACGGTGATGATTGAAAAAGCAAGCCCTTTGCTTAGGGTGGTAGTGACCGATACAGGCAAGGGTATTTCACCCGGGAATCAAGCCTTACTCTTCAGAAAATTCCAGCAAGCAGGTGAGAAAATATTAACACGTGATGTGACGAAAGGGACTGGTTTAGGGCTCTACATTTCAAAACTCATGGTGGAGGCTATGGGTGGCTCAATAGAATTAGTTGAAAGCGTATCGGGGAAGGGGAGCACCTTTGCTTTTTCTTTGCCGATCGATCATAAATAAAAAACACCTGTGCGGTGCGAAGAGGGGTCCGTACTAGCACCGCCTCCCAGTGCCAGTACGGTATAATGTTGTTTTTAAGCTGCCCGACGTGGGTTCAGCTGGACTCGCAGGGAAACTGCGTTGCATTCGCCCGGTCCGATAAGCGGTTTCGTGCGCTTGAGGAAACACGCAAGCGTGTCTCTTGATTGCTCAGGAAGATCGGACGAATCAATGAGTGGGTGAAGCTTATAGAACTGAAAAATGCTCACCTCCCCGTCAGCCCAGAGCTTCCAGAGCCGGTTATAGGCGTCTCGTTGAGAGTAGAGGGGGATATCATCCCACACATCCTCTCGTGTGACCCAGAACGCAATCATAAATCCCATCGCGTGTTCGTACACGACCAAACTGCTAAACCTTCGTTGTCCTCGTTCGGGAGTTCCCGTACCATCCATGGGCGTATCCTCCTACCTTTCCGGAATGGAAAGGAAAAATAATCTATAGATACTATAAGCTATTTTTCATTTCCAAGACAAGAGAAGGGGGGGGGCTGTACGAGCACCCTCTTTTTGAGAGAGTGCTCGTACAGGTTGTTTTAGTTGTTCTCGATGAGCGTATGCTTCTCGCTCCAGTGCTTGGTGCGTGAACGCGGCACGATCTGCCGTTTTGCACATTCAAAGACGTCGCCCATACCACCCATCGCAGACAGGTTTTCGTAACGTCCAATTCCCTGCTTCGGACCTTTGGTGATGTACTTGACCTGCCACCGCGCCAGATCGAACAGGACTTCATTGCGGCCGTTGTTATTATTACGGACACCAATGATGTCATGGCCAAACGAATAGAGCTGAACGCTCAGTTTGCGAAAGGCGTAGTAGGCTCGAACTCGTTCCAGGAAAGTACCGGACGGGAGACGTTCAATCATTTCCTCCGTAAGGGGAGCGTAGTGCGGTGTGCGCCTGATCCTTGCAGTCACGCCAGAGACACCGTCAGGGACAAGACCAGGATCAGAACTGATGTGCTTACCAAATCGCATGCACTACTCCTTATATAGGGGTGAAAGGTTGGAGAGCTAAAACGCGAGCAGTATAGCCTTAATCGGGCCAGAAGTCAATACTATTGACAAAAAATGTATTGATGGGTATACTTTTCACCAGAACGAAAACTAATCCGCTATCTAAGCGGGCTCGTGGCTGAGTTAAGTAATCCGTTCTTGTTTTGTTACTCAGCCGTAATTGTACAAGTTTGAACTTACAATTTCGATGGAGTAGCAAATCCGCCTAATGCGGATTTCAATGTTTTATAGAGCCAAACAACTATTAAATTATTAAGAAGTTATTCATTATTTAGACTATGCCAACACTTAGTCAGTTGATCAAAAAACCACGTAAGGCAAAGGTCCGCAAAACAAAGACCCCAGCTTTGCAATTTACGGTTGATAACTTGCACCGCCGCACCACTATTTACCCAAAAGGTAGTAGTTTCAAGCGTGGCGTTTGTACAAAAGTGTATACAACCACCCCAAAGAAACCTAACTCCGCTTTACGTAAAGTTGCAAAGGTTCGCCTTTCCAACGGTATGGAAGTTATCGCTTATATCCCTGGTGAAGGTCACAACCTTCAGGAACACTCTATCGTGCTCATCCGCGGTGGTCGTGTAAAAGATTTACCAGGTGTGCGTTACCACATTGTTCGTGGTATCTATGATACTCAGGGTGTCGCAGCTCGTCGTCGCGGCCGCTCTTTGTACGGCAACAAGCGTCCAAAGGCAGCTAAGAAATAAAGATGCTCAGCGTTTCATTTTTTTCAAAGTTGCTGCGGCAAATATGAAAAAAATGAAATCGCTTTCACATTCCATTACTAAATGAAAACATATGCGTGGTAAACAAGCAAAAAAACGCGACATCAAGCCAGATCCTAAATTTGGCAACGTTCTCGTCGCAAAACTCATCAACAACGTTATGCGCAAAGGCAAGAAAGCTACTGCACAGTCCGTTGTTTACGGTGCTTTCGATATCATTACTGAAACAGCTAAGAAAGATCCAGTAAAAGTATTCGAAGATGCTATCAAAACTATTTCTCCACAAATGGAAGTTCGCTCCCGCCGCGTTGGTGGTGCTAACTACCAGGTTCCTATGCCAGTTCGTGGTGACCGCCAGAATGCACTTGCATTCCGCTGGATCATTGATGCAGCTCGCGCAAAGAAAGGTCAGCCAATGGCCCAGAAATTAGCTACAATCTTGTTCGAAACCAGCCAAGGTCTCGGCGACGCGATGAAAAAACGCGACGACATGCACCGTATGGCGGAAGCTAACAAAGCGTTTGCTCACTTTGCTCGCTTTGCGAAATAATTCTTCGCCCGCCATAGCTTTAGCGACGGCGGGTTTTCCTATTTATATTTATGCCTCGTGAATATCCCCTAGATAAAACACGCAATATCGGTATCATGGCGCACATCGATGCTGGTAAAACAACCACATCAGAACGCGTGCTTTTCTATACCGGTAAAAAACACAAAATCGGTGAAGTGCACGAAGGTGAAGCTACCATGGACTGGATGGAACAGGAACAAGAACGTGGTATTACTATCACTTCTGCTGCCACCACTTGTTTTTGGAAAGGTCATCGCATTAACTTGATCGATACCCCAGGTCACGTGGACTTTACTGTTGAAGTTGAACGTTCACTTCGCGTTCTCGACGGTGCGGTTGCTGTATTTGACGCTTCTCAAGGTGTTGAACCACAATCTGAAACTGTTTGGCACCAAGCTGATAAATACAACGTGCCTCGCGTTGCTTTCGTCAACAAAATGGACAAACTCGGCGCTGACTTCTTTATGTGTCTCGCCTCTATTCACGAACGTTTGACTAAGGACGCAGTTGCAATCCAATTGCCAGTTGGTCAGTCTAGTGAATTCCGCGCGTTAGTTGATTTGATTGAAGAAAAAGCTTATAAATTCGATGGTGAAAAGGGTCAGAATATTACTGAATTCCCAATCCCAGAAGAAATGAAAGAACAGGTTGCTGAATTCCGTGCTAAACTCATCGAAAAAGTTGCAGAAGCAAACGATGATATGATGGCACGTTTCCTCGACGGTAAATCATTTTCTGTCGATGAAATTCGCAAAGCTATTCGCTCTATGGTGCTCAAGGGTACTATTTACCCTGTCATCTGTGGTTCCGCGCTTGGCAACATCGGCGTGCAGTTCATGTTGGACTCCGTCGTGCATTACTTGCCATCTCCGTTGGATGTTCCAGCTTTGAAAGGTACTAACCCAGACACTGAAGCTGAAGAAGTTCGAAAAGTTTCTGATACAGAACATTTTGCTGCGCTTGCGTTTAAGATCGCTACTGATCCATTCGTTGGTAAGCTTATTTTCTTCCGCGTGTATTCCGGTGTCGTTACTGCAGGTAGTTACGTCTACAACTCCAGTAAAGGTACTAAAGAACGTCTTGGTCGTATCGTGCGTATGCATGCTAACAACCGCGAAGATGTACAGGAAGTTTACGCTGGTGAAATCGCAGCTGCTATCGGTTTGAAAGAAGTTACAACCGGTGACACATTGTGTTTTGAAGAAAATCCAATTATCTTGGAACGTCCAACTTTTGCTGAACCAGTTATCTCAATGGCTATTGAGCCAAAGACAAAAGCTGACCAAGAAAGAATTGGTATGGCTATGCAGAAATTGGCTGAAGAAGATCCGACTTTCCACATCCACACTGACGAAGAAACGCTCCAGACTATTATCTCTGGTATGGGTGAATTGCACCTCGATATCTTGGTTGATCGCATGAAGCGTGAATTCAAGGTTGAAGTAAACGTCGGTGCTCCTCAAGTTGCGTATAAAGAAACTATTCGCGTCGCTGCTGAAGCTGAAGGTAAATACGTCAAACAGTCTGGTGGTCGTGGTCAATACGGTCATTGCTGGTTGAAAGTTGAACCAGTTGAACCAGGTACACCATTTGAATTCGTTGATGAAGTTAAAGGTGGTGTCGTTCCTCGCGAATTTATCCCAGCTATTCAAAAAGGTATTAAGGAAGGTTTGTCTCGCGGTATCCAAGCTGGCTTCCCAGTAGTGGACTTAAAGGTAACTGTTTTCGACGGTTCCTACCACGAAGTTGACTCTTCTGAAATCGCCTTCAAAATGGCAGGTTCAATGGCTTTCCAGGCTGCTTGTAAAAAAGCAAACCCAGTTATCATGGAACCTATCATGAAAGTTGAAGTTTTGACTCCAGAACAATTCATGGGTGATGTGATCGGTGACTTGAATGCTAAACGCGGTCAAATCCTTGAAATGACCGATCGCGGTACAATGAAAGTTGTCCGTGCTATGGTCCCTCTCGCAAGTATGTTTGGTTATGTAACCAACTTGCGCTCCATGTCTCAGGGTCGCGCTTCCTCTTCTATGGAATTCGATCATTACGCAGACGTTCCAAACAACGTTGCTGCGCAAATCATCGCAGGTCGCACAAAATAATCTTTACAGTTCAAACAAAACACTCCCGCTCGGGAGTGTTTTTTATTTTTTGACGTCTCTAAAAACCCGTGGTATGCTCCAGATACGTTCACTGTGAAAGGAGGATCCTTATGGAAACGAGTACTGCTCGGAAAATAAAAGCGTTTAGGCACGCTGCAACTATCGGATCCAAAATCCTGGATGACATGATTTTCGAAGTCGGTGACGAAGAGCTTGCGTGCCATGCGGCTACGCTCGCACTTTTCCAGGAGATGGAAAAGTTTACTTCACCGAAAAATGAACGAGGAGTAAGACGTTCCCGCCGCAAGTCCACCCATCACACAGTGAAGCACTAAGCCACGCACTCATCCTGCGTGGCGCTTCATTTTTAGGTGTATATCTTGACAAAAGCGCTAAAAAGGTGTATAATCCACTGTTCCTTTACAGCCGCTGATAGCTCTACAACTCGGGGATGGTCCCCAACATTGTGGGCTTTCGGTTCACTGTAAACAGGAGAAGAATATGATTGGAACACGTTTTCGTGTTGAAGGCGGACGCGTTGTATGGTTTCGTAGCAACGAAGGTTTCATCTTCAGCGAGGACAAGAGGCAGATCAAAATTTCCATCACCGGCTGGCCAGCGCCGCAACCGGACGAAAAGCCCGACGATGTGGTGATCGACTTCATCTTCGGCAATGGGGCCACCGAACGCCTCGAGATCAATAAGAGTCTGGTGAAGATCGATGAATTTACCGTGCTCGATAAGGCAGAGGTAATGGGACCATACCTGACTCTGTCATTCAACTTCAAGTTCACCGATGACGTGACTATTGAGATCACACCTCTCGGCAGTCCGAGCGATGAAGAGCTCGGCATCGAGGATGGGCGGATCCCTGGTGGATTCACCCCGACTTCTCCAACCAAGCATTAGCGAACACACTTAAAGAAGTGTCAGTGAACATTCGACCCCGGTACGTCTTACAACGAACCGGGGTCGCTTTCTTTTTATACAAAATTTGATTGCAGCTTTATCTTTTATACATTGACTTTGCAGTATAAAAGAGTAAAATTATGCCACGCTTACCACTCACCAGGAGGACGTCATGCGGCGTAGGCTCAATGATCAGTTCAGAGAGTTTCGGATAAAGCTTATGCAAGCAGGGTGGACCTTTGCCTACCGCATAGATCCGTACACGATGAAGCACGAGGAAAGCGGTCATCGGCTCGTAATGACTGCTGAAATAAAACTCATGTTTGTCCTTCTTCCACCGGAAGAGGAACAAACGAGGTTTAATCAGGCGACCTGGTATCATGAGTGGGAAACTATTCTAATCGCGCTTAAATTGCGCGGACTCTGGGTAGAGGAAAAAAAGGAGGAAACAACACTATTACAAGAAGGGGAAAATGCCGAACGCGATTAATTGCGTTCGGCTGTTCGTCTCTGTATTGACGGGACGAAATACATGTGTTAATTATAAGAGGCTTGTAAACTAATTTTTTGAGGTATGCGCGAGAAACAATTGCAACGAATGCTCAGCGTAATGCGTGCGACAGGGGACAAGGCTTTTGTGATGGATATGGAAAGTGATGATGTCTTCATGATGATGAACCTCAACCAGTATGAGGATATGATTAGTGTTCAAGACGATCCAAAAGATTCCGACGACGACAGTCTGCATGACTATGTGCTCGATGATCTGATCGATACGCAGGAAAAAGAGCCAAAAGTGGAAGTGATGCCACAGGTTCCGACAGAAGTCGGGGAAGTGGGAAATGCTGGGAAGGCGCCAACCATTGAGTCTGAACCGCATTTAGAACCTTTACCAGAAGTAAGAGAAACGCCAGTAGTTCGCCAAGAAAACGAAGAAAATTTGGCTGACGTACCGAACGATGGTGAAGAGGAAAAGTTTTATTTAGAACCAGTTGAGTAAAAAACGTATTCAACCCACAGCTTGTCCACATGGGTAAGCTCTTGCCAAGATAGAGGCTTTCTGTTATAATCGACTCGCTAATTCTAAGTGAGATTTAGCAACTATTTTTTTCAAAAATCATAAAAAAAGCGACTGGGAAACAAATCTGGACCGACCACTCGGGACAGTGTCGCGATATATATTTGTATGGCTGATTTTATTCGGTCCAAACCACACGTGAATATTGGTACCATTGGTCACGTCGACCACGGCAAAACCACTACCACCGCAGCTATCTTGAAAGTGCTCTCCTCCCGCGGAGGCAGTGCTAAAGATATTGGCGTTGATGGTCTCGACAAGAGTCCTGAGTCAAAAGCTCGTGGTATTACCATTTCTACCGCTCACGTAGAATACGAAACAGATAAGCGACACTACGCACACGTTGACTGTCCTGGCCACGCTGACTATGTTAAAAACATGATCACTGGTGCAGCTCAGATGGACGGTGCTATCCTCGTTGTTTCAGCAGCTGATGGTCCTATGCCTCAGACTCGCGAACACATCTTGCTTGCTAAACAGGTTGGTGTGCCTACAATCGTTGTCTACTTGAACAAAGTTGACATGGTTTCTGACCCTGAACTCATTGACCTCGTTGAGGCTGAAGTTCGTGATTTGTTGACTAAATACGGCTTCCCTGGCGACAAAGTGCCAGTTATCCGCGGTTCTTCTTCAAAAGCGTTGGCTAACCCAACTGATGAAGCAGCTTCCAAGCCAATTTTGGATCTCATGAAAGCTTGTGATGAATTCATCCCAGAACCAGTTCGCGCTACTGATAAACCTTTCCTCATGCCAGTTGAAGATGTCTTCTCTATTGAAGGCCGTGGTACTGTGGTAACAGGTCGTATCGAACGTGGTATGATCAAAATCAACGACGAAATCGAAATCGTTGGTCTCCGCGAAGACAACATGAAAACTGTCGTTACTGGTATTGAAATGTTCAACAAACAGTTGAAAGAAGGTCAAGCTGGTGATAACGCAGGTATCTTGCTCCGTGGTACAAAGAAAGAAGAAGTTGAACGTGGTATGGTCTTAGCTAAGACTGGTACTGCTAAAGCTCACACTGAATTTGATGGTGAAATCTACGTTTTGACAAAAGACGAAGGTGGTCGCCACAAACCTTTCTTCAAGGGTTACAAACCACAGTTCTACATCCGCACAACTGATGTAACTGGTGAAATCGAACTCCCAGCTGGTGTTGAAATGGTTATGCCTGGTGACAACGTGTCTATCAAGGTTAAACTCATCGTTCCAGTTGCTATCGAAGAAAAGATGAACTTTGCTATCCGCGAAGGTGGACGCACAGTTGGTTCAGGTGTCGTTGTTAAAATTACAAAATAAGGATCATGGGGGTCGCTGAAAAGTGGCCCCCTTGGTTTTGTTCATTAATGTTCTTTAATTAAATAACATGTCTACTGCAGCAAAAACAACCCAAACCAAGAAAGAAGAAGCAGGCAGCCGTATTCGCATCAAAATCCGCGCTTACGATAACCGTATTATCGACCAAGCAACGAAGACAATTGTTGAAACAGCTACACGCCACGACGCACAGGTAGTTGGTCCAGTACCACTCCCAACCGAAAAGGTGAAATTCACTGTTAACCGTTCTACTTTCGTCCACAAAGACGCTCGTGAACAGTTCGAAATGCGCGTCCACAAGCGTTTGGTAGATATCATGAATGCTAACCCAAAGTGTGTTGACGCATTGATGAGTCTCAGCCTTCCAGCTGGTGTTGATATCGAAATCAAAATGTAATGTCTAGCTTTTAGGCTAGGTATTGACAAATACGTTGATACGAGGTATACTCGAACTACGTAAAAATAATGCTTTTCAGTAAATAAGATCTTAGGCTAATCTTAGCCAAGAAAACATTTAAACCGGATAGCTTTATTTTCAGGAGAATTAACTTAACATTTTACTACAAAAAGCCATTCTGCGTCGCAGGTTTCTGTTGACGTGACCTAACAAGTTATAGCAAGGTGCCCTTACAATGGGACCTCCTTCGCTTAAGCTTCGGCGGTCGAGGAAGGCTAGAGGCGTCAGGACTGAGTTTCTCTCAGTGTCAGCGCTTCTAGTTTTTTGTTAAGTAGAATTAAGAGTCTGTTCACATTGAAAAGCTACCGCGGTAATTCGCCGATGGACATCTCTACAAAGATGCTGAGGTGTTCCTTTACGAAAAACCCGGGGTAGGAACAATGTATTTAATTACTTGTATGAAATTCATTCTCGGAAAAAAAGTAGGCATGACTCAAGTTTTCGGCCAGAACGGTGACGTAATTCCAGTTACCAAAGTTCTCGCAGGACCTTGCCAGGTCACGCAAGTAAAGGATGGAACGAAAGATAACCAAGTTTCGCTCCAAGTTGGTTTTGGCGAAATGCGTGAATTCCGCATGAGTAAACCTCACGCTGGTCACGTAAAAGGCCTCGAAGCCGTGCAAGATTTGCGCGAATTCGGTATGGAAAAAGTTGATGGTATCGAACGCGGCGACTTCATTACTGTAGACACATTTGTCCCAGGTGATGTTGTTGAAGTTATCGGTACATCAAAAGGTAAAGGTTTTGCCGGTGTTGTTAAGCGTCACCATTTCCGTGGTGCTCCTGCAACTCACGGTCACAAACACGATCTCCGTGCTCCAGGTTCTATCGGTGCCGGTGGTGTGCAACGCGTTTTCAAAGGTATGCGTATGGCTGGCCGTATGGGTGGCGATCGCGTTACTGTTAAAAATTTAGAAATTGTTGCAGTAGATCCAGCTACTAACGAACTCCTCATTAAGGGTGCAGTTCCAGGTGGTAAAAATGGTTTACTCATCATCCAAGGTGTTGGTGAATTAAAGATTGCAAAGAAGTCAGCTCCTGTAGCAGCACAACCTGCAGAAAATGCTCCAGCAGCTGCATAATCACCACTATACATATATGAAACTTACCGTTTACACATTAGCTGGTAAAGAAAAAGGCGACGTCGCTTTGAACGATGACATTTTTAATGTTGCCGTTAGACCAGAAGTTGTCCACGAAGTTTTTGTCGCTCAGACAAACAACGCTCGTGAATCATGGGCTGATACTAAAGGCCGCGGCGATGTTCGCGGTGGTGGTAAAAAACCATGGCAACAAAAAGGTACAGGCCGCGCACGTCACGGTTCCACACGTTCTCCAATTTGGAAGGGCGGCGGCGTGACTTTTGGTCCAAAAGCTGAACGCAACTATAAAACAAAAATTAACAAGAAAACCCGCCGTTTGGCTACCAAGATGGTATTGTCCGACAAAGCACAAAATGGTTCCTTGTGGATTCTTGAAAATTTCGGATTTGCTGAACCTAAAACTAAAGATTTTGTAGCGTTGTTAAAAGCGCTTCCAGCTAAGCAACACAGTTTCTTGATTCTTACCCCAGGTAAGGACGCGAAAGTGCTCCGCATGACTAGCAACTTGAAAAAAGTTGATACAATGCGCGCAGAAGATGCAAACGTTGCATCACTTCTTTCCAAGCAAGCTATTATCACTAGTGTTGAAGGTTTGAAGAAGTTGGAAGAGGTTCTTATTAAATAATGAACGATTATGGGAATCATCGACCGCATTTCAAAAAAGACAGCTAAACCAGCTAGCGAAGTAAAAGCTGCAGCTCCAAAGAAAGCTCGTGCTACCAAAAAGGCAGCGCCAAAAGCTGAAACTGAAGTTGTTGCTACAACTACCGCTACCACTGCAAAGACTGCTCACACTATTTTGCTCCGCCCGGTTGTTACTGAAAAAGCAGCATTAGCACAAAGTACAAACAACAAATATACCTTTATCGTTCCTGCTTCTGCGAAGAAGAACCAAGTTAAAGTGGCGATCAAAGAATTATATAATGTTGATCCGATTGCCGTTAACGTTGTTAACGTCGAAGGTCACCGCGTCCGCTTTGGCAAAAACTTGGGCCGAAAAGCTGATATGAAAAAAGCTATTGTCACCCTTCCTAAAGGTAAGACGATTACGATTCATGAAGGTGTCTAATCTACAAAAGTATGCCGATTAAAGTTTACAAACCAACATCACCGGGTCGCCGCAACTCCAGCTCCGACACGTTTGCAGATATTACCAAATGGGAACCAGAAAAAAGTCTGGTAGAGTTTTTGCAACCACATTCTGGTCGCAATAACCAAGGTGTTATCACTGTTCGCCACAAGAGTGGTGGCGCAAAGAAATACTACCGCTTGGTAGATTTCAAGCAGAACAAATACGACATGGACGCTACTGTTTTGGCAATTGAATACGATCCAAACCGTGGTGCTCGCATCGCTTTGATTCAATACACTGATAGTACCAAGTCTTATATCTTGGCTCCAGAAGCGTTGAAAGTTGGCGAAGTCGTTCGCTCATCCGCAGGTACTATTGAAGCAAAATCCGGCAACCGCATGCCACTCAAAAACATTCCAGTTGGTCTCTTCATCTTCAACGTTGAAATGACTCCTGGTAAAGGTGGTCAGTTGGCTCGTGGTGCTGGTCTTTCAGCTCAGCTCATTGGTACAGAAGGTGAATACGCTCAAATCCGTTTACCATCCGGCGAAACTCGTTCCATCATTAAAGAATGTATGGCAACAATCGGTGTGCTCTCTAACCCAGACCGCCGCTTGATCCGCTGGGGTAAAGCAGGTCGCATGCGTCACCGTGGTATCAAACCAACTGTTAAAGGTAAGAATATGAACCCTGTTGATCACCCGCACGGTGGTGGTGAAGGCCATAGTCCTATCGGTCAGAAACGTGGTCCACAAACTGTATACGGTAAACCAGCTCGCGGTGTTAAAACCCGTAAGCCAAAAAAGTGGAGCGACAAGTTCATTATTCAATCCCGTCGTTCCAAGAACTCGCTTGCCTAATATATAACCTATGTCACGAAGTCAAAAAAAAGGTGCCTACATTGACCCTCGCGTTATCAAGAAAGTTGAAGCGCTTAAAAAGAGTGGTAAACGTGGCTCTATTAAAACCTGGTCCCGCGCTTGCGTCATTTCTCCAGAAATGGTCGGTGTTACCTTTTTGGTACACAACGGCAAGGATTTTCTCACTGTTTTATGTGATGAAAATATGGTTGGTCATCGCTTAGGCGAATTTTCACCAACACGTAAATTCATTCGTCACGGTGGTAAGATGCAGAAGGACGATGCAAAAGCTGCAGCACCTGCTGCCGCTGCTCCAGCCGCTAAAAAATAATCTATAGCGTATGAACACGGAAGTAACCGCACAATTAAACTACGTTCGCTCTTCTCCTCGCCGCATGCGTTTGATCGCTGATTTGATTCGAGGTAAGCGCGTCGCTCGTGCTATGGATAACTTGGCAGTTATCAACAAAAAGACTGCTAAAATCATGGCCAAAGTTTTGTCATCCGCAATTGCGAATGCAAAACACAACCACTCCTATAAAGCAGAAGATTTAGTGATCAAAACAGTCACTGTTGATGGTGGTCCAATGATTAAACGTTCCATGCCAAAAGCTCATGGCCGTGCTACTCCAGTTCGAGAACGCACATCACACATCAGCTTGGTTTTAGCTAGCTTCCCAAAACCTGAGAAGACTGCTAAGGCGCCAGCAAAGTCTAAGAAACAATAATTTTTACCTATGGGTCACAAAGTCCATCCGAAAATTCACCGCACCCCATTTATCTTTCCTTGGGATTCTCGCTGGTTCGCTAAACGAGAATTATACGCTCAGTATTTGCAGCAAGAAATTGCTATCCGCGAATTCTTGGAAAAGAAACTAAAAGAAGCAGGCGTTGATGCAATTAGTATTGAACGCACTTCAAAAGAAGTTGTGGTTACTATCTTGGCAGCTAAGCCAGGCGTGGTGATCGGTCGCGGTGGTGAAGGCCTCGAAGTAATCCGTAAGGAAATCGAAAAGAAGATTTTGCAATTTAAAGTCAAAGTTAAATTAAACATCCAGCCTGTCAACCAACCAGCATTATCTGCTGCTATCGTTGCACAGAATGCTGCAGCTGACATTGAAAAACGTCTTCCATTCCGCCGCATCATGAAGCAAGCTATTGAAAAAGTCATGGCAGCTGGTGGTAAGGGTGTGAAGATCGCGATGTCCGGCCGTTTGAACGGTGCTGAAATTGCTCGCCGCGAAATGCTCGCTGCAGGTAAGATGTCTTTGATCACCATGCGCAGTGATGTTGATTACGCTCTCGCGGAAGCACACACTTTGCAAGGTAAAATTGGTGTTAAAGTTTGGATTTACAATGGTGAAGTCTTTGGTAAGAAAGATAAGTTCGCGAAGAAAGAGACCGAAGAAACCAAGAAGCATAAATAATCGACCTAAGGATTTGCTTATATGTTATTACCTAAAAAAGTACAACACCGTAAATGGCACAAGGGTCGCCGTCGCCAAAAGGGCGTCGCTACTCGCGCCAACTCGATTGATTTCGGTGATTGCGGTTTAAAGAGTTTGAGTTATGGTTGGGTAACCAGCCGTCAAATTGAAGCTGCTCGCCGTGTGTTGACTCGTTACGTCCGCCGTGGTGGTAAGATTTGGATCCGTATCTTCCCAGATAAGCCAGTTACCAAAAAAGGTAACGAAACTCCTATGGGTGGTGGTAAGGGTGCTCCGGATCATTACGTTGCAGTCGTGAAACCAGGTACAGTCCTCTTTGAAATGGTCGGTGTGCCACGCGCATCAGCTGTTGAAGCTATGGATATGGCCGGATATAAATTTGGTCTCAAGACTAAGTTTATTGAAAAGTTACGCTAACATTCACTACTATGAACTTTGCTGATTTACAAAACAAAGGCGAGAACGAATTAAAAGAAGAACTCGCTAAGCTCGAAACTGAACTTCATGGCTTGCGCTTTGCAATGAAGACAAAACAGATCAAGCAAGTCCATGAGTTTGGCTTGAAGCGCAAAACCATCGCTCAGATCAAAATGCTTTTAGCTAACCGAGCGAAATAATACTTATTACTATGGAAAAAAAGAAAGTTACAAAAAAAGAACAACCAGTAAAAGAAGTTGTCGTTAAAAACGAACGCTCCTTTATCGGTACCGTTACTTCAACAAGCATGCAGAAAACTATTACTGTACGCGTTGACGCGATGAAAATGAACGAAAAATACCAGAAGAAGTTTCGTGTCAGTAAGAAGTACCACGTACACGATGAAAAAAATACTGCGAAAGTTGGCGAAACCGTTAAGTTTGTGGAATGCCGCCCACTCTCGAAGACCAAACGCTGGATGCTCCAGGCTGTGGTCAAATAATGTTTTAAGAACCTTTTTATGATTCAACATCGCTCAATGCTCGCTGTCGCAGACAACACGGGCGCCAAACAATTACAATGTATCAGAGTGCTTGATGGCTACAAGAAGCGTTATGCTCGTCTTGGCGATGTCATCACTTGCGTTGTCAAGAAAGCAGAACCTCGCGGTCTCGTAAAAAAGAGCGACGTTGTACATGCTGTTCTCGTTCGCATTCGTAAAGAAACCCGCCGTCCTGACGGTACCTACGTTCGTTTCGATGAAAACGCAGCTGTTATTATCGATCGCGACAGCAAAGAACCAAAAGGCTCCCGTATTTTCGGACCAGTGGCTCGCGAACTCCGCACGAAAGGTTTTCAAAAAATTATTTCTTTAGCCCCTGAAGTTGTGTAAGCTGGGCTATTACTATAAATATTATGAAAATCAAAATTAACGACAAAGTAAAAATTTTAACCGGTAAGGATAGCGGCAAAGAAGGCAAAGTTATCCAGGTCTTTCCACGTGAAGGCAAGATTGTTGTTGAAGGTGTTAACATCATCAAGAAACACATCAAGGCTAAAAAGACTGGTGAGAAGGGTAGTAGAATCGAATTGGCTGGCCCTATCAACTCTTCCAAGGTAATGCTTATTGATCCAAAGTCAGGTAAACCAACTCGCGTTGGCTACAAGATGGATGGCGATAAGAAGCGCCGCGTTGCGACAGCTACTGGTGAATTTATCGACTAATCCTATGAAGAGCTTATACCAAACTTATAAAGAAGAAATTGTTCCAGCTTTGAAGAAAGAGTTGGGATTGCAGAGTGTCATGCAGGTACCAAAAGTCACAAAAATTGTGCTTAACGCTGGTATCGGCCGCTTTGTGAAAGAAACAAATTACATTGATAACGTTGAAAAGACTTTCGCGAAAATCACTGGTCAAAAACCAATGCGCACTAAAGCGAAGAAAGCTATTTCAAACTTCAAAATCCGTGAAAACCAAGAAATCGGCGTGATGGTAACCCTCCGCGGTCCACGCATGTACGAATTCCTTGAAAAATTGCTCCGCGTTACTTTCCCTCGCGTACGCGACTTCCACGGTATTTCCGATAAGGCTTTTGACAGACAGGGTAACTTCACAATTGGTTTTAAAGAAAATGTCGCCTTCCCAGAAGTAAAGATCGAAGAAGTCGATAAGATCCATGGTTTGCAAGTTATCATCAACACTAATGCTAAAGACAAGAACTCCGGTAAAGCATTACTTACTCACTTGGGATTCCCTTTCTTAAAACAATAATATGGCTACTTGGGCACAAATCGCAAAATCAAAAAAAGTACCAAAGTTTTCGACACGTATTGTTAACCGATGCTGGAACTGCGGTCGTAAGCGTGCTTTTATGCGCCGATTCAAGGTCTGCCGTATTTGTTTCCGTGAATTTGCTAACGCCGGTAAAATCCCTGGTGTTCGCAAATCCAGCTGGTAATCCTAATTTGTAATTATTATATTATGATGACTGATCCAATTGCTGACATGCTTACCCGAATCCGCAACGCTTCCATGGTTCACAAAAAAGAAGTGACCATTCCATTTTCCAAATTGAAGATGGCGATTGCAACGATTTTGGTACGTGAAGGCTATATCGCAAACGCGGAAGAGACCAAAGGAAAACCATCCTTCTTGGCACTCACCCTCAAGTATACAGACAAGCAACCAGCGATCCAATCGTTGAAGCGCGTCTCCACACCAGGCCACCGTCGCTACGTAAAAAAGAGCGAAATCGAAACCGTTTTGAACGGCTTTGGTATGGCAATTTTATCCACCCCGCAAGGTATTTTGACAGGTAAGGAAGCTCGCGCAGCAAATGTCGGCGGTGAACTTCTTTGTGAAGTTTACTAATTCCTACTCATATGTCTCGTATTGGTAAAAAAATTCGAAAATTACCTGCTGGCGTTACTGCTGAAGTACAATCCGGTGTATTAGTAGTAAAAGGTCCAAAAGGTGAACTCAAACAAGCTCTCCATCCTCATGTTACGGTTGTTATTAAAGATGGTGAAATTACCACTGAAGTCGTAAACGGCGAAAACGTCCGCGACCGCTCTTTGTGGGGTACTTTCTCAAGCATCATTGAAAACATGATCGAAGGTGTGTCTGTCGGTTTCAAGCGTCAGCTCGAAATCAACGGCGTTGGTTTTAAAGCTACTGTAAAAGGTGTTAACCTCGTTTTAGAAGTTGGCTTTTCCCACACAGTTGAAGTAAAACCATTAGTCGGTGTTACATTTTCTGTAGAAAAAAACATTATCACTGTTCAAGGTAATGATAAACAGCTCGTGGGTGAAATGGCAGCAACGATCCGCCGCGTCCGCAAACCAGAACCATATAAAGGTAAAGGCATTAAGTACGTCGAAGAAACGATCGTTCGCAAGGCTGGTAAGACAGCAGCTAAGGCGGCTTAATACTACCATTAAAACACTTACACTATGAAAAGATTAGCTACCGTAACTAAAAACAACTTGCGACAAGTTCGCCACAGCCGCATCCGCGCTACGCTTGTTGGCTCCGCACAGGCTCCACGCTTGTCCGTATTCCGCAGTCTTCGCACCGTGACCGCTCAGCTTATTGACGACGCAAGTGGTAAAACACTCGCTGCAGTAAGCAGTGCAGACATGAAAGAAGTAAAAGTAGAAGGAAAAACCGGCAAAGTAGCGCAAGCCTACGCTGTCGGAAAAGCTTTAGCTGAAAAGGCAAAAGCAAAAGGCATCACAGCTGCTGTTTTTGATCGTGGTGGCTATCGTTATCATGGTCGCGTACAGGCTGTTGCTGAAGGTGCACGCGAAGGTGGTTTGCAATTTTAATTGTACTCACTATGATGAATAAAGGTTTTAGAAAAGATAAACGCGAAGAAAAGTCAGAATTCGACCAAGTCGTTTTGGATTTAGCTCGCGTGACTCGTGTTACCCAAGGTGGTAAACACATGAGTTTCCGCGCTCTTGTTATTCTTGGTGACCGCCGTGGCCGCGTGGCTTATGGTGTTGCTAAAGGTAAAGACGTGCAGCTCAGTGTTGAAAAGGCAGTTCGCCAAGCTAAGAAAACAATTATCCGTGTTCCATTGGCTAAAGAAACCATTCCACACGCAGTTTTTTACAAATTTAAAGCTGCAACCATCTTGTTAAAACCAGCTCCAAAGGGTTCTGGTATTATCGCTGGTGGTGCTGCTCGCGTGGTATTTGAACTTGCTGGTATCCCAAACATTTCTTCCAAGATCTTGGGTACAACTAAGAACAAAATCACTATCGTGAAGGCTACTTTTGAAGCTCTTAAGAATTTCAAACGCCAACCAGTAAACATGGTTAAGCACGAACAAAAGCCAGTTGCAGCGGTTGAAACAAAACCAGATGCAACTGAAGCAAAGCCTGTTAAGAAAGCAGTAGTTGCTAAGAAGGCTTAAGTAACCACTATACATTTCGTATGTTAAAAATACACACAATTAAAGCAGCGCGCGGTGCGAAAAAAGTTTCCAAACGCATTGGTCGCGGTAACGCTTCCGGTCGTGGTACTTCCGCAGGTCGCGGTGGTAAGGGTCAAACCGCACGTTCCGGTGGTTCCCGTGGTCTTTGGATCAAAGCTTTCAAAGCTCAACTCCAATCCACTCCAAAACTTCGTGGATTCAAAAGTATCCACACTAAAGCTAGCGAAGTCTACTTGAGTGATTTGGAAAAACATTTTGAAGCTGGTGCAATCATCGATTTGCAAGCTCTCAAGGATAAGAACTTGGTAGGCGTCACAGTGAAAGCCGCTAAAGTTCTCTCCACTGGCGAAATTGCAAAAAAACTCACCATTTCTGGTCTTTTGACTACGAAAGCAGCTGCTGAAAAGATTAAAGCTGCAGGTGGCGACATCAAATAATTCCCCTTTAAAGTCCTTCACGGGACTTTAAAGTATTTAGATAATGCTTTATGTGGAATAACATTGCTCAAGTTTGGAATACAAAAGACATCCGCAATAAATTACTCTTTGTATTAGGTTTGTTGGTTGCCTTTCGCCTCATTGCGCACATTCCTGTGCCAGGCGTGAACGCGCTTAACTTGCGTAATTTCTTAGATAGTAACCAAGTGCTTGGTTTGCTTAACATTTTCTCCGGCGGCTCGCTCCAGAATTTGTCTATCGCCATGCTTGGTGTTGGTCCGTATATCACTTCTTCTATCATCTTCCAGTTGTTGGCCATGATTGTGCCTTCACTTGAAGAAATGAGTAAAGAAGGGGAATCCGGTCAGCAAAAATTAAACATGTACACTCGCTGGCTTACTATCCCACTCGCGTTCCTCCAGTCTTACGGCATGATCCGCTTGCTCGCTAGTCAGAATATCCTCGTTGATTTAACTCCAATCCGCGTTGTCACTATCATGTTCACGGTTTCCGCTGGCACGATGTTTTTGATGTGGCTTGGTGAACTTATTTCTGAGAAAAAAGTTGGTAACGGTGTTTCCCTTATCATCTTCGCTGGTATCGTTTCTGCATTGCCTACTGCGTTACAGACTGCATTGCTCAACTACGATCCTTCTCAGCTTTATACTTACGTATTATTCGGTGTAGCAGTTATTCTCACGATTGTCGGCGTAGTCTTCATCAATGAAGGTCAGCGCAACATTCCAGTGAATTACGCTAAACAAGTTCGCGGTGCTCGTGTTATGGGTAGTGGTGCAAGTCACTTACCATTCCGCGTCAACATGGCTGGTGTTATTCCAATCATTTTTGCCGTGTCCTTGATGTTGTTCCCAACACTCGTAGCGCAATTCTTCCTTCACGCTGACGCTTCATGGCTCCGTGATACTGCAAATGGTGTTACTCGATTGTTTGCAAACCAAGGATTCTACAACACTTTGTATTTCTTATTGGTTGTTGGTTTCACATTCTTCTATACTTCAGTTGTTTTCCACCCACAAAAGATTGCTGAAAACCTCCAGAAGCAAGGTGGCTTTATCCCAGGTATTCGCCCGGGTAAAGAAACTGAGAGCTATCTCAGTAAGACCATGAATCGCTTGAACCTTATCGGTGCGCTCTTCTTGGGCCTTATCGCGATCTTGCCACTTTTGGCGCAAGCACTTGCGGGTACACAGTCTTTGACGATTGGTGGTACGAGTATGCTCATCGTGGTAGCGGTTGCGATTGAGACTGCGAAGCAGATTGAGGCGCAGTTGACGATGCATCAGTACGATTCTATTTAAAACCTTTAGAAAAGGGCACCCTAAAAAGGTGCTCTTTTTTTGTCTTTACAAACATGTGTCATTCCGGCTGGCGCCGCTTTGTCATTCCCGCGCAGGCGGGAATCCAGCTCCTTATAAAAATTATAATAAAAGGTTTTTTACTTCACTATCGTTCTATTATTTTTACTACTGCGTAGCACGCTTGTCACTTTCTTTCTAACGAAAGGAAAGTAACCAAAGAAAGTTTCGGGGGTTGCTCAAACTCGCCCCGGCTCAGACAGTGAGCAACCCCCGAACCCCCGGCCTCCTCGGGAGGGATTTATAAGGTGAGTCTGAGATTTAATGGCTAAATTAGCCATTTTTGACATAAAAGCATTGACAAAAGGGCTATTTTGTGGTATACTTGCACGTTGATTAGCGGGAATCCTCCTGCCATCAGCAGACCCACAAAGGTGTATCATCGAGCGCAGTAGGCATTCTGCCGAGACTCTCGCTGACTACCCGTGTGTCAAAGGAACGCTCATGATCAAACCGACGTTTGCTCAGTTGCAGCACTTTTTCCGCCTCGTCGAGGAGAAGAAGATCACCGCCGACAACTTCCAGCTGTTCCTCGGAAATCCCAACAAGCTCTTTTTCGAGGATGACGTCTTTCCGGTCAGCATCGACTACAAGCTGTCGCTCGACGAGATGGTCGAGGAGGGTAAGTACGACATGAAGACAGGAATCACCCCGGAGAACTTCGAGAGCTTTAAGATCGAGGGTTCGGGCACTGTCGAGGCGAAACTCCGTCTGATGTGCATCAACCGCCCCGTGAGCATCGAGGAGGTGGACGAACTCATTGAGTCATTCGGCCTCATGCCGGCGAAGATCGAGCACCTGCTCGCCTTCGGGGCCAAGTACCCCGACAAGCAGCGTGAGTTCTCGATCATCGCCCCCTGCTCCGGCTGGGTGATCGACCGGTATAGGAGGAAGAATCGTACTATGCCGTCCCTCCATACTATGCCGCCTCCTAACAAGGATGGGGAACGCCGTCGCCTGCACGTGGAGGAGCATGACGACCCCCGCACCGTGTTGAAGGCCTCGTCCCGGTATCTCGTCGTCAGCAAGTAATGTTGGAACACTAGGTGTCTTAGACCTCACCGTCTTCGGCACCTGATCCCTTCGCTACGTCACACAACAGGCGCGCACCTTCATCGGTGCGCGCGCTTCTTTTTTAGTGGTGTTTCATGCTTGACAAGAGAGGTGTGGCGTCGTAACCTGTTCTTCAGGAGGCTTCCATGTCGAGACGAAAAAATGGTCTGGATGACTGCGCTGAGTACGAGCGGGTTCGAGACATTTTGCTCGATGAGGGGATTCCGGCTGCAGAAATTACTGACGAGGAATTTTACTTTTTCAGCCAGCACCCATCAAAGTGCGGCAAGCACGTTGTTAGGGCGCGGCCAGTGAAAAAGACGTCTGACGAAAAAGTTCTCGCCGCGGTACAGGCCGATCCTGGCATCTTGAAACGCGACAAGGACATCGCTCGACAGTTTCTCAAGATAGTCGACATAAAGGGGGTCAAACAATAGCTCTTTCGCACAAAGCGGGTCACTTAGGTGGCCCGCTGTTTCATTTTTATGGCTTACATAAGC
>JBKJTY010000018.1:0-14246 GCA_046590235.1 Candidatus Magasanikiibacteriota bacterium | reverse complement strand
ACTAATTAATTAGTGAGTACAGTGTGGTAGACTGTGGAGTTACTGCATTGTTCAATTAATTAATTTAGATACTAAGTGGCACAGGAATGCATGTAACGCACATGCGCTAGTACTGTCTCACACCCCCATTAAAAGCGTTAGTATCATAATATTTTTTTCTATGGAATCAGTTTCCCATGAAAATGTCTTGGCGATCATCAAAGGCACAACTATGGCCATTGGTGGTTTAGCTCCAGCATTTGCTATCGGTAAAATCGTTGGTAAAGCTATGGATGCGATTGGTCGCAACCCAGAAGCAGGTGGTAAAATCTTCGTGCCAATGTTGCTCGGTGCAGCGTTCGCTGAAGCTATCGCTATCTACGCTCTCGTCGTTGTTTTCACATTGAAATAATCCTACGAGTAAGATCAGTGCAAACTGGTCTTACTGCCTAGAACTATTTAAATGTATTTTATGCAATTTATTGAAACGGCTCACGCTGCTGAAGAAGCACATACTACCGCAGTCGCTGAACAGAGTGTTTTAGCATCCCTTGGTATCAACAGCCAATTATTTACCGCTCAGCTCATCAACTTCGCAATCATCGCGTGTATTATCTGGTTTTTGATCCTCAAACCGCTTACCAAAAAAATGACAGAACGCCAGGACATGATTGATGAAGCGATTGCAAACAGCAAGAGGGTGCAGGAAAATCTTGCCAAGAGTGAACAGGATTTTCAAAATGCTGTTATTGCTGCTAAAGCAGAAGCAAACAAGATTGTAGAAAAAGCTGGAGTAGACGCAGAAAAAGTGGCTGATGCAATGAAAGGCAAAGCTAAACAAGAAATTGAAAACCTTATTGATCACGCCAAGAACACTATAAAAATTGAACGCGAAGAAATGAAAGCGGGGATCAAAAAAGAAGCCGCAGATCTAATTGTTATGGCTTTGGAGAAAATCCTATCTGAAAAAGTGACTGATAAGAAAGATAAAGAATTGATTACAGAAATGATCAAGAAAATTAAATAATCTATGCGAAAGAATTCGATTAATGACTACGCCAAAGCACTTTATGAGGTCACAAAAGATCTTAAGGGTGCTGAACTTAAGAAAGCTGTCGAAGCTTTTGCCTCACTGTTGTTAAAACACAGTAGCCTCAAAAAGGCACCGGCGATAATCGAAGCCTATGAAAAATACGCTAACAAGAAATCCGGTATCGTAACGATTGAAGTGATAACAGCTAGAGAGATTGATAAAGCAACTCTTGAGACAGTAAAGAAAGCTTTTGGAGATAAAGTTAACGCTAGACTCACTGTACAGGAAGATTTAATAGGTGGATTAGTAGTCAAAACAGAGGATACGATCCTCGATGGCAGTATCAAAAAACAATTACAAACCTTACAAGCACATTTAGTCTAATTGCATGTCTATGTCGATCAATACCATTGTTGAAGAATTAAAAAAGAATATTTCAGAATTTGAAAAGCAGATCAACGTTGAAGAAGTTGGTACTATTATCGCTGTTGGTGATGGTATTGCACGTCTTCGCGGTTTGTCTCAATGCCGAGCCAGTGAAATGTTAGAATTTCCAGGCGGCACCTTTGGTGTGGCATTAAACTTGGAAGAAGAAACGATCGGTGCGGTTATTTTGGGTGAATACCTCCATCTTAAAGAAGGGGATACTGTTAAGCGCACTGGCCGTATTTTGTCCGTTCCAGTCGGCGATGAACTTATTGGTCGCGTACTTAACCCGCTTGGTCAGGCAATCGATGGTGGTGCAGCAATCAAATCAAAAAACTTTTCTCCTATTGAGAAGATCGCTCCTGGTGTTATGACTCGCGAGCCTGTCAGTCAACCTGTGCAAACAGGTATTAAGGCTATTGATGCGATGATTCCAATCGGCCGTGGTCAACGCCAGCTTATCATCGGTGATCGCCAGACAGGTAAAACTGCTGTTGCGGTTGATGCGATTTTGAACCAAAAAGGTCAGAACATGATTTGTGTTTACGTGGCTATTGGTCAAAAAGAATCAAAAGTTGCTCGTTTAACACAAAAATTGAAAGAAGCAGGCGCGATGGATTACACCATCGTGGTTAGTGCTGGTGCGTCTGATCCTGCAGCTCTCTTATATATCGCCCCATATTCCGCGGTTACTATCGCTGAATACTTCATGGACCAGGGTAAAGATGTTTTGGTTGTCTACGATGATCTTTCCAAGCAAGCATGGGCATATCGTGAAATCTCACTCTTGCTTCGCCGCCCACCGGGTCGTGAAGCATATCCTGGTGATGTTTTCTATCTACACTCCCGCTTATTGGAACGCGCTTGCCGCCGCAACAAAGAATCCGGTGGTGGCTCAATCACTGCGTTGCCTATCATTGAAACACAATCTGGCGACGTTTCCGCATATATCCCTACCAACGTTATCTCCATCACTGATGGTCAGATCTTCTTGGAAAGTGATTTGTTCTACCGCGGTGTCCGCCCAGCGTTAAACGTTGGTATCTCTGTGTCACGCGTCGGTTCTGCTGCTCAGACTAAACCAATGAAGAAAGTTGCTGGTAAAATCAAGCTCGCTTTAGCGCAGTTCCGTGAACTCGAAGCTTTTGCGCAGTTCTCCAGTGATCTTGATGCTGACACTAAGAAACAAATTGATCTTGGTCAGCGTCTTGTTGAAATTTTGAAACAACCACAGTTCAGTCCAATGTCTGTTGAGCATCAAGTTGCTATCATTTACGCTGTTACGAACGGTTTTGTAAACGATGTTGCTGTTAAAGATATCCGCACTTGGGAAGAAAAGTTCCACACTTACCTTGATAAGGTTAAAAAGCCGTTAATGGAAAAAATTGCACAAGGCAACTGGGACGGTGCAATTGAAACTGAATTGAAAGAATCCATTGCTGAGTGCAAAAAATAATTTTGTATGGCATTAAACACCAAAGCAATTAAACGCCGCATTAAATCCATCACTTCGACGAAAAAGATTACGAAGGCGATGGAGATGATTAGTGCTGTCAAAATGCGCCGCGCGGTCATGAGTGCTTTGTCTACTCGCAATTATTCCGGTCTTGCTTGGGAAATCGTCAATGATATCTCAAAAAAAACTACTATTGCATTGCATCCGCTTCTAGCGCAGCGTCCAGTGAAGAAAATCGGCATGATCGTTATCACGAGTAACCGTGGTTTGGCTGGCGGTTTCACTAGTCGCCTTATGGCTGAAGCGCATCGTTATATTAAAACCACCGGTGTTGAGGTTGGTACGGAGATTGATATAATTTTGTCTGGTAAACATGGTCGCAAAAGTATCCATAAACTTGGTCAAACCGTGGTTGCTGAATTTGATAAGATTGACCTCACCACTCGAATTGAAGAAATTTTGCCAATGGTACAACTTGCCACACAGGAATTCATTAGTGGTAAGTATGATCGCATTGTGGTAGCCTATACCGATTTCGTTTCAGCTATCCAACAGGTACCTCGAGTTAAACAGATTTTACCGCTTGAGAAAAATCCAGATCAAATGCTTGGTGCTATCGGTCAAGAAAGTTTGGTGCCAACGATGGTAGATGATGGAAATGCGGCGAAGGAAGAAAAAGTCGATCTAGATGAATATAGTAGAAATGAACATCAAACAGAGGAAAGTCATTACCTTTTTGAGCCGGGAGCAAAACAAGTGCTCGATCAGCTCCTGCCACGCTTAGTGGAAATGCAGATGTATCAAGCGATTCTCGAATCCGACGCCTCAGAGCATAGTGCTCGTATGATGGCGATGAGAAGCGCATCAGACGCCGCTAAAGATATGATTAAAGACTTAAGTCAAACATTTAACAAGGCTCGCCAGGCCGCGATTACGCAAGAAATTTCGGAAATCGTCGGTGGTGCAGCGGCGCTTGAATAATAACTGTCATTCCCGCGCAGGCGGGAATCCAGGATACTAATAAATAAAATATATGTTACAAGGAAAAGTTTCACAAATTATTGGCGTGGTCATTGATGCGCACTTCGAAGGACAGTTGCCTGATTTGTACACCGCTATGGAAGCAAAAACCGAAGATGGTGTTAAGCTGGTATTTGAAGTGCAACAACATCTCGGTAATGGCACTGTTCGCGCTATTGCGATGAGTAGTACTGATGGTATGGTTCGCGGTCAGGAAGTTACTTCCAACAATGAATCAATCTCCGTACCAGTTGGTAAGGAAACACTTGGTCGCATGTTTAATGTGACTGGTGATGCTATCGACGGCTTGGGTGAAGTAAAAGCAAAAAAGAAATACCCAATCCACCGCAAAGCTCCATCATTTATCAAACAATCAACTAAATCTGAAGTTTTCGAAACTGGTATCAAGGTTATCGACTTGATCTGCCCATTCTTAAAAGGTGGTAAGATCGGTTTGTTTGGTGGCGCTGGTGTCGGTAAAACTGTTTTGATCCAGGAATTGATCCATAACATTGCTCAAGAACACGGTGGTTACTCCATGTTTGCCGGTGTCGGTGAACGTTCCCGTGAAGGTAACGATTTGTACCGCGAAATGAAGGAAAGTGGCGTTTTGGATAAGACAGCTCTTGTGTTCGGTCAGATGAACGAACCACCAGGTGCTCGCGCTCGCGTCGCTTTGACCGCCCTCTCTATGGCGGAATACTTCCGTGATGAAGAAGGTCGCGATCTTCTCTTATTCGTTGATAATATTTTCCGCTTCACTCAAGCTGGTTCTGAAGTTTCCGCACTGCTCGGACGTATGCCGTCAGCCGTGGGTTACCAGCCAACCCTCGCTTCTGAAATGGGTGCCTTGCAGGAACGCATCACCTCTACTGATAAAGGTTCTATTACCTCTGTGCAAGCTGTCTACGTGCCAGCTGACGACTTAACTGATCCAGCTCCTGCGACAACCTTCGCCCACTTAGATTCTACTATCTCCCTGAATCGCTCACTGACTGAAATCGGTATCTACCCAGCGGTTGATCCTCTTGATTCCAACTCAAACATTTTGGATCCAAACGTAGTTGGTGAAGAGCACTACCGTACAGCTCGTGATGTTCAGCGTTTATTACAGCGCTATAAAGATTTACAAGACATCATTGCTATCCTTGGTATGGAAGAATTGAGCGATGAAGATAAGATTGCCGTTGTCCGCGCTCGTAAGATTCAACGCTTCTTGTCCCAGCCTTTCTTCGTAGCTGAAGTTTTCAGTGGTATTCCTGGCCAATATGTTCCAGTTTCAGAAACTATTCGTGGTTTCCGTGAAATCCTCGATGGTAAGCATGATGACAAACCAGAAGGCGCATTCTACATGAAAGGTACTATTGATGAAGTAACAGCAGTTGAAACTAAATAATATGCGATTCCAAATCGTCACACCAGAGCGTGTTGTCTTCTCAGACGACATCGACCAAATTAGCATGATGACCGAAGATGGTGAAATTACCGTCTTGCCGCATCATATTCCTTTGGTTACCACACTGCAGTCAGGCGAACTCCGCTATAAAAAACAAGGCGAAGTGTTTGTCGTTGCTGTTTCCGGTGGATTTGGCGTAGTGCGCGATGACGGATCAATTGTTGTCCTTGCCGATACTGCAGAACACGCTCACGAGATCAATCTCGCTCGCGCCGAAGAAGCTCGTGCTCGTGCAGCAAAACTCATGGAAGAAGCACGTAATAAAGAAGATGTTGATTTCGCAGCAATTGCAGTCAAACTCCAAAAAGAACTGAATCGCTTGCGCGTCGCTACAAAATGGCGTAAATAAAAATACAAACAACAAACCGGTAGCCGCAAGCTGTCGGTTTTTTATTGACAAGGAATAATCTCTCTTATACTATTGTTACACTTCAACCAACACCACCTCAGGAGAAATCACATGGATACGTCTATGTCGTGGGTCAGGTTCATTATCGTGCTCGCGATAGGGTATGTCGGCTATATGTGGTTTATTAACCACCATGCCAAAAAGATGGTGGAAAAGGTTAAGCCCTTCATTCTCAAAATGCTGGTAGATGAGCGTGCTATTCCCATTCTTTCCTCCGACTTAATTCAAAGATTTGAGTCATGGAAATGGGAGCGGTATATCATCATCTCGGCACTGGAGGAGCTTGAACGTGAAGGTCTGATCGTTTTCGATCAATTCATCATCATTACCATAGAGGGCATCAAACAAAGTAATTACGAAGGAACCTGGTAGTATGGGTGTGAAGCGCGTTAGTCATCTCTACTACCGCACCATCCAAAAACAACTCATTCCACATGGGTTGTTTTTGTTATGGATGTACGGTTGACAAAGGCGTGATATAATGCTATACTAAGCCGTTCTGCTATGAAAACACAAACCAAACAAACAATCAGTATTTACTGGAAACACACCAAACCATATTGGGGGATGCTTACGGCCCTTATTATTAGCATTATACTTTCATCTGTCTCCAGTGCGATTGTGCCAATTTACTTCAAACACTTCTTTGATGCGCTTAATAGCGACGGTGTTAGCAAAGCAGTTGTCTCAGGGCTTTTGTTCCAAGCACTATTTGGTATTGCTGCCTGGGAGCTATTAAAATGGTTTTTCTGGCGCGTGGCTAATGTGGTTAATGCGATTTTTCAAACGAGAGTCATGGCTGATATCGCCAACAGTTCTTTTGCGTATTTACACAAACATTCCTTTGCCTACTTTAATAGCAACTTCGTCGGTTCGATGGTAAAACGTTTTAACTGGTTTGCCCGAGCTTATGAAAGTGTGCTTGATAAGGTTATCTGGACGATTGTTCCATTGTTTGTCAATATTGCCGTTATTATTTTTGTAGTCGCGAGCCGTAATTGGATGTTGGCGCTCATTATCGGTGTTTGGGTTATTGTGTTCTTGTTTGTGAACTGGATTTTTGTTTCGTACAAACTTAAATTTGATATTCAGCGCTCAGAAGCTGAAAGTAAGGCGACCGCGCTATTGGCGGATACTATCACCAATACAACCAACGTTAAACTTTATAATGGCTACGCTCGTGAAGTCTCTTCATTCAAAGCGATCAATAGTGTCGTCAACCGATTGCGCCGTTTTACCTGGCAGCTGGATGGTATTTTTGACGGACTCCAAGGTTTCTTGGCTATTGTCCTTGAAATCGGTCTGTTCGCATACGCGATTAAGCTATGGGAGCGAGACCTTATCACACAGGGTGATTTTATTTTGCTCCAGTCATATGTCATTCTGATTATCTTTGATATTTGGAACTTTGGTAAAATCATTCGCTATTTGTATACTGATTTAGCAGACGCTGAAGAAATGACTAACACGCTAACTTCGCCACACGGTATTAATGATATTCACCAGGCGACAACTCTTTCAGTTGCCGCAGGCGCAATTACTTTTAAAGAAGTGGATTTTTTCTATCACAATACCCGTAAAATCATTACTAATTTAAATCTGGCGATTAAACCAAAAGAAAAGGTTGCATTTGTCGGTCCGTCCGGTGCGGGTAAATCGACTATCGTTAAATTAATTCTCCGCAATTTCGACCTGACGGGCGGTAAGATTGTGATTGATGGACAAGACATCGCAAAAGTAACTCAGGAAAGTTTATGGCAAGCAGTCAGTCTTGTTCCGCAAGATCCTATTTTGTTCCACCGTACCCTTATTGAAAATATTCGCTATGGCAAACCTGATGCCACTGACGAGGAAGTCTATGCCGCTGCAAAACTAGCACACTGTGATGAGTTTATCCAGGAGTTCCCGGAAAAATATGCAACATTTGTGGGAGAGCGTGGAGTAAAACTATCCGGTGGTGAACGCCAGCGTGTTGCGATTGCCCGTGCGATTTTGCGCAACGCCCCAATTCTCGTCCTAGATGAAGCGACTTCTAGTCTTGATTCAGAATCCGAATCTCTTATTCAGGATGCGCTTAATAATTTGATGCGCGATAAAACCGTTATTGTGATCGCGCACCGCCTTTCCACTATCATGAAAATGGACCGTATTGTGGTTATTAATCGTGGTACCATTGTTGAAGAGGGAAGTCATGCTGAATTACTCAAGCAGCCAACGGGTCTTTACCAACAACTCTGGAAACTCCAGGCGGGAGGATTTATGTCCGACCAACCAGCTGAAAATAAAGTAGAGGAAATGGCGCATAGAGTGGATGAAACTACGCCGGATCTTACTGAGACTGTAGATGATGAGGGTTAATCCTTGTCATTTAGACTATTTTCTGCTATCATTCTGCCACTATGTCCTCCAATTCCGCACAACTTAAAGCAATTCTAGAAGGGCAGCCAGCCTACCGCCGCAAGCAAATTGAGCATGCGTGGTTTGACGTTAATTTGAGCTCCTACGAAGAAATTACTACCCTGCCGAAAGAACTGCGCGAAAAGCTTGTAGCCTTCCCTTGGCTCAACCTGGAGGTCTACACAGCGCTTGAGAGTAAGATGGATAACACTCGTAAGTACCTTTTTAAACTCGCTGACGGAAATTTAATTGAAACGGTTGTCATGGGTCGTAAAAATCTAAAAGAAAATGCTGGGGAAGACGCGAAAGATCGTTACACGATTTGTGTCTCCTCACAGGCGGGCTGTCCAATGAAATGTGTTTTCTGTGCTACAGGTAAAGCTGGCTTCAAACGCCATCTCTCCGCTGAAGAAATTATCGACCAGTATCGTTTTGCGCAACGCCTTTTAGCAAAGACAGGGGATCGCGTCAACAACATTGTTATGATGGGTCAGGGCGAACCGCTTTTGAACTACGAAAATGTAAAACGTGCATTAAATGTTCTCTTGGCTAACACCGATCTTGGTGAAACAAAAATTACTGTTTCCACAGCTGGCGTTCCCTTTGCTATGGAACAACTTTTGAAAGACAAAGATTTTCCACCAGTACGTTGGGCGCTTTCGTTACACAGTGCTATTGAAGAATCTCGTAAGCAAATTATGCCTTCCCACAAAAAAGGCTTTTTGGAATGGTTGGTTACCTGGTCTAAAGAATATCATGAACGTTTCCCGAGTCGCACACACTTTATCGGTTTTGAATACATCATGTTGTCTGGTGTAAATGATGATGAGAAGCACCTCCAAGCTTTGGTGGCACTTTGTAAAAAGATCCCGTACTTCCGTATCAACTTGATCCCTTACAACAAAATTACTGACGATGCGGCACCTCAGCAAGAAGAAATCGTAGTAGACGGTTTCCGCACCTTTGATCGCACACCGCCAGAACTCATTAATCACTGGCACAAGACCTTAATGGACGCAGGTTTCACAGTAACAGTTCGTTACTCCCAAGGTCAGGATATTGCCGCGGCTTGCGGACAGCTCAGAAACAAAGAAAAATAAACCACCTTTACAACTACCCCTGCCTGCCGGCAGGCAGGTTGACAAAAGGTGGTTTTTGTTATATACTGGCGGGTATTAAATTTCGATGTTGTTAGCCGAATAAGCCAATAAGACTTAGTTGGGTAGCAAGATCTATCAACCTTTTCCCTTTCTCCAGCCATGAGGTGTTCGCATGAGTAAAAAGCCAGCAGTACGAAGGAATCCGATCAGCGTCAAGCACATCAGTAGTTGGACGTTCCAGGTATTCTACTATGGAATACTGGTCAAGCGCTTCGAAGGGATGAACACCACCTCGCAATTCAAAGAAGAGTTGAAGAAGTGGGGTCGGTTGACCGGTTATGATTCCGAAGACGTCAGGCAGGCGTATGAAAACCTGATCGGTCACGCGAAGCAGCCGCTCGAGCTGAACTCCGCCGAAATGGAGGAAAGGGCCGAAGAGATGTTCGCTGAAGCGACGGAGACGGCAGCGGCCGCTGCCTAGAAAAAGGGGGTGTGAACAGATTGTACCGTTCGCACATCCCGACTTATATCCTTAGAAAAGGGTCTAAATCGGGCGAACGGTACACTCTGGTAAAATTAATTGATCCTGCTATACTAAGAGCACCTAAAAAGGTGCTTTTTTGTATGTCCGAACGTAAACTAAACAAAGCCCAAAAAGAAGCTGTCGAACACAACGATGGGCCACTTTTGATTGTCGCTGGTGCCGGCACAGGTAAAACAACGGTTATTACCACAAAGATCGCTTTTTTAATTGAAAAAGGCCTCGCCAAACCGGAAGAAATCCTTGCGTTAACCTTTACCGATAAAGCAGCAGAAGAAATGCAGATTCGCCTGGATGAGACGATCGATATTGGCTATACCGACATCCAGATTTCTACCTTCCACGCTTTTTGCCAAGCAATTCTTGAAAAGCACGCTATCGACATAGGTCTGAGCAATTCTTTTAAGCTTGTGACTGAAACCGCAGCCTGGTTGTTGATCCGCCAAAACTTCTCTAAATTTAATTTGGATTATTACCGCCCAATGGGTAATCCAACAAAACACATCCATGAACTACTCAAACATTTTTCCAAATGTAAGGATGAATTAATTGCTCCAGAGGATTATTTAAAATACGGAGAAGGATTAACCGACGAAACACCTGAGAATGAAGCAGAGAAGAAACGTTTTGCCGAACTCTCAAGCGCGTACCACACCTACAACCAATTACTGATCGACAATGCCATGCTCGACTTCGGCGATCTTATTTTTTATACGCACAAACTTTTCTCTACCCGCCCGGCAATTCTTGAAAAATTAAAGAAGCAATACAAATATATTTTGGTAGATGAATTCCAGGATGTAAACTATTCCCAATACGAATTAGTAAAAATGTTATCCGATGATAACTCCTGTTTAACCGTTGTAGGTGACGATGATCAGAGTATCTACGCTTTCCGTGGCGCTAGCGTATCAAACATTATGCGCTTTAAAGACGATTTCCCAAAGGCGAGAGAAGTTGTCTTAAACGAAAACTATCGCTCCAACCAAGCTATTCTTGACTTGGCCTACGAATCTATCCAAAACAATAACCCTGATCGCCTAGAGATTAAATTAAAGTTGGATAAACGACTCGTTTCAAAAGCTGCCAAACAAAACAATGAAACAGCTATTGTGCATCTCCACGAAGCGACGCTCGACGAAGAAGTGCAAGGCGTTGTTCGAGAAATTGCGCGATTAAAACAAATTGATGAAACGTCCACATGGGATGATTTCGCTATTTTGGTTCGAGCCAACAACCATGCCGAACCATTCTTAACCGAATTGCAGCGCCAGGCTATTCCGTATGAATTCTTGTCATCCAGCGGTCTCTACCGTTTACCAGTCATTGTCGACTGTCTCAACTTCCTCAAAATCATGGTGGACCACAAGGAATCATCTGCAATCTATCGTCTGCTTTGTTTAGAATTTCTTAAAGTCCGGGTAAACGATCTGCATACCATCACGTTCATGGGTAAAAAGAAGTCTTTGCCGTATTATGCGGTCATCAAAAATCCAGAGGAGTATGGTGTATCCCAAGAAGGATCGGCTACTTGTCGTCAATTGTTAAGTGCGCTTGAAAATGGCATGCGTAATAGTAAAACCAAAAAACCATACCAGCTCATCGTAAATTTTCTGGAAGAAATCGGTTATTTCAAATACTTAATCGAAGGAGAAAAAAATGGTAACGAAGCAGCAATCAAAAAAATCTATCACCTCACGGAATTCTTGAAATACATCAAAGAATACGAAACGATTAGTCCGGATGCTAACGTGGCAAATTTCCTAGATCACTTCATGTCTGTAGGGGAGTCGGGAGATAAGGGTTCGCTCTATCAACCTTCCGATACCCCGGATTCAGTTAATGTCATGACTGTTCACGGATCAAAAGGTTTAGAATTTAAATACGTCTTCGTTGTTAATTGCGTTGAAGAGCGTTTTCCTTCACGTGCTAAAAGTCTTGGAATTGAAATTCCGGTTGATTTAGTAAAAGAGCAATTACCAGAAGGGGATGGGCATTACCAAGAAGAACGCCGATTATTCTATGTTGCTGTAACTCGTGCAAAAGAACGGTTATATTTCAGTAGTGCAAGTAGTTATGGTGGTACACGCGCAAAAAAGATCAGTCGGTTTTTAGCTGAACTTAAATTTGCCGCAAACGCGAAGGAAGCAGTTAAAAAAATTGCCGTGCCAGAAGTGTTGGTAGAGAAAGACGAAGCAACAGGTGAATTCGCATATACACTACCTAAGGCGTTCTCCTTCTCGCAACTTCGTTCTTACGAAACTTGTCCGTATCAGTACAAATTAGCCCATATTTTACATATCCCGACTAAGGGCAGTGCTAGTTTCAGCTTTGGTCAAACTATGCACGCAACATTGCAGAACTTCTATATCCGTATTCAGGAATTAAATAGCGCAAAACAAGTGTCACTGTTTGATGCGCCAGTAAAAAGCTCAAATACTGCTACTGCCGTAGCTACAGGTATCAAAGTGCCCACTCTTGATGAACTGCTTAAAATCTACGAAGCGAGCTGGTTACCTGATTGGTATAAGAGTGAACATCAGCGTGAAGAATACTATGATAAAGGTAAAGATATATTACGTATCTTTTATAAATCACACGAAGGTAATTGGACTATACCAGTAAATTTAGAAAGTTGGTTTAAAATTAAGGTGGGAAAGTACCTGGTGCACGGCCGTATTGATCGCATTGACCAGCTGCCTGACGGATCGCTCGAGATTATCGATTATAAAACAGGTAAAGCAAAAGATAAATTAACCACTGACGACAAAGAACAACTTCTTATTTACCAAATTGCCACACAAGAGCTTCCGGAGTACCATCACATTGGTAAACCAAGTAAGCTGACGTTCTACTACGTCAACGACAACCTACAAAATAGTTTTATCGGTGAAGATAAAGAGTTAGAAAAATTACGTGAAAAATTAGTCGGTACGATAGACAAGATACATTCGAAAGATTTCACTGCCACTCCAAGCCAATTTGCTTGTGAGTACTGTGACTTCAAAGATATTTGCGATTACCGCGTATAAGTATGAGTTTCAATTCTCTTGGTAATATTCTCAATAACCGCAACAACCAGTCGCCGCTCATCAAAGGTGTCACGGCTGCTATGGTCATGGAAGAGGCGAATAAGCAGCTGGCTATTATTTTTGGCGCAGCTATCGCGGAATATGCCTCAGCCGCCTATTTACGCTATACCACGCTTTGTATCGCGTGCTTAAGTACTACTGCCGCACAAGAGATCCGACTACATGAAGCGGAGTTCATCGCTGCTATTAACCAGAAGTTAACTAATGTAAAAATCACTAAAATCAGGTATTTGTCTTAGCTTGTCAAAAGAAGGCTTATAATCTACAATACTCCTATGTCACTACGTTTCTACCTAGCATTAATGTCTATCGGCACCCTCCTCTGTTGGGTAGCCTGGTTCTTTGTTATTACTAATATTGCGCCGGACGAAGCGGGTATTATGGGGATGATTTTCTTCTATACCAGCCTATTTATGGCTCTGGTTGGCACTGTTTCTGTCATCGGTTTCGCTATTCGCAAGAAGTTGATTAAAAATGAAGATGCTGTGTTACGCCACGTTAGCCACACCTTCCGTCAGAGCATATTTATTGCTGGATTAGCCATTATCACGCTTTACCTCAAAGCGCATGATTTGTTGGCTTGGTGGAATTTAGTGTTATTAGTAGTTTTGTTCATTGTGCTAGAAGGGGTTGTATTCACGAAACGGAAATTCAATAACGCTGATTATGTTTAACAGGTTTTTCGGAAAACTCAGAAAAGAGATTGGTATTGATCTTGGGACAGCAAATACATTGGTTTACGTAAAAGAGCGAGGTATAGTCATCAACGAACCAAGTGTGGTTGCTATCAACACCAAGACGGAACAAATCTTGGCTGTCGGACACGAAGCAAAAGACATGCTTGGTAAAACTCCGCCGCATATCATTACTACACGACCGTTAACAAACGGTATTATTTCAGATTTTGAAGTAGCAGAAAAAATGCTACGTTATTTTATTGATAAAGTTTACGAAGAGAGTAGTCTCAATTTTTTATCTCGTCCAAAAGTTATTATCGGTGCTCCAGTAGATATTACAGAAGTTGAACGCCGCGCTATCGGTGACGCTGTCATGAGCTCAGGCGCACGTGAAGTATGGATTGTAGAAGAACCTATGGCAGCCGCTATTGGCTCCCGTATGCCTGTTCGCGAACCAGTGGGCAACTTTATCGTGGAAATGGGCGGCGGTACTTGTGAAATCGCTGTTATCTCACTTTCTGGTATTACAACTCGTCGTTCAATTAAAATTGCGGGCGATGAACTTAATCGAAATATTATCCAATACGCTCGCGATGTTTTTAATCTGCTTCTCGGTGAACGCCAGGCAGAAGAAATTAAAATTAAAGTTGGTTCAGCTGT
>JBKJTY010000011.1:0-50680 GCA_046590235.1 Candidatus Magasanikiibacteriota bacterium | reverse complement strand
GGAGGCACAGTACTGTATACGTGATTTTTCCGGGTGATAAGGCGCCCAGGAGCGACTAATGTCAGTATCACATATTACCAGGTAAATATCATTTTTAAAGCCATGCTCCTCGGCCATGTAGGCGATGGTAAAAAAAGTAGTGATGAGTGGAATGTCTTTTTTGTTAAGCTGGTCGATCAAATGCTTGCCGACACCACCTTTGATTGCGGAGTAATTTTGGATGAGCTGTGCTGTTGGGCGTAAAAATTTCTTTTTTGGATCAAATTCTTTGATAGCTTGAAAGCTATCCATAATACCAAAAATGACCGATCCGATGAGCGGTATTGAAGTCATTCGAGAGACAAATTCATAAAAAACTTGTCCGTAGTGCCAGAAGTTATAATCTTTCTTAGGTATCCCCTGATATTTATTGGCAATGAATACGGTGCCATCAGGTGACAAGTGACGAAGCGGGAAAGCGGCTCGTTGATGACCGTAACCCATATCAATAGCAACTACCCACGCTTGTTTTTTTTGTTGGTTGCCCATAAAAATCCCATGGTTTTATCAAATTTTGATGGAAATGTTTGCACACCAAATCCATTCTCGCGTAAAATTTGTTCAATAATACCGTGCTTTTCATCGGGTAGGTCGTGATATTCCATGACTAACGCTTGTATCTGTGCAAGCTCGTCTGTCTTTGCTGCCAAAAATACTTCATATTCCCCACCCTCAATATCCATCTTCATAAGACCAATTCCATCCGGACAAAGTTTGAGAAGATGTTCCCAATCATACGCCTGCACAGTCAAGGTGTTTTCATCATCGAGCGCAAAAGTGAGTTTATGGTTATGACTATCAGGAGAAACTTCCAACTGACGTTTACCTATTGTTCCAGCCAAAGCACCGGCGATAACTTTAACATTAACTACACTGTTGTCTTTAAGGTGTTCTTCAAAGAGCTTTAGGTTTTCTGGTTCTGGCTCAATGGCAATAATGCGAGCGGCTTTATTTAACGCTCTGGCATAGAGGGTAAACATACCACTATGAGCACCGACATCAACGATCGGCAACGTAGTACTTGCAATGATTTCTTCGGCAAGACGATATTCGCGTAACTTAAAAATTTCTGCCGCAACGCTTTGGTCTGCTTCGTCACGGAGCTTAACGCTTATATTCTGGTTATTAATTGTATAGGTAGTAGTCTTCATGTTTAACAGTATACTATAGAGTGATAAAAATTTCCACTGCCGATTAAAACAAAAAAAGCCCCTTTTAACTGGGGCTTTTTACACACGGGTATTAGTGGAGAATACCTGTGTTTACGATGCCAGAGTTACCACTAGCATCGATCGGGCTAATTGAAGTGGCTTGTACACCCTGTTCGAATGGCCAACCAACTACATTAAACCGGTTACCAACGGCATAATCACTGCCTCGGTATCCATCGGAGAAAACGCGAACGTTTCGACCGTGTCCGGTATCTAACCAGAAGGCATCATCGTCTACTGCTGAAATGAAGCCATCGCAGTTAAAGTTTCCGGATGAAAAGTCGTTACCACATGATCCATAATCTGAATCAAGGATGCTACTATGACGATCCGTGCTTACGTAACTATTCCCAAATGGCCCGCTCAATACAGATGTTCTATCAGTAGTATTGTTTAGCACTCCACCTGGAAACATACTGGAAGCTGATGCAACGCCGCTACTCAAAAATGTGAGGAGTGGTATCGCTGCTGCCGCGATTGTTTTTTTAATATTCATACGCATTGTATATTAAAATGAATTAATATGTGGCGACAAATCCACACAATTGTATGACGAACCAAAAGAATATCATTACGAAAGAAACAGTTTTTGAAAATGCAGGACAGATCTAACAAAAAAGCCCTTTGTAGAGAAAGGCTTTTAATTTGCTCACGATTACCAGATTGATACCGCTCGGTAACCGTCGTGTTGACGCCAGCCATCAAAGTTTACGTGCCTACCAATTAAACCATCAGCGTAAAATGAGTTATGGTCATAGAAATTATTGTTAAGGCCGTCGTACCTTGTAGTATCGTCAGTAATAACTCGTATCAATCCACCATTACCATCGTTAACCCAGAAGACGCTACTTTGCGGATCATATGTTGAAACTGTTCCGCCAAAACTACTACTTCTACTTACATTTACATTACCATTGTCAATAATTACTGAACTGTTTTTGTTAAAGTTACGATTGTAGCGATGATTGTTGTTGAGGTTATTATAGTAACGATTATTATTGTTATTTCTATAGTGGGAGCCATACGGCTTGTAGTAGTCGTCACCTAGAATCAAGTTATTACCTGACCATGAGCCGGCTGATGCTGCGCTTCCAAGAAAGACAAGCGGCAGAGTAGACGCGGTGGCAATTATTTTACGTATATTCATATGCACTTTTTTAGTGAATTAAATGCGGGTGACAAGCTACCCTGATACGTTATCTGACGAATGGGATTATTAAAATTACTAAGGAAATGGCCTTTGAAAAACTAGATTTTAAATTAAAACACCACCATTGATATGGTGGTGTTTTCCCTGGTTCGGGGACCTGGATTCGAACCAGGATACTCGCCTTCAAAGGGCGATGTCCTGCCGTTAGACGATCCCCGAATATCTTTCGCTTAGACCTTAAGCTGTCGGCGCATCGCCAAACTACTGGAAGTAATAGTGAGGAGCAATACGGCCACAGTCTGAAGTAGAAGCACGTACAGCATATTGGATTCGTAGTAATTTGTCAAGGAAAAGCCATTTGGGAAAACCACGCTAATATAGCGGTCGAGGTAGCGGATGCCAAAATACAAGATAATTAGCGTAATTATCATGCTGGAAAGGGAGAAGATCACTGACTCTACCAAGTACGGACCCCGGATAAACCAGTTATTAGCACCCACTAAACGCTTAATACTGATTTCAACGCGGTGGGTCTGGATAGCTACTCGAATGGTGTTAAAGATGATCAAAAACGAGATAATTGCAAATAACAATGATAGTCCGAGACCGATTTGTTCGATGCGAGTAGTAATAACCTGGATACGATCGAGAGCTTCTTCATGACCATCAAAACTCTTACTTTCGATTATCGATTCATAGGTTGGATTGTCATCAATGGCAGCAATAATCTTTTTATAATCCCCTGGTTCCTTGGTTTTAATAACCACTGTCGGACCGAACGGATTACCACCAAGCTCACTCAGGGCCTGAAGTACTTCAGCACTAAATTTGTGGCGGTTTTGGAATGATGCTAAAACTTCTTCACGAGTCAGTACTTTTACCGTTTCAACTTCTGAGTAAGACGCTAAATAGTTCTGGAAATCTTTTACACTTTTCTCAGCAACTTTTTCTGTCATGTAAAAACTCACATTGACTTGCTCTTTAACAAGGCGAATTGCTTCTTTAGCGGTCACATCCATAGCAAGAAGCGTGTTAACCGACAAAAGCATGAGTACCAAAATAAATACTGTCATGGCGGACAAGCCAAAATTACGCCCAATATCTTGCCACGCGAATTTAAGAATACGTATAAATGAGGTCATAGGTTATAAGACATATTTACCTGCCGCTTCGTCGCTGACAATCTGGCCATTTGCAAGTGTGATAACGCGACGACGTAAGTGGTTAACCACTTCACGGTTATGGGTAACCAATAAAATGGTTGTACCAAATTCATTAATCTTTTTTAGAATTTCAATAATCTCATCAGTGTTAATGGTGTCGAGATTGCCGGTTGGTTCATCGGCAATAAGTACTTTAGGACCGTGCACCAATGAGCGGGCAATCGCGACGCGCTGCTGTTCACCGCCTGAGAGCTGACCTGGGTAACGTTCACCTTTATTCCCCAAACCAACAATGGTTAAAACTTGTGGTACGATCTGGTTAATTCGGTGAGAGGCTTCCCCTGCCACCTCAAGAGCAAATGCCACGTTTTCAAAAACAGTCTTTTTTGGCAAAAGACGGAAATCTTGGAAGATAACACCGATTTGGCGACGTAGATATGGGACAATGTTTGATTTGATATTGGTAATATCCCAACCGCCGACTTCAATTTTACCTTTTGTTGGACGCTCTTCTGCAATAAGCAGTTTGACGAGCGTGGTTTTACCCGCGCCACTTTGACCAACAATAGAGACAAATTCACCGGAACCAATAGCAACAGTAACATCTTTTAGAACAGGAGCAGTATTTTGGTAAAATTTGGAAACTCCGTGCAATGTAATCATAATATAAGGACAGATAGAGTAGTTTCATTATAGCATATCCAACAAAGAAAAACATGTGGACACAAAAGTAAGCTTTGGCTATACTTTTTTAAGAAAATTACATTGACATTGAAAACTTTTTTCAGTATTATACTGGCCACCTAAGCCAAGGTAGCTCAGTTGGTAGAGCAGCACATTCGTAACGTGCAGGTCGTGAGTTCAATCCTCATTCTTGGCTCAAAATAAAGAACCTAGCTATTATCAGCTAGGTTCTTTTTAAAGATTTACTTACTCAAATGTGATAACCACAATCTCCGAAGTAGTACCGACACGCTGCGGCGGACCCCAGGTACCCACACCGCTCGTTGTAAGAACTTGCGTTTTATCAAAACGGCTCAAACCGTACACATATTTACCATACATCACTTTGGTAATTAAGCTGATCGGGAAAACTTGGCCTAAGTGGGTATGCCCTGAAACCTGAAGGCCAATCCCCGCCTCCTCAGTAACTTCAATATTTGCGGGAACATGTTTAATTAAAATACTTGCAATTGCAGGATTGATTGCTAAACTTTGAAGTACCGTTCGCTTAGTTTCAGCTCTGTTTGTGCTTAAATAATTTACACCAGCCACCTGGAGACCATCAACGACCATAAGCTTATTATCAAGCACATGAACCCCCACTCCGGTGAGCGCATCCATAAATGGAGTTAACGCACCATACTCCTCGTGATTACCAGCTGCAAAATAAACACCGTGCCTTGAAGTAATCTTTCCAAACGGAGCGGCAATAGCTGCAGCATCTACTGGCGGACCGTCATAAAAATCACCTGCAATAAAAACTATGTCGGGTTGTAGTGATGAAACTGTACTAGCAACTTTATTTGCAAATCTAACATTTCGCACACTTCCATAATGTGTATCAGCAATAAGCACCGCACGCTTGCCCTTCCATTGTGATGGTAAATTGTTGAGGCGGACAGTTACATGCTGTATCTTTGTTTGGTATGAATTCCAGACACCGTACACACTAGTTAGCACAGCCACAATTAATAAAGCTGCGCCAATTGTGACTACATTGCTTCCAGGTGAGGCTAGTTTTGCAACACCATAGACAGCCCAAGCGAAAATACTTGCAATAAATAACCAATAAACAGTCCCTAACCAAACTGCTCCGGCTGTATAAGCAGCACGCGCAAGCGGACCGTGCCAACGATAGGTTAAGAACGTGACAGCAACAAAGCTAACAGATAGAATCGCAAATAAAATCTTACTCCATAATGGAGTACTTAAGCCAAAGAAAAAGACCGCTGTTTTATAAATAAAGTAGTGCGTGAGCGCGAGTGTAGCTTGGATGAAAATAAGGCCGGCAATAAGCATAAAGAAAATGAAAGATACGCTCGGAAGCGTAGTCTCTTAGAACAATTTTGTCAACCGTTCACGGTTATTCTTTACGTGGTAATCTTTGCTTTTGGGCGTACCGGTATAACGCAGCGTTTATCCTGCGGATCGAATATTGAAGGTGGCATTTTTTGCCCACTTAATAATTCAGCAATTCGTTTTCCCCCATAAATTGACGGGAGTATGCCTACACCATTACAGCCGAGGTTATAGAGCAGCACCTGGTTACACGGCTCAAAACCAACACATCGCACGCCATTTGGCGTATAACCCATTAAACCATGCCAACGGAAAACATAATCAACTTTTTTCGGAGCGTCTTTATAGGTTTTATGTAAAAAGGTATCAATCGCCTGTTGCGCCTCCTCTGGGTAGTAATGTTCTTTTTTATAGTTATTAGTATCATCCATGAGCGCCTCTGGACCACCAACGCAAATGAGGTTGTGTCGCTCGTTTGCTTCCATCTCATACGGCCGACGGGTAAGGTAAAAATAAGGATCGGCGGAGTATGCGCCGGCTGTACCATCATGATGTTCAGGAAGATAGCTAATCGCAACAGGCGATTTATTGAGTGGCGCTAAAAATCCTGCCATATAACCGACTGATCCTCGGACAAGGTGGTGAAATTTTTTATCCACATCTCCCCCAACGGTATTTTCAATTTTGATTCGTTCAAACCCATTTGTGCAAAGCACTACTTTATCAGCGAATATAATATGCTTATCAGCGTGAAGGTTAGCGTGGTTCTTAAAAAGTACTAGACGATTAATTGGTGTATGTTCGTATACCGTAAATCGAGACGCGTAGGTACGAAGCAGGTATTCAACTAGTTCTTCACAAAATAATGCGCTATTCATACACCCCTTGTGCGAAGCGAGCGTGGCCGAATAGCAGGTATCGTCTGTTTCGAGCAAGGCCAAAATGTCTTTTTGCGGAATAACGCTGTAAAGATTTTTATATTTAGGATCAATTTGTTTGAGATATGATGCCTCTCTAGCAATAAAGAGTTTTTCTGGCGCTAACCCACCCTTATCTCGCCACCAATTATCTTCTAAGTGGATAAGGATTTCTTCCAAATCTTTGCACCCTGCATAGCCTGTAAATTGAAGAAGCGGCGTGTTCAAACCAACTTCTTGGATTAGCTCTTCTAGGAGAATCCACGCAGACTCAACCGCAGCCTGACCTTCAGCAGCCATAACAACACCAAATTCCTGAGATAGTTCAGCAAAGGATTTTTCAAAGTAGCTGACCAATTGTCCCGCATTGTGACCGGTCGCTCCATGCGCAACCTTACCACCTTCAATGAGAACAATATTTTTAGAAGAAAATTTCAAAGTAAAATACGCGGTCATCACACCAGCAATACCACCGCCAATAATAGCGACCTGTGCGTGTTTATTCCCGGTGAGAGCTACAGGTTCGCGTGTTCGTTTTAATTGATGAAGCCAGGGAGATAGGTTTGGTTTCATATAAGACTACTAATTACTCTCTTGAATGTCCGTGAGCATCATTATCTTTCTTTTTAAGATGCATCATTACCAAAACAACTAATAAAACTATCCAGAACCCGCCTAACGTCCACATCAACCAATTTGACCAGCTAAATAGGCTTTTATTTTCTGAACTTTGCTGTGTAATTTTTTCACCCAACACTTCTCCGTCTGTACCAGCTTCAGGCACAACCTCTTCTTGCGTTTCACTTGGCGTAACTGTAGGTAGTGAGGCAGCGGCAACCACTTCTTTATTCCATCGCTTAGGATCTAGCGGATAATAATCCTGTTTATCACCAACTGCATCACCATCGGTATCATATTTTCGTGCGTCGGTTGGTTTGGAGACACTACCATCAACTGTTGTAGCTGTTGAATTTTTATTACCAGTTGCCTTACCTGTTTCTTGGAAATTATATAAACCATCATTGTCCATGTCAGAATCTGTGCTGTCCGGCTTACCATCACGATCTGTATCTGGCGGAGTAAAGATGTTTGGATTAGTAGGGTTTGGATCAGTGCCGTCTGGATCACCATCATTATCTGCGTCTTTATTGGTTGGGTTTGGATCGCGACCATCCGGAACAGTATCGCCGTCAGTGTCGGGATTTTTTGGATTTGTACCATTCTTTACTTCAACAACATCTGAAACTCCATCACCATCTGTATCAACCTGCACAGTAACCGTATCTGTTAATTCACTCAGGATAGCGCTGCCAACCGGAGTTCTCTTCCCCGTGCGATCAACCTCAACGGCTTCAATGATTTTTGCCTTGAAACGGTGTGACCCCAACTGTGCTTTCCATACAGCGGACATCACATTACTACTTCCGCCACCCGAGAGCGCAAAGGCAGTGGGATTTCCGACGGCAGCACCACTACTTTCATTAATAAAAACTACTTTACCTTCCAAAGCATTAGTTTCACTGTTAACAATTACTGCGTAAATAGTAACATTCTCACCTACAAGCACTGTGCTCTTTGAAGCCCAGATATTACTTTTAACAAAACCAATCTGCGCTGCTTCGGCATTCAAGGGTAACACTAAAATTAAAGCCATTACTATCTGTAAACATCGTACTCGCAATTGTTTCATTACCATATTCATTGTATAAGGTTAAGCATGTTTATTTTAGCATCTTTTCAAACTTTCTTACAGTAGCTGTTGTGCAAATAAAAAATGGCTTAGATAGCCATTTTTCAATGATACGTTTATCCTAATTTTATTTTTCGCGGTCTTGTACGCGTCAAACGATTTATTAATAGATTAGCGAGAATGCCAACAATGAATTTTACAAGAAATTTTCTCATAAGCTTAAACTTTAGGATAGATTAGTATAAGTGACGGAACGCGTTCTCCCATGTTACCAATTAAAAGTAGCTGCAAATTAATTAATGTGTTTCTAGTAATGCCGAACCAAAATTTCGTGAAAATCTGCGACACCAGATACTGATAACAGATTGATCATTGAACTCGACACCGCTTGGTAAAACATAATTCTGGTTTCCACGGTTCCCCTTGAGCTCACCTAAATTTACAAATGCACCTGATGCAACGGCGTCCTTTACGGTTTGATTATCGGTACTAGATGCACTAACAAGGTACACAAATAGATCTGGTCCGTTAGTTACATCAAAATCTGTTAATGATACAGTGCTGTCAACGACTAAAACGTTGCCGCTAATAGTGTAGGTACTGTCCCCTTTTACAAACTTACCTTCAGCTTTAATTGGTGTAATTGTTGTAACACCCGCGTCTATGACTTTCACAACTGGAGTTTGCTCATTAACCGTACGATTCACGAACAATGCTTGCACACCAAAAAATCCGAATAGCAACCATGCAATTAGTACAGTTCCAATGATAGCGTAAAGTATTTTATTCTGCGTTTGCCATTTCATAATTACCTGCTCTTTTTTTCTGTAACTAAATCATTTCGCATCTTTAGTACATCGGTTTTCTTTTTCATTGTTCTAAGCTCCTCATCATCTTCTGGCACTAATCCCAAATGATCGTGAATTTCATCAAGCATGTTAATCATTCTGGTAACTTCTTCTTCAGTCTTAATGTTAATGCGTAAATCAAGCTCTTCGCGGAGATCAGCATTTTTCCCAGCCCGGTTTTGGCTTATCAAGACAATGATACTTAAGAAAATGGCTTCGAGCGACACAATCATGGTTAATAGCCCATACGGAAATGGGTCAAACATTGGTATACCCGTAACCAATCCAGAATTTACCGTTATCCAGATACAAAAAAAAGCAGCGTTAACAATTAGAAACCATGACGTGCCAAAAAAGGCTGTTAGAAAATCGGATAGACGATCGCTGGTAGTTTTTTTACTTTCTAAATTAACATGTAAGTTGCCGAGATATTTTTTAATAGCCATAAATTTTATTAGTTATTGTGTCATTATAGAACAAAAAAGACGCTTTGTAAAAGCGTCTTTGAGCTCCTTAGTAGAGGAAGTTAGAACTACTTTTGACTAATCGCTTCGACCAAAGTATCAACTGGGACTTTAATTATAAAAAATATAATAAGAGAAAAAGTGGGAGAGTGCATTGTGTCTAACATTACTATTAAAATAAGTGCAACAAACAGTATTACCATTCGTACCCAGGCATGTATAAGCGGTCTGTCATTACGACTCTCTAGATCTTTTCTATTAACCGTACGGCGATAGCCAAAGCCGACAAGCTCCAGCAGTGTCAAAATAGCCAATCCAATACCAATCAACTTCCAATCAGCGAACTTAAACAATTGATAAATACAGAGAAAAAATGCAAGCTGAAAGATGGTAAATGTTCCCGCCACTTTCATCACATCTCGTATTCCTTGAGTGCGAATGAATGGCACCACGCTTATCCCGAATAAAACAAAATTTTCGAGCCAGTAGGCTAATAAGATATTTGAAAGTCCCCAATTAGAAAAAATTACCAACAACGCAACGGCAAGATTTGAAACAAAAATTATCTGCGTCGATGGCTTTTTTAAAAAAGCAGCAATGCTTTCCTTTGGAAGAATTGTATAGTTAGTTGTCATGTTGGAAAGTGAGCGGGTGACGAGAATCGAACTCGTAGCTTAACCTTGGGAAGGTCACATATTACCACTATACTACACCCGCATACTGGGGCTAGGCGCCCCAATAATTCTTATTGAGCTGTGATTGCGGAAGGATTTTCTAATGGGTTGTGAACTTTGATGTAAAGACGGAAAGAAGTTTGTTTGAGTCTGTCAGCTAATTTCTGGTTGATACTTGGGTACATGAACAAGATGTGGTGCGCCTTGTAGACAGTTTGGTTTACGTTTTTGCCATCGGCATCCTTAATCTTTTCTGTACGAGAATCATCTAAACGGACAATGTGGTAACCATATGGGCTTTCAACCAATACCTGGCTTGTTTGGCCTTTTTTGAGTGCTTTAACAGCATTTTCAAATTCAGGGACCATGTCGCCTGGTTTGAATTCACCAAGATCGCCACCTGATGGAGCTGTACCATCTTGGCCGTGCTTTTTTGCAAGCTCTTCAAAGTTTCCACCTTTTTTGATTTCTTCTAGAACACTTTGTGCTTGCACTTTGATTGCTTCACGAGCTGGTAAATCAGTACTAATCTTTTCTGAAATTTTGTTTTGTAAAATTAACGGGCGGATAACACGAGCTTCGTATTGAGCAAGGTTCCAACCATAGTGATCCATCAAACCTTGTTCCGCTGCTTCAAGTGTGGTAAAGCGTTGTTTGAACTGGTCATAGACTTCCTGAATGTCGCTATCTTCTACCTTCAAACCCATTTCGCGAGCCTGGTCGTTTACCAAAACATTATTAACCATGCGAATTAACACTTGGTCAGATAATTGTTCGTCAGTGAGGGTAGCTGCGTCACCACCGTTTTTCTTGTCGTAATCACGTAAAGTGGAGATTGCTTTAAGATCGTTAACGTAATCAGCGTAGAGCAATGTTTCATCATTTACTTTAGCTGCTGGCAAACGAAGTACTCGAGCAACACCTGCGCTGAATGGGTCTGTCGCTGCTTTAGCATACACGCGGTACACACCAACGCCAAGCGCTAATGCAATTGCTAAAAGTAACATTCCACCAAAAGCAAAGGCAAACATTTTCACATTTTGCTGCTTGGCTGCAACCATTAATAAAGCGTCTTTATCAGTAACTACTGTTTGTTCCCCCTTTGTCTCCATGTTATCCATAACTATTGTTTAATGAAAGAAATATTTCCACCACTTGAGTTGGTTAGAAATGCTGTCTGATTGTAGCATGGTGTCACGCGTCTGTCCATTACGATTTCCACCGGATTGGTTGGTGATAATGGCCATATGCTCCCCTTCTTTAACCATATTCAACTCAGTGCGAGCCTTCTCTTCTACATAGGCCGGAGATTTAACGTAATTTAAGAGATCGAGGGTTTCAATGCGTCGTGCTTCGAGCTTTTGCGACTCACTTTGGAGACGCTTAATTTCTTCTTGGATTTGGAAATTTTGGTAATAAGCGCGAGTAAATGCCACAAGAAGCAGTACTAACACAAAAAACGCTAGGCCCATAAACCAGCGGGATGAGAAAAAACCTCTAAATGTAGATTTCGATGCTACCATATCACTGACTAGTATACCATGTTTCTAAAAAAGTGTGCTATCGATTCTATCCACTACTTTTAAGCGGTCCTGAATCTTCTTTTCAAGCAAAATAAGCTGTATTTCATTAAACTTTGGTAATGCCTGCAAAAAGGAATTAAAGAGGTCGGGTAAACGGCGTTCTTTAAATGATTCCTGGGCAATTTCCTTACGTTCAAGCACTAATCGCTGAAGTCGTTCCGGGTAACGTACCTGAGCCAGCTCAATTGAGCCGGCGTCGTCTTCGGTGATGACCGTGAGCGTCCCGTGACTAAAAATAGCTGCACTGAAACCACTACGATCCACCACTACGTCTTTAACAGCGTGATAACGCACACCGGAAACTGTTTGTTTGAAAGTACCTTCGCGTGTAACATCGACGACGCGTTCGTTTGTAATTATAATGAAGCTTTGACGGTTGTAGTTCCAGCCTTTAATAAATAATCCAAAACTAATCAGGACGCCGCACACAATACCAATGTATCCGATCGTACCTTTACTAATAAACCAAAATGTTCCGAAGGCGGTTGCTGACAACACTACAACCGAAGCTGCAATTATCAACCACTGTGTTAAAAAAAACGAACGGACAACCGTAATGATGTGCTCATTTTCTCCTAGCTCCATTTTCTTTTCAAGGGACATATTATTTGAGAGCTTCTAATTCTTCACGAAGCACGTGAGCGTCGCTCCATGGAATTTTTTTACCATCTGCGACCACAATGCATGGTTCAGTACCCTTAGCAGTCAAAACAACAACATCTCCTGGACGAGCTAATCGAATCGCTTTTTGTACACCGGCGCGACGGTCAATTTCAATAAATAAATCAGCACCATCTTTTTTACCAGCTTGGCGAGCGCCTGTGGCAAGCATTTCAGCAATTTGCGCTGGATCTTCATCAAAACAATTCACATCGCTGACGACAACATAATCGGTTAATCTTCCAGCTATCTCCCCCATTGTTGAACGTTTCTTGATATCGCGACCACCACCATCAGAACCAATAACTGCAATTACTTTGTTATTTTTTCCAATGAGTGCGCGTAAAGTTGTAAATAAAGCAGTGAGACTCATAGGTTCGTGCGCGTAATCAACCAAAGCTTTGAATGGTTGTCCCGCTTCGATAAACTCCATACGCCCAGCAACCTGTGAAACGCTCTGTAGGCCCTTAGCCATTGCGTCTGCGCTCATACCCTGTGATGCACCAACTGCAATAGCTGCGAGTGCGTTAGGCACGTTAAAATCGCCTACGATGTTCAGCTGGTACGGTCTGCCGTTCGCGATAAACGAAGTACTCACAGCTGAGCTGGCAGTGATGTTTCCATCAATTCTTTTTGTTTGTTTTTTAAGTGATGTATTTTTTAAACTAAAAATCCATTGCTGATCTGCTGGATAGTTTAAATAAAAAGGAGCGTGTTCATCATCAGCATTCACCACACTTACGGTAGCAATCTTTTTTCCAAACAACTGTTTGCGCTTATGGTTCAAAGCAGCAAATAACTTCCCTTTATCACGACGAAGGTTTTCAAAGCCACCATGACGCTCAGAATGTTCGTTGCCAAGATTAGTAAACACGGCGATATCATACTTTAAGCCATAATGCCGATACTGCAAAATTCCCTCTGAGGAAGTTTCTACAACAGCGTACTGACAACCAGCCGCCACCATAGCGCGGAGCATCCCCTGAATTTGACCACGCCCCAACATTGTCATCTTTTTATCATTCAACCAGCGTTTATCTCCCACTTGAAATTCCACCGTCGACAACAAACCAACCTTGAAGCCACCTGCTTCAAGGACAGAAGCAACCAAACGTGAAGTCGTAGACTTCCCTTTAGTCCCGGTCACCCCAACAACGACTAGCTTTTGAGCTGGTCGACCATACCACCAATACGCCAGTACTGCCCGAGTAAGGTGTGAAAGTTTTTTGAGTATTGTTATCATACTTTTACAACACATTAAGCGCGCGCAATGTTGCTGCCCCTACTGCACCCGTACCTTTTCTCAGTTTAAGCGGAACTAGGATTGTTGCGCGGTTTTTTTCCTGAAACTGAATAACGGCTTTTTTTGTTGCGGGTCCAAACGTCTTTGTTTCGTTACCTGGTGAACCTGCCCCAGTCTTTGCAACGGTAAAACCAAGTTTATTTAACATTTTTTGAAGCTGTAAAACATCGTCACCTATTGTACCCACCATCAACTGTCGCTTAAAGAGCGGTGTTGCATTGATGGTTTTATTACTTGTTGTTGCAACGGAATGTGAGGAATCTACTAAAATTGGAATAATGATTATTGTCGTTGTTGGTGATGCTAATGTTGTCGTAACCATAATTACCGTTGTCGTTGTGGACACGGTCGTAGTTACTGTTATCTGTGGTGCAGTAGCCGCGATATCACTCATAACCAAAGGTGGGCTATAGGCATTACTACTATTATTACTACCACTACTAGCCACATCATCATCACTAATCGTTAATGTGTAGGTCGATGTAGTAATAGCGGCCCCCCTACTATTCGACAAGGTCAAAACAATTGTTTCATTGGGGTCAGCCTCCACATCATCTGTCACAATGAGGTCAACGGACGTTGTAAGTGATCCTGCCGTGATTGTAGCTGTGCCAGTGCTAAATGTAAAATCATTCCCCTGTGTAGCAGTACCACCAGATACGGCATAATCAAACGAGATATCTTCTGTTGATGTAGCGTTCAGTGTGTAAACGAATGTTACGGTGCCCACATTTTCCGCCACAGTCGAAGCGCTCGAAACAAAACCTGCCCGGTGTAATTCAAATTCACCAAATGGACCGCGCATTTTTCGATCATAACCGAAATAGCTATTAAAAAAACTCGCGCCCACAAAAAATGAATTTTCAGTAATCAGCGATACAGCCGCGGATGTAGACCCGCCGATATTTAAATCATACCCCTTTATTGTACCGGATGTTTTATCCAACTCAACAAAACCAGTTCGCGCTGTTCCACTTACCGAGGTAATTGAACCGACTAAATATACGGATGTGGTGGTGATTTCTATATCACTCACTGTTCCGGTTATGTTTGGGTTCCACTGGGTTGCCTTACCATTCATGTCTATGGCAGCTGCGCGGTTACGCGCAACCGAACTGCTTACAGTTGTAAAACTGCCACCTACAAAAATAGAAGATGTTGAACCAGTCTGGTCAAATTCAAGTGTATTAACAGTACTACCCATGGCTGGATTCCAGCTACCAATCAATACACCGTTTGGATCGATTGCCGCAATGCGGTTACGGGTAGTATTGGCAACTTTGGTAAATGAACCGCCAACAAAGATTGAAGTGGTAATACCTGATGGCCCGACTACGATTGTATTCACCGTACTACTTGCGCCCGGATCCCAAGCTAGTGTATTTCCGTTGAGGTCGAATGCCGCCAGACGCTGCCGATTACTATCACTCGTTGTAGTGAATGCACCACCCGCATAAATAACCGTCCCTTCGGGATTAATAGCTAGTGCATTAACAGAACCATTAACGCGCGGCGCCCATGGCAGCAAGTTACCATCAAAATCAAATGCTGCCAGACGCTCCCGTGCCCCGGAGCTGTTTGTTCCTGTAACAGTGGTAAACGATCCTGCAACATACACAGTATTGCTGGTGACGAGCATCGTACTGACACTGCCATTTAAAGACGGATACCAACTTTTTAAATTACGATTGCTGTCTAAAGCAAAAATAAATTCACGGCCAACTGGATAAAAACCACGCAACCAACCCATCAGGTACACGACGTTATTTGCATAGGCGAGGCTTCTGCCAGCTGTCTGGTTGTACCCCAATGTTGCCACAGGGTTAAAACTAATTTCTCCCGCTTCATCAAAACCAACAATCGGACCAACCGTCGTAGATACTAGCGAACTATGCGGGTTCACCGTCGTACCACTTCCATTGGACATATAGATCGTACCACTCGCATACAACATGTAGTTAACCCCAGCAGCCTTCCCCGGAACCCATGTATCAAGCAAGTTACCGTTTAAGTCAAAAGCAGCAAGTCTATTTCTGTTTGAAGTAACTCCATTATTGGTTATTGTTGTAAAGCTACCGCCCACATACAGGGTGGTACTCGACATAGTAAAGCCGCTGAAAACACTTGAGTTTGGAATTGGTGACCACGTTGTTGTGGCACCATTTGTATTATTAACTGATGCTAAATATGATTTCGTTGAACTACCAACCGACGTAAAGCTTCCGCTCATGTAGATAGTCGATGTCGCCCCTGATGGGTGGAGTAAAATTCTATACACAATACCCGAACCAACATTTGGGTTCCAACTTGAAACTGCCCCATTCGCATCAAAAGCGGCGGCGCGATTTCGCACCGCTGCGGAAGATGTAGTAAATGCACCACCAACATAAATGGTGGTCGTCGAACCACTTGGGTCTAAAGCAATATCATAAACACCATTATTCACGTCTGGATTCCAGCTTAATAAATTTCCGCTGGTATCGAGAGCGGCTAAGCGGTTTCTAGCTGTGTTGTTGACGAACCTAAAATCACCACCAATATACAAAGTAGTACTGCTAAGCGCGAGCGCTCGTACAGTACTAGTAATTACCGGGTTAAACGATGGATTAATCACTCCGGTCGATAGCACATGGATAAGATATCGCGGTTCAGGGTCTCCTTGAATATAGAGCGCACCACCATTACCTCCACCAATATACCAACCGTTATTACCATCTGGAATAACCATTTCCGGCGATGAATTGAGTGATGGGTACGTAGCCATCCCTGGCAAGTTTGTTACCGTATTAATTGGCAATGCCATCGAGTGAGTGGAAGAATTGGTATTAAACAGACTATAGAATGCTCCACCAACATAAATAGTGCCATCGGGCCCTTTTTTTATCGCACTGACGGTTCCGTCTACTGTCCAGGGATTATTAGGTGTTAAATAATTTAACACCGCTTGAGAATCCTCTGCCTGGAAACAGAAAAAAAATATTAAAAATGAAAAAAGGATACTTTTTTTATAACTATCCATACTTAAGCTTTTAAACTAACTTCGTAGACAATCTGCTGCAATTTATTGTGTGCTTGTTTAGCCTGATCAAACTTCTGACGATTATAACCTGTAAGGTCCATATCAATAAGCTCCGCTATAATCGCTTCAGAAACCGCATACGCTCGCTGCACCATCGCAAACTTACGTTCAGTCGCCGCCTTGATCGCATATCGCACAATTTCACCCGGCACATCACAAAGCCCGGAAACATACGCGTCACTATCTAATTTGAAGGCCTTAATTTCACCAATCTCTTTACCTTCTAAAAATTGTTTAAACAAAACTGCTTCAGTATATTCTTCGAGCGCTGCCTTAAATGATCCTTCGTCAAAAATGCGAGTATCCTTACTATACTTTTTTGTTAATTCTTTTAAATTTGTTTCTGCTTTAGACAAACTTTCACTTGCTTCTTGCAAACTTTCACGTTGAAGGGCAAAGATAGCGCGTTTAGCATGATGCTGTGCATCCCCTGCCATTTTGATCACTTCACGACGTTTTTCCGCATAGGCTAAAAGGTCTGTTCGGAGTGTTTGGAAATATTTTTTGTTGAGCATACGTATATAATAATATGCTCAAGTATAGCATTTAAGAAGGTAAAAGTCGAGAACTGCATGAAAAAACGGGCATATACCCGTTTTAACTAACTTAGCAGGTCTCGCTTACGCTCTAAGTACTCATCTTTGCTAATTTCACCCTTAGCATACCGCTCATCAAGGATGGCTAAAGCTCTCGTATGCACTGGAAAATTATGCCGTGAACCTCCATTTAATGCGCGGATAGCGTAGATAACTCCCCAGAATATGGCTATCCAAAGCAGGATATTTACAGCAAACATGATGATACCCCCACCCCAGAGCAACCCCATATGATTTGAGTAATAATGCATATACTTTGCTTAATAATTACTATACATGACGGGTAGCAATCCTGTTGCTTTCTGTAACTGTGGAGGAAAACCTTGATTTTATTTTGCTTTTAGTGTATTATCTTCTCATCTTAAAAATCGCTTTATTCTAAGGCTTTTCTAAGATAACCAGAGAATCCGCTTCCGCTAAAGCTGTAGCGGACGAAGGCGGGTCGGTAGCTCAGCTGGTAGAGCAGATCCCTTTTAAGGATAAGGTCCCGGGTTCGAGCCCCGGCCGACCCACATTGAAAACCCCCTAGTTTAGGGGGTTTTTGTTTACCATTGACTTTTGGGCATTTTTATGCTATAATGTTTCATTGATTCGTTACCGCTAACCATGCTCTAGGAGGAGCTAATGCCTACCGTAATCAATCGCCCTGAAAGTGAAGTGAAGCAGTTTTTTGCAATTAATTTACACATTTTCAGCGCAATCATGCTTATCGCATGCGTACTCGCAGCATTCTGGTGTTTTTTCGAGTATTTACTCGGAAACTCGCCGATTGACCCGCGACACGACTGGCACTACGCCCGCGCGCTCAAAGGCCTTGCCTTTAGTGTCGGGTTTGGACTAACATCGTTCGGCTCGTTCACCCTCGGGCGACGGCTAACGCGCTAAACCCACCAATTCTCAAGTATGATGAGGGTTGGCGCTTATCTCCGGCCGATCCTTATCCTTTTACGTCAGACCTCTGGCGTCAAGAGATACAAAAACATCCGTTATTACGACGGATGTTTTTAGTTTTGCGCACCTGATTATTTGAGCGTACCCTTTTTAAGGATAAGGTCTTAGGTTTGAGCCCCCGGCAACCCACATTGAAAAACAGCTTTCGGGCTGTTTTTATTTGTTCTACCAATAGTGATGTGTTATACTTAAGTATGATTTACTATTTATATTGTATGATTATGCAAATAAAAAGATTCTTAGCAGCTGCTGGAGTAGTGACTTTGCTCACACTAACCGGCGCAGGCTGTTCCAACTCTAACACAACTGAAACTAAGCAAACAAACAATGACGGTGGATCTGGCATTAAAGTTACTAATCCGACTGACAATGCAAAAGTTTTGGAATCATACGTCAAGAAAACGTTTGGTGAAGCAAAAATTACTTCATTCCTCAACGACTTCCCAGTCAAAGGGGCAACAGGTATTGAATATAACGTTTCACGCACAGTAACACAAAAAGATATTACAGCAATCGAAAACATGCTTAAGAAAGATGGTTTCAAGACTGAATCCGGCCCAGAAGAAGATGGCGCTTACGGAGTTGGCGGTCAAAGTGAAACACACCTCATCGTGTTCACGCTCGATATCGGCAAAACAAAAGTTGGTGCTTTACTCATGCCTATTCCAGAAGATTTTGAAAGCGAAGAATAATAGTAACATAATTAAAAAACACTCTCATTTTGAGAGTGTTTTTGTTTATACGATTATGCTGGCTTATTTAACGATTGTTGTTCCATGAATTCCTTAAAAGAATCGATCATATACGTTATCATCTCAGACGTTAGCCCTGGATAACATCCAACCCAAAATGTATTATTCATTACGATATCTGTATTTTTTAAGTCGCCGATAACTCGATACTCGATATCTTTGCGCTCAGCAAAATACGGCTGACGGAGTAAGTTACCAGCGAACAAATAACGCGTTCCGATTTTTTTCTCTTGCAGAAATTTAATAATACTTTCACGCGAAAATGATGCATCGGTACGCACCGTCAGAAGAAACCCGAACCAGCTTGGCTCCGCACTCGGCTCCCACTGAGGTAATATGAAGGAAGACTCATACTGTTTTAATCCTTCAAAAAGCCTGTTAAAGTTTTCTTTTCTTTTCTCAATAAATGAATCTACCTTTTGAAGTTGTGCCAAACCAATGGCTGCTTGAATATCAGTCGCTTTCAAATTGTACCCCATTTCGGAGTAGGTATATTTATGATCGTAGCCGACTGGAAGTGTACCGAGCTGCCAACAGAAGCGCTTACCGCAGGTATTATCTTTGCCAGTTGGACACCAACAATCACGTCCCCAATCACGTACTGATTCAATAATTTTATATAGACGTGAATCGTTAGTAAATACTGCCCCGCCCTCACCCATAGTAATGTGATGTGCCGGATAAAAACTGCACGTAGCAATCTGTCCAAATGTGCCGGTTTTTTTACCGTTATAACGTGAACCAAGCGCGTCACAGTTATCTTCAATTAACCAGAGATCGTGTTTTGCACAAAGCTCGGCTATTGCTTCTAAGTGAAAAGGATTACCAAGCGTATGCGCGATCATAATTGCGCGCGTTTTTGGCGAAATCGCTTTTTTTACCTCTTCGATATTTGCATTATAGGTACCTAGATCAACATGGACAAAAACAGGCACTAACCGGTTTTGCACAATCGGATTGACGGTACTTGGGAACCCGGCCGCAACAGTAATAATTTCATCACCTGGCTTTAGCCTTTTCTCACCTAGTTTGAGTGATGTAAGTGCCGTTACCGCGATTAAATTTGCCGAAGAACCTGAATTAACCAAGCAAGCAAAAGATACCCCTAGCCATTTTGCCAGGCGATGTTCAAAAGATGCGCTAAATCGTCCGTCTGTCCACCAGCCATCGAGCACTGCTTCTGTAGCATTCACAATTTCATGCTCATCAAAAACTTTGCCTGAGACAGGTACGATGGATTGGCCTGGAATAAATTTTTTAACTGGAAAATGTTCGCGATAATCTGCTTCCAAAAGTCCTTTTAATTGATCATTCATAAATCCTTTTTGCTGTACGAAAACAGGCTAGTAAGTACTTGCACAGTACCACTTTTTGCTTAAAAAAGCAACGGTTTACCTTTACAAATAGAATAGCCCCGGTGTACTCGTCAAGAATGACTTTCCACCGGGGCCCAACATCCTCATTTATCACCACACTTCGCCCTGCTGGCTCGAACCATGACCTTAGCCACAGCACGCGGAATCACCTGGAGACGGTGATGCTCTATGGTTTTCTCCGGCAAACGGTTCACCGGGAACCATCCGTGACGCTCATCGAGACGAGGTTCGCTTCGAGTGGTGAGCAGATAGATCACTGATCGCAGTCGCCCACGCACATCATTAACCACCAACGAATCGATCTGTTCGTAGTCGAATTCGCAACCAAACTCCTCGAAGAGGCGTTTGGCCGCGGTCTCGTCGGACTCGTCCGCATTGCAGTAAAGCACGCCGGGAGAGTGGTATTGAAGTGGGTAGGCTTCGTTCTCAGCCCGACGACGCAAGTAGACCTGGTATTCGCCATTGACCTCGCGCAACAGTACACCCTCGAAAGCCGGGGTCGGCCAGATGCGCATGATGGCATTGCAGAGCACCGTTCCGGCCGGAGCCTTGGGGTCGAGCAGGTTCTGGAAATAAGCAATCGCCTCACGAAACTGCATACTTGTCGAATCCCCTTCATTGAGAATCCATAATGCCTCATCCTTATCCATTTCGTTTCCCTCGTATTGCTCCAGCCCTTACGGGGGGCCAAGAAGCCCAAAATCTTAGCATTTTATTAACAAAAAGTCAAGCTTTAAGCTTGACTGATTGTCTTAGTAACGCTGACTGTAAGGTGAGGTGAAAAATAATCTTCTATTTGTCGATCCATTTCTTCAAGCGCACTGTTATCTTCGTAATGCCGGCGGTACCAATCGAACGTCCATTTTAATGACGTAATTAAGTCTAATTTTGATTCCCAGCCTAATTGCGCTCGCGCTTTTGAACTGTCCAATCTGAGCAAGCCAGCTTCTGACTTTGACACATCCGGCACTAGCACATATGCACCTTTATTTAGAGTAATTAAGGCTTGTTTAACCATTTCTTCTACTGTACAACTTAATTCATCGTGCGGGCCAAAGTTCCATGCTCCACCACTTGAAACGTCTCCTTCATGCAGTTTTTTAGCTAATTGTAAGTAGCCTGCTATTGGCTCAAGTACGTGCTGCCAAGGACGGATAGCTTGTGGGTTACGAATTATCACAGGCGCATTATCATGATATACGGCCCGAACAATATCTGGAATTAAACGATCTTTTGACCAATCACCTCCGCCAAATACATTACCGGATCGAGCTGAGGCTATTAGTGTTTTATGCTTTAAACCATATTTTTCTGGATGGAAAAAAGAATGGATATAGGATGCTGTGATAAGGTCAGCGGCAGCTTTACTCGCGCTATACGGGTCATGACCACCCAGTGGATCAGTTTCTTTATAGGGCTTTCCTTGCTCATCATTGTGGTAAACTTTATCTGTCGTAATAATTACAGCTGCCTGCACTGACGGTACTACGCGTATCGCTTTTAAAATATGAGCTGTGCCGAGAATATTAGTTTTATGGGTTAATTCTGGATTATCATAACTGTCGCGTACCAAAGCTTGCGCTGCTAAATGAAAAACTATTTCAGGCTGCTCTTTTTTAAAAATATCTACCATTGCCACATCATCTGTAATATCTGCTTCGTAATTAGTTAAAGTATTTTTCAAACCTACAACAGTAAAAATATTTGGTTCAGTGTGCGCCGGCAATGAAACGCCAACAACGCGTGCACCCCATTTGGTAAGCACTCGCGTCAACCACCCACCTTTAAAACCCGTGTGACCAGTTATCAGAACTTTTTTACCGTTATAAAACGATTGCATATTTTAACCATGGACTAAATCCCATGAGTACGGAATGGTAGGAGAAAATGGATCCAAACGATCTATTTCATTCTTATCGTGTGGTAAGGTGGCGCAATTAGCCACAATAACAGGTGTTGTGCTAATACACTTAAACCCGTTCCAAACCAATGGCGGTACTTTAACTAATAAGCGATTTTCTTCACCGACACATAATTCCATCAGATTGCCTTTGGTCGGACTGCCTTCTCGATCATCATACAGCACCAACTTTGCCATACCTACAACCACAGAATACATCAAGGTCATTTCTTTGTGGATGTGCCAAGCTTTAATTACACCTGGATTAGCTTTTGAGAAATAGATTTCACCAAATTTTTCAAATAATGGACTATCGTTACGTAGCATGTGATAAATAGCTCCACGCTCATCGGGGATAACTGATAATCGCTGGACTTCTACACCTGCAATAGGCCCGCCTTTGATACCGAAAATAGTTTCTGCCATATTATGTACGATAGTAATTAATAGTTTTTTCTAAACCATCCGAAATAGAAGTGGCTGCTGTCCAACCAAGCTGTTCTTTTGCCTTTAGACCGTCACAAACAGCATAGAAAATTTCATTTTGTTGATATGGCTTATCATAGCTTACCAACCCGGATACAGCAAGTTTTTTTTCAATGATACCAACGACAGTCTTAATTGAAACAGCCTCGGTGTTTCCGATGTTAAACACTTCGTGGCCGCCTTTCATTTTTAAACAGAAATTAATAGCTTGCACATATGCCGCAACAATATCATCAACATACGTAAAGTTCCATTGTTGTTCGGCGGGCGTTAGTTTAATTGCCTGGCCAGATAATAAATTCCTTATCAGATAGTGCATGAGTTTTTCATTATCTTTTGGACCATACGGCGCAAAAAGTCTTAGGTGCACGCAGGAGAAACCATAAGTCGTTACGTAATCTCGCGCTACATCATCAAACAGAAGTTTGGTGCGCGCGTACAAATTGTACGGTTTAAGTGGTGACGTTTCAGTTAGCTTATTGTTTCCCTGAAGATCATATTCAAAAAAGGTTCCTGTCGTTACAATCGAGCGAACGTTAAATTCGCGCATTACTTCGAGTAGTGTGGATGGGAAGACAACATTGGAAGTAATTAAATCACGAACATCATCAGCTTGGCTGTGCTGTTTAATATATTTAGCAGCCAAATGGACCACGCAATCAATTATTTGTTCAGAAAACGCGCGTTTAATCTCACCAACTTCATCTCCGTACACTTTTATATTTTGATGCGTAAGTGCTTCGGCAATTCTCCAAGTGCCAGATTCTTTACGTTTAATAATGCAGACTTTAAATCCTGTATCGAGAAGCGCGTGGAGGAGTTGTGAGCCAATAAACCCGGTGGCACCAGTTACAAGAATAGTCTTTTGCACCATACGATTAATCTATATTCCACTTTTTATGCTTGTTCCAAATTACTGTTAAATCAACAACGTCTTTCATTGTATCCATGGAATGCCAAAATCCCTCATGACGATATTGCGACAACTTCCCTGCTTTAACCATGCGCTGCAATGTTGTTTCGAGCATTTCGCCTGGTTGAAAAAATGATAACGCGTCTTTGTTAAAAATCATAAAACCACCATTGATGTAATCGTGTAGCACAGGCTTTTCCTCAAATACTTGAATAACATTGTTTTCGTTACTTAGTATTTGGCCATACTTCGAAGAAGGATGTACGGTAGTAATAGTCGCGCTCGTACCAAACATTTCACTTTGGCGTTTATGAAAGTTTATAAGCTCAGGAATTGAAACACTGCTGACACCATCACCGTAAGTAACCATGAAAGTATCTTCACCGATATAATTCGCGCAATTCATAACTCTTTCACCGCTCAGCGTATCTTCTCCAGTATCTACAAATGTAATTTTAAAAGGAAATTTTTCGTTATTGGTGTGATAGGTAACTTCTCCGTTTGGAATATCGTACGTAAAGTCATCTGTATGCTTTTTTGCGTGTAAAAAAAAGTTGCGAATGTATTCGCCCTTATACCCTAAAGCTAAAATAAACTCTTTAAAACCAAATTGGTGATATAAATTCATGATGTGAACAACCATTGGTAATTCACCTATTTTTACCATTGGTTTTGGCTTGAATTCAGTTTCTTGGTTAAGCCGCATCCCTTTACCACCGCAAAGAATAATTGTTTTCATAGAGGGGAAAAATCGATAAACTTGCAAAAATAATAGCATTTTACCCCTTAAAAGTCAATTATAACCTCTATTTAAAAAGGCTTTTTAATTGCTTGATTCGCAAACTCAATTTACCAAATAACGCAACTTCAGCAAGCATTACGGCACGGCGCCAGCCAGAATAATTTTTCTTTATAAAAATCACAAGACTGTCTAACATAATTTGAAGTCGCCGCTGATCATAAGCGGTTTTAAAACTGCCACCATAGACATGCATGACGGGCTCAGTATTAATTACCACACATTCCCATCCAGCACGGTGTAAGCGCAAACATAAATCCGTTTCTTCAAAATACATATAAAAATCTTCTGCCAAAAGTCCTACCTCATCCAAGGCGCTCTTGCGAAGCAAAATAGCCGCCCCAGTTACGTAATCTAACTTAATTCCTTCTTCAGAAATGGATTGTGGTGTAAGAGCGATCTGCTTAAGCTTACGTTTAATTGAAGCTGGTAAAATTTTAGTGACGGGGAATAAGTACAAGAATACATTGAGCGGTGTCGGAAAATACCCACCTACGGATTGGTAAGCACCATTAGGATACACAAGCTGTGGACCAACCGAGGCAACCTTTGGATTGCTTACCATGTATTGATGGAGCTGCTCTAAACTATGTACACCTGTTTCGGTATCACTATTAAGTAGCCAAATGTACGGCTGAGTTGCATATTCACGCATTGCTCGATTATTTGATCCGGCAAAACCGAGATTTTTTGCATTAACAACATACGTTGCTTGCGGAAAAGCCTGGCGATACGCTTCAACACTTCCATCCTGGGAATCATTATCAATGACAATCACTTGCTCTGGCAACGGAGTGGATTTGTAAAGCGCATCAAGCGCTCGAAGTCCAACTTCACGTGTTTTATAAGTGCTTATTACTACGGTAATAGGAAGTTTTTTTTCACTCATAGTATCTAACGCGATTTAAGTATCTTATATCTACGATAATCACAGACATAAGACACTGGGGCGATGAAGATAAACCTGCTTCGCCCCGTGGCTTTAGAATTCGCATTATTCTTGTTCCTCTCTGGACGCAAGGACTACGCCTTTGTCCGCAGAAGTGTAGTGATCGTACAGCACGATACAAACGATAGTTATCAAACTAAGCGCGACAGCGGTAAGAAATAAGTCTCTTACCAACCACCACCAACCAGTCTCCTCGTTTCGTGTTGCAGGATCATCCATGTCCATCTCCTTATTTGATGAACGCTGCAGCGATTACGCCAATCGCAATCGCGAGTGCTACAAAGCGGATATCGGGCTCTTTCCCTAGCATTGTAACCTCCAAATGTGAATTAAAGCCACAACAAGCGTATGCCTATTATCACTGTTTGTAAAGTGTATAACTGCTGTGGTATTCTCATTTTTTAGGTGCCATGCTATACTCCACATAGTTATATTTAATCTTTTACTATGGATACAAAACGTCTCATTGTGGCGGCAGGTGTGATCTCACTTATTACCCTGACAGGTGCCGGATGTTCGAAAAGCATCATAAAATCAAATAACACTGCTAACAACTCAAATAACCAGAACGAAAATTCTTTTGACAGCTCAATCAATTTGGAAATTCCAGATGGCGAAGCAAAAGTATATGGTGATAGAGCGCAAGATTTAGTTGAGAGTGTATTTGGTAAAGTAAAAATAACTTCCTTCATGCAAAACTTCCCAGCGCAGGGTGGTATGTCAATGGAATATACTGCTAACCGCAACGTTACTGCCGGCGATATTAACAGCCTTTCTAAAGCAGTTAAGGATGCTGGATATACCATTGAAATTAGCGGCATTAATGATGGTAGTGGTGCAATTATCTCTCACAATAATAAAGATACGCTCATGTTCACCTTCAGAGTTGGTGAACCGAAAATTGGTACTATCGTAGGTCCAAAAGATGATTTTAACACTGGCGACGAATACACCTCATCATAATCTGGCAACAAAAAAACCTCCTGCAAAGGAGGTTTTTTATTTGTCATTCCCGTGAAAACGGGAATCCAGGATACGTCGTTGTGGTATCCTTGATCCCCGCGTAGGCGGGGATGACAGTATTACGCTTTTGTAAGCTCATCTATAATTTCAACTATCTTTTCCGGTTTAGTCCGTGGTAAAAGTTTACGTAAGTTTTCACCAAGTGCTTGGCGCTTTTCCGGTATCTCGATAATATCTTTTATCATTTGAGCTAACTTAATGCCCATGTCATTGCCTTTTTGGAGAAGCATAATACCATCATGGTCAGCAAACTGTTTCGCGTTATCTTCTTGATGCGTGCCGTACATCGGCATAATGATTGCCGCTTTAGAGAGTGCGGCTAATTCTGTAAGGGTAGAAAAACCAGCTCGTGCTACTACGACATCTGCCGCAGCATAAGCGTCTTTCATTTGGTCGGTTAAAAATGGTAAGACGTGATAATTTTCGTAAAATCCAGCAGCTTTTTCAGCGCTTTCCTTTGGGCGCTCTTTACCAACCAAGTTAATAACATGCCATTTCTTAGGTAAGTGCGGCAGCGCTTCGATTACTACATTATTAATACTGGTAGAACCTGTACCGCCACCCATGGCCAAAATGACCGGTGCGCCTTCAGGAATTTTAAACTTCATACGTGAAACAACAGGATCTTTCACGGACAAATTGCGAACTGGGTTACCAATCCATTCTGTTTTCTTTTCTGGAAGACCGGCAACACTGTCGCGGAGCGCGGTTGTGACTTTCTTTGCGAACGGGAACATGAGCTGGTTAGCAAAGCCCAATCGGATATCCTGCTGATGTACCCACGCTGGCACAGCCATGAGTGCCCCTGCCCAATGTAATGGGACACTGACAAAACCTCCACATGAGATGAGGAGGTCTGGTTTTTCTTTGATAATGATAATAACTGATTGGAAGAATGCCGCGATGTTGCGGAAGATATCGAGTACATTCAACCAAGAAAAATAACGACGCCACTTCCCTGCCCCAATAGAGGCATACGGAATGCGCGCTTCTTCTACCAAAGCCTGTTCAGGACCATTTGGAGTACCAACCCAGACGAATTGTACGTCAGGGTGTTTTGCGCGATACGCTTCAGCGATGGCGAGAAGCGGGATGACTGGCCCCAAGGTGCCCCCGCCCGAGAGGATGATTTTCATATATTCACTACGTAAGCGAAAATTATTAAATGTCATTCAGAGCGAAGCGTGGAATCTTCCTATTAACCAACTAACCGGTAACACGGTATTAAGAGGAAGATCCTTCACATACGTTCAGGATGACAATTTTTTAGTAGTCGCGCAATTTAGCGATGACTTCAGTATGAGAGATTTTTTCAAGTGCCTTTGCTTCAATCTGACGGATACGTTCACGAGTAACGCCGAATTCTTGCCCTACTTCTTCGAGGGTGTGCGTAACGCCATCGGTTAAACCAAAACGCATTTCGAGAATCTTTTGTTCGCGAGGAGCGAGATCTTTGATAGCCTGGTGGACGTAGTCGCGCAAAATCTGGAGGCCAGCTTGGCGATCTGGGGAAACGTTTTTGACGTCTTCGATGAAGTCGGACAACTGTGTGTCTTCGTCATCATCACCAATTGGCACTTCAAGTGACATGGTGTCCTGGGAAATTTTAATAATGTGATGGATTTTAGAAACTTCTTCACCCATTTCAGCTGCTAATTCTTCTGGAGTTGGATCACGACCCAAATCTTGGAGCAAGCGGCGCTGCACTTGTTGAAAACGGTTGATAGTTTCCACCATGTGAACAGGGATACGGATAGTACGAGATTGGTCGGCGAGCGCACGAGTGATCGCCTGGCGAATCCACCAAGTAGCGTACGTAGAAAATTTATAACCTTTGCGGTAATCGAATTTTTTGACAGCACGGAATAAACCAATATTACCTTCTTGGATTAAATCCAACAAAGACAAACTTTTGCCGACAAATTTTTTCGCAATAGAAACCACGAGACGCAAGTTGGCCTCGATGAGTTTACGTTCTGCAGCTTTATCACTGCGTTCTTTACGTTTCGCAAGTGAAACTTCTTCTTCACCAGTGAGCAATGGAATCTTACCGATTTCACGCAAATACATCTGGATGGAATCAGAAGAAATTTGACCAAGGTCAAACGGCACATCCATATCTGGTTGCGCACCTTGGAATTGTTTTAATTTATCAGAATTTTCTTGTTTGTTGCCGAGAAAACCTGTAGAGCCTTCAACGATAGAAATACCGTTTCGGTCTACGAGTTCTAAAAAGCCTTCATACAAATCCAAATATTGTTCTGGATTCTGCATAGCTCGAAGCAGTTCTATTTCGGTAATAAAACCACGATTGCGGCCTTTGATAATTAATTCCCAGAGTTCTTGTGTAGTTGGTTCTACCGCAGGAACAAAAACTGGTTGTTGGTGTGGCTTGTTAGCTTGGGTCGTTTTTTTGACAGTAGGTTTTTTAGACGCATCTGCCTTCGGTTTCAAAATTTTTTTGGTCACAGCCTTCTGAGCTGCTACGGGTTTTTTTGTGGCTGCCTTTGGGGCTGCCTTTTTGGTTGTCTTGCTCTTTGTTGGAGCAGGTGACTTTGCGGCCATGTCCTTCAAGCTAAAAATAATTATTGTAATGTTTGTAATTCTATAAAGAGTTTTTCGAGCGTTGCCTTATCGCCGGATTTCTCAGCTAAACTAAGTTCCCGGGCAATTTCCTTACCGCGCCGTTTGCGCCACTCTTCTTTTAAACGCTCAACTATCGTCTGTAACTCTTTCCCAGCTTCAGCCGGGTTGATCTCATCAAAGTTCTTATACGGCTTTAAAAGGAGGATATCTATGCTGTTTTCCAGACCTTCTTTATGGTAATAATGCCGTAAAGCCTCTAAATCTAGGTTTGTGTCCTTATTATAGAAGCTTTCTGCGGTTTCGTAAAGGCTTCGGATGGCTCCATCCTCAAAATACCCCGGTTTGAGCTTTTCACGTAGTTTTCCATATTCTTGCGGATATTTCAAGAGCAGTGACCAAAGCTCCTGCCCAAACTGATCAAGAAGGCTCTGGGGGATCGCAATTACGGGCGCAGTCGGCGCAGCTGGAGCGGCTTTAGCCGTAGGCTTTGTAGCCACATTTAATTTTTTTAGTTCAGTACGAAGAATACTAACTTCAATAGCTAATTCTTCGGCTAGTCGTTTAACCCATTCATCGCGCTCAACTGCATACGGAATACGCGCAATTTCTGTGAGGAGTAGCGCTGCGGCTTCCTGCTTTCTCTTAGGATCATTACGGTTGAGATTCAAAAGTGTAACAGCGAAATACCAATCCATGACACCTTTCGCACCTTCAACGGCTTTAAACCACACTGCCGAATCTTTTTTCAAACATTCATCAGCATCTTTTGCAAAACCTGGTGGGATTTGAATAACACGAATATTCATCCCCTCTTCCATAGCAATTCCAATACCACGCTTGCCAGCATTTTGCCCTGCAGCGTCCGCGTCAAAGGCCATTGCAATGTTTGGTGTATATCGTTTTAATAATTTAATTTGTTCGGCAGTTAGAGCGGTGCCCGAAGCAGCAACAACATTAGTCATCCCTGCCTGATGACAAGCAACCACATCCATTTGGCCTTCTACCAGCACGGCAAGATCTTTGGATTTGATTGCTGTCTTTGCTTTGTGTATGCCGTACAAGACTCTAGACTTGTCGTACAGCGGTGATTGCGGTGTATTTACATATTTACCGCCCGATGTTTCTGTCTCAACTAATACGCGACCCGTGAAGCCCACGATGTTTCCGTGCGCATCTGAAATTGGAAACATAACACGGCCACGAAAACGATCGTAATAACCTTTGCCCGTTTGCACATCAGCACCTTCACGTTTGATAGTGAGGCCAGCCGTTACCATGTCTTCGAGGGCGTATCCTTTTTTAACTAAATATTTTGTGAGAAGTTCCCACTGGTCTGGAACAAAACCAATTTGCCAGTCCTTAATTGTTTCCGGTTTAACTTGGCGTCGTTCTAAATAGTCGCGAGCAGCTTTTGATGCTTCCATTTCAAGGAGCATGTGATGAAAAAAATAGGCAGCAGTAGAATTAATTTCTAACAATCGTGCTCGAAGTCCGTTATCTCCATCAGATTTATACGCAGCAATCTCAACACCAGCGCGTTTAGCAAGTAATTTTAATACTTCCGGAAAATCCATGCCTTCAATTTCTTGGACAAAAGAAAATACATCGCCGCCTTTGCCACAACCAAAACAATGCCAGATTTGTTTATCCTGGTGCACCATAAAGGAGGGGCTTTTTTCGTGATGGAACGGACAGTTTGCTTTCCAATTCGTGCCCGCCTTTTTGACAGTGATGTATTCGCCAATAATTTGGACAATATCGAGGCGGTCTTTGATAACTTGCGTGTCGGACATAGTGGCCTTACTCTAGCATAGGTTTATACACCTGACAACCTGTTGACAGCCGCTACTAATGGGACTAAACTACGGCCAGTTTTCCCACCCACAACCGCACTACGGAGGTACACATGTTGTCAGAGACACGGAAGATGCGTTGGGCACGCGAACGGCTCAGCCGAGTTTTTCGGTGGAGTAATTATACGGATCTGTACGATCTGCAACCGCAGTCAGTGGCCGAACATGTCGGCCAGCTCCTCATCATGGCAGTACCCATTCTCGAGCGCGTTAACCGGACGAACATCGTGAGCGGCGACATCGTCCTCAAGTCGCTCGCGATGCACTACCTCGGCCAGCACATCTACGCCAAGGACGTGGGTGAGGGCCGGGACATCCCCCACCGTGACCGTACGCCTGAACACGACCTGAACGAGTACAACGCCTTCCTCGAGCTGACCGAAGGCTTGCCCAAGGACGATCGAGCGCGTCTTGAGAGTTACTACCTCTTGCCGCTCAGCGTCAACATGCCCCAGAACTTTCCTGATTCGGCCAAGGAGATCATGCAGGGACACATGCAGCAGCACGCGCACTATCGCACGGCAGCGCTGGTTTTCAAAACCATCGAGGCCTACCAAGCGGTTTGCTACGCCGCTGACATGGACACGCTCTACGAAGCGCGCACGATGCATGTGCATGTGCTCCGGAACTTGTTGCCGGAGCTCGATAAGCTCGCAAAGAGCTGCGACCAGTCCGCCACGATCTGGACCCACGATGAGCGGATCCGTTCGCTCAAGTTCCTCGACGAACACAAGGACATTCCGCCCGAAAAGCTTGAGATCGTCGCCGCTTAATCTAAACGGCACGAGAATGGTTTGGTGGAAACGAATAATCTTCGTCGCCTCCTTACCATGCTTCTCACTAATAAATAGTGATAAGCGTGGTGGCGATGAAAGCCAATTATAAAGATGCGCCTTTGGGCGTGTTTTTATTTTTAACTTGTCAAAGTAGCGGTAAACTGATAGTCTGCTAACGCAATCCCACCCACACTCTCCCGAAAGGAGAACAACATGACGAAATCGTTCCTTGCCCTTCTCGGCGTCTGGACACATTTTCAGACGAGTCTTACCAAGGTTTTCCGCTGGGGAAATCATCGGGCTCGTAACCAGGCACTCCGCGGGCAGACCAACCTGGAGCACACGTACGCGTTCATGTTTCTTGCCATGACCGCTTTGCCAAAGCTCCAGTGGCACTTTCCAAAGCTCGATAATGAGCTTATCCTGTCCTGCATTCACTTGCATGACATTGGTGAGGGCGAGATCGGTCACGACACGCCGTTTATCAACAAGCGGCAAGAGATCGACGTCCAAGAGTTTCTAGGCTTTCGTCGACGCATCCAGGATTTGGATGATGACGTTCGCGAACGACTCGAAGCAGCGTTTCTTCTCCAGTTCTGCCTGGGGGACAATCACCTTTTCCCGGACGATGCACGAGTAGTAATGAACGCCCTGAAGGAGAAGTACTCGCATGAAGCTCTGATCTTTGCGGCGCTTGAACGGCTCGACTACATCAAGTACGCCTCAGAATCGTTCGTGGTGCATGGAGACGAGGTCATCCTGACCCACGTGCTTCGCAAGCAGATCGACGAGATGGCGCACTATGCCAAGAAAATCCCCGGTTTCGACGAGATCTGGACACCTGAGATGCATACCTGGGCAACTGATTTCCTGACCAACCATGCTAATGTTCCTGAGGAGAAGCGCGCTGCGTAACGTTCATTGTACGGTGGAAAGGGGGCACAATACATCGTCGCTTACCTACCATGTTGTTTACTACCCTAGTAACCAGCCTGGTGGCGATGATTCGCAAAAAAACCGCATATTTCTGCGGTTTTTTGTTTTTCAGCTTAATTTAAGCTAATCTTCAGTTATCCTTGACAAAAGGCCGTTTTTATGCTATACTTATCCGTTAACTTGCATAAAGTTTGTATTTCAGATAGTATAAATTTTGCGCAAGCTAATACTATAGGCTTGAAACAAGGCATGAGGTGCTAAAGGATATACCCACCCGGGTGTACTCCAAGATGTCCAGTGGACATCGCTGCGTAAGTCCTCACCGCCCCCTTCCATCCCGTTTGCCTGGCAGACGGAGACCGAAAGAAGGTTCGCATGCGTACCAACAAGGCGTTTGGTAAGCCCACCGCGTTCTGGATCGTCTGGGGAATTATTCTGACGTTCCTGGTGGATATTTTCCTGCACTGGATCTTTTCCGTTCGGCCAGATGTCATGAACATCGGACTCTGGTCCGTTGGTGTGATCCTCGCTGTCGTGAAGGTCGTCGTCGTGGTCAACAGGCACTACGAATACCATCGGCTCGACCGACTCGCCAGAGGCCCCATCGCAGGACCTGTGCCCGAGTCAGAGCGTCGCAGGCCGACCCTCCCGATCATGTAATTGATCTTTCAACCGGAAGGGCGCGTCAGTCACCACGACTGACGCGCCCGACCCTCAAACTATTGTCCTTAGTATCACGAGGCCAGCAGTTTAAAAAAGAGACTCAGATGAGTCTCTTTTTTGTTATTCTTTTCGAAGCGCATCGATCGGATTCAGGTTGGAGGCTTGTCGCGCCGGATACAAACCGAAGATAAAACCAATAGTGGCTGAAAAACCAACCGAGAGGAAAATTGACCCAAAGGTAATCGAGTAAATCCACTTAAAACCAAAAGATGTTGCCGTCACATAGATGAGGAATGCCATCAGCGCGCCACCGATAATACCGACGATACCACCGCCGATCGTAATCAAAACTGCTTCAGCTAAAAATTGCCAGAGAATGGCCTGCTTGGTGGCCCCGAGTGATTTACGTAAACCGATTTCAAACGTGCGCTCCGCAACAGACACGTACATAATATTCATGATACCCACGCCCCCGACAATCAGAGAAATGCAGACGAGCGCGATAAGAAGTAGTGTTAAACCACCTGTAATAGTTGTGAGGGTTTCCTGCGCGTCAGCTGTAGTATTAACCTGGAAATCATCTTTTTCTGGATTAGTTGTACCGCGATTTTCACGGAGTATTTCTCGAATATCTTCGGCAGTAGTTTCGGATTTGCTGCCATCAATAAACTTACCTTGAATAGACTGAAAGTAATCAATACCGAGCAATTTCTTCTGCATGGTTTTTGTCGGCAAAAACAAGACGTTGTCCATATCCAGGAAAAAAGCCGAACCGCGCTCGGCCATGACACCAACGACCCGGAAAGTTTTTCCTTTGATATAAATATTTTTTTCCAGCGCGTTGTCATCGCCAAATAATTTTTCTTTTGCTTTAGAACCCAAAACAACTACGTTTGATAATGAATCTTCTTCATCCTGCGTATAAAAACGGCCGGCGGCAATAGCTGCTTTTTCCACCTCAGGCAAAGCCGCGCCGCGGCCCATTAACATAATTTTTTTAATTTGCCCCTGATAACTCACTGCTTCCTGTCCATTCACAGCGCCAAAGGCTGCCATGACGTTTGGGTGTTTCATCATCGCATCGACATCTTTTTGTTTCATGCTGGTGATGGTGATACCAACATCTCCTGTTCCACCACCGTTTCGCTTAGAAGTTGGTACGCGTGTTTCTATATAAAATGTATCCGCGCCAAAAACATCTAACTGGCCAAGCACGAATTTCTGCACACCGACACCAGCAGCGTTGATGGTAACGACCGCGCCAACACCGATAGCAATTGCGAGCATGGTTAAGATAGTGCGGGAACGCTGGCGCAACAAAGCACCATAGGCGAGTTCAATACTGGAGAGTAATAACGCTTTAAATTTATTCATAACGAAGCGCTTCAATAGGACTTAAACGGCTGGCATGGCGCGCTGGTGTGATGCCGAAGAGTAAGCCAATAGCAATAGAGACGGAACAACCAAGAATAATTGATCCTGGCGTAATAACCAAATCCCATGTATAGCCCTGGCTACGCGCCACCACAGCGACGACCACGGAAATAATTGATCCGAGCACAATCCCTATAACGCCACCAAGCAGGGTAATCGTTACAGTCTCAATTAAAAATTGGATAATGATATTAGCGTTGGTAGCGCCAACAGCTTTGCGTAAACCAATTTCTTTTGTTCGCTCTTCCACAGCCGCAAGCATGATATTCATAATACCGATACCGCCAACCAGCAAAGAAATTGCCGCGATGGCTGCGAGGAAGAATTTTAAGGCATCGGTGATCGACGTGAGCGCTTCCAGACCCTGGTTACTGGAGCGGACTGAAAAGTCATCATTTTCCTGTGTATCAATATCGTGGCGGACGCGCAAATAGTCTTTTATCTGCTCAACGGTTGGGTCAACATTCTGGGCTTCGTCGATTTTTACGCGGATAAAATTAACATAATTAATACCGAGCAATAATTTCTGAGCGGTGCTGACCGGAACAAAGACCTGGTCATCCTGGTTTTGAAAACCGCTGACCCCACGTTCGGTAACAACGCCGATAATACGAAACGGCGTTCGTTTAATTTTAATTTCTTTACCGAGCGGACTCTCGTCGCCGAATAAATCTTTAGCTACACCGTAGCCAAGCACCGCGACTTTAGCGATCCCCCGATTTTCTTCTTCATCAAAAAAACGACCATCGAGCAGAGATACATCTTCAACTTCTGGATAACTGGCGGAGACACCGACATAGCTTGAATCGGTTTCTGTGTCATTGGCGGACATCGTGCTCGCGCCACGGACATACGAACTGACAGACACGACATGATCAAAACCACTTTTTAACATTTCGCTAGCATCATCATCCGTTAAGGTAGTTACCACAATACCAAACACTGCCGCAGGTGGTCCGTTATCATCAGACTTGCCCGGCAAAATACCAACTAGGTTAGACCCCAAGCTTTTCACCTGGTTCAAAACCAACCCCTGCGCGCCGGCACCAACAGACATGATAACCACGACCGACATAACACCAATAATAATACCGAGCATCGTCAAAAAGGACCGCACTTTATTGCGAACTAAAATATTCCAGGCTTGCTGAATATTTTCAATAATTTGCATAGCTTATTTTGTCAGCTCTTCTTTTGCAGCCGCAATCTGACGATTAGTGATCACTTCGTCTTTAGTGATTAAACCATCGCGTATGGAAAGAATGCGTTTGGCGTGTTCAGCAGTGTAACGTTCGTGTGTAACGAGGATAATAGTATGACCTTCATCATTTAACTTTTGTAGAATTTTCATAACCTGCAAGCCTGATTTAGAATCAAGGTTACCAGTCGGTTCATCGGCAAAAATAACTTCCGGATTATTTACCAGGGCACGTGCAATGGCGACACGTTGTTTTTCACCGCCGGATAATTGGTTAGGAGTATGACCTAAACGATGACTTAGACCGACAGATACCAAAAGGTCTTTAGCGCGCGTTTGGCGTTCTGCTTTTGGCATAGTGCTGTACATGAGTGGCAGCATAACATTTTCAAGTGCGCTCATACGCGGCAAGAGGTTGAACGCCTGAAAGACGAACCCTACTTTATTGCCACGCATTAACGCAAGCTGGTCATCCGTCAAACCACTAACATCACGGCCTTCAAAAATATATTTTCCCGTGGTGAGCGTATCAAGGAAACCGAGTATGTGCATCAAGGTTGATTTACCAGAACCTGATGGACCCATGATGGAAATGAAATCCCCTTTTTCAATCGTAAAAGAAACACCACCCAAAACGGAAGTAACTATCTCCTCATTTTTATACTCTTTCATTACGTTCGTAAGCGTGACAAGCGACATAAAAACGCAGCTTATTTAACTGAGATAATAACTTGCTGGCCTTCTTGTAAACCTTCTGTAATTTCAACCTTTCCTTCATCAGCTCTGAAGCCAAGTTTTACGGTCACTTCTTTTTCTTGGTTATTTTCGAGTATACGAACATACTTCGTACCGTCTTCGCGAGTGCGGACAGTGCGGAGCGGAATAGCCAATGTGTTTTCTTTTTCTACCGTATTTACGGCAATGTTTGCTGTCATACCTGGTTTTACTGGTTTGTTATCAGTATTCAAGCTAACAGTAACTTTATAGTAAACAACATCCTGTACTTCAGTTGCACCTGGTTCAATATCAACTACTTTGCCACTTAATTTCACGTCATCACCAAATGCATCTAATGTGATCACTACGGAATCATCCAATTTTATTTTGGACACATCTGTTTCAGGAATATCTACTTCAATCTGATACTGCGGAGCTAAAAGCTGAACAATCGTGTCAGCGCCGGAAACTGTTTCGCCAATTTTGCTGTTTAATTTAGTAACTACACCGTCAATTGGGGCAATGATAATTGCTTTGTTACGACTCGCAATAGCTTGTGATAAAGCAGCGCGATACGATGCAACATCGACTTCTCGTGGTGGAAGAATCTTACTTTGATAATTCGCTAGCGCCTGATCGTATGCTGCTTGCTTTTGGGCTAAAGTCGTTTTAGAAGAATCAATAGCTTGCTTTTTCCCAAGCAAGGCAGCATATTGCGTGTTAATGGTAGTTCTGGTTGTTTCGATTGTGGATTTTTTTGCATCAAGTGTAGCTTGTGTTAACGAACCTTGCGGTGGAGTAGCTCGCAAAACATCTGATACCGCAATCAAAAGTTCATTCATACTTTGTAAGGCTTTTAATCCAAGGGTTGCGCCAGCATCAATATCACCAAAATTTGATTGAGGTGTAAGTGCAGCAGCTTTAACGCGCACATTTATATTGTCATTCTTAGCAATTGGATAACGAATGGTAGCCAGGCCAATTTTTGAAGAATCGAGACTTGATAATATTGTTCGAAAACCTTCATTTGCAGCTGCGTTATCAATACCTAAAATGTTATCAGCTTGTGTTAAAGCATCGTCGAGTTTTGGACTGCCAGCTTGTAGTGTAGTTACCAAATTCTCGTATGCTTGTGTTGTAATTAAGCTTGTACCATTTTCAACCTGCTCTAAAGAAGCTTTTGCTGAATCTAGCGCTGCTTTGTAATATAATTTATCTTGTTCGGTCGCACCAGCTAATTTAAGATTCAAGTTTGCTTGAGCTTGCGCCACAGAAGCATTGAGATCTGCCAGACGTAGGCTTGCAATGATTGTCCCACGTTTAATTGCCTGACCTTCACGGACATTTACTGTAGCAATGATACCTGGAACTTCAAATCGTAAATTAAGATTGTTAGTTGATTGCACCTTACCCGTGGCGTCTACCGTTTGTCTTACAGTACCCTTAGTAACGGTAACTGTTTCGTATTCTGGGGGCTTATTAGCTTTTATATAACTATTAAGTCCAATTCCGCCGACAACCAGCACGGCGATCGCACTGATGATAATCTTTTTCTTCATATATATAATGTAAATAGTCAGGAATGTTCAATTATAATGATGATGTATGGTATTGTCAATCTAGCTAAGTCTTTCCCAATCCGCTGCTTTTTCAAGATAGGAATCTTTTATCTTTTCGAAATAAGCTCTTGCCGGTTCGTACTCATTCGGAATAATACCATCCAAAATCGCTTCTTCAATGGCAGTTTTAATTTTACCAACTGTTGGACCTGGTTTTAACTTGCACAATTCCATAATTTCTTCACCACGTACCGGAGACTGGAAGGCTAACATTTTATCTGTTTCAATTACCTCTGCAACGCGTTTTTCTAGGTAGTCGTAATTCTTGAGACGTTTTTCTTTTTTATAAGGATTACCTGTCGTGATATCGCTACGTCCTAAAATAAGCAGATCGTTGATTTCAATCCCAAGAGCTACGATGAGACGGCGAACGGCAGAATCTGTAATCCCATCATCCATTAGGGCGATCGGCTGCAGATGCCAGCGAATTAATTTAGCTAAGTAATCAGTTAAATCTTTTGAGAACTTTAGTCGTTTAGCAATCGCGTATAGCATTTTTTTACCAAGATGTTCATGTCCATGGAAAGTCCAACCAATTTTTTCCACAAACTGTTTTGTCCCTGGCTTACCAATATCGTGTAAAAGGCCTGCCAAACGAAGCCAGACTTTATTTGACTGCTCTGCCACGTTATCAACGACTTTAAAGGAGTGGGTTAAATTATTTTTATGTTGGTGCCCAAAAATTTCTTCAACACCATCAAGATTTGAGACTTCCGGCAAAACTACATCGAGTAAGTGCGTCTGAAACATCAGTGCGAGACCAATGGACGGCATCTTAGTACCAAGTAATTTGAAGAGTTCTTCTTGGGTGCGTTCCGCTGAAATAATCTTCATGCGTTCACGGTTGTCATGAATCGCTTGAAGTGTTTTTGGCTCAATAGAAGCGTTTAGTTTGGCAGCAAAACGGACCGCGCGGAGCATGCGGAGCGGATCATCACTAAAGGTGATGTTTGGATCAAGGGGTGTACGGATAATTAAATCAGCCAAATCTTTTTGGCCGTTAAAAGGATCAATAATATTTTTAACTACAGTTGTGAGAGCTGGAGCTTTTTTCTTTGCGAATACTTCCACCGGCACTGCCATGGCGTTTACGGTGAAATCACGACGAGATAAATCTTGTTCAAGTGTCGCGGAACTAACTTTTGGTTTGCGTGATTTTTCATCGTAGGTTTCAGATCGTGCACCGGCGAATTCAAGCTCAAGCACTTCCGCACCCTCGTCTCCCACTGCAATATCATTGAGTGATATCAAATAACGCGCAGTATCAAAATCTGGAAACTCAATGAGTCTCCCCTCTTTATTCAGCGCCTCATCGAGCGCCTTCGCAAAAACTAGGCCGCTGCCAACGACAACAAAATCAATGTCTTTTTTTAATTCTTTTTTAAGTAAAACATCACGGACATATCCGCCAACTACATAGATAGGCGCGTCCATTTTTTCACTTACATCTTTAATGACCGTAAATAGATTCGGAAGATTGTTCATAAATTGATTAGGCCTTTTTAGCCCGTCCCGTTCGATTAGAGGCTTGTTCCTCAGTAATCCATCCTTCTTTGAGTAATTGTTTAATAGAGTTTTCCATAGAGACCATACCGTCTTTTCCGCCAGTCTGAATAGCAGACTTCATTTGGCTAGAGGAATTTTCACGTATCAAGTTCGCAACCCCAGATGTGTTAATGAGAATTTCACGTGCTGGCACGCGACCACCATCTTTTGATGGGATCAACTGCTGAGCCACTACACCACGTAAAACACTAGAGAGCTGGATCAAAATTTGTTTTTGTTTTGAACCCTCAAAGACATCCACGATACGTTCGATCGCTTCTGCTGCACTGGAGGTATGCAAAGTGGAGAAAACCAAATGACCTGTTTCTGCAGCGGTCAAAACTGTTGCGATGGTTTCGGGGTCGCGCATTTCACCTACATAGATAATATTTGGATCCTGACGCAAAACATATTTAAGTGCGTTGGCAAATGATTTTGTATCAGTTCCTACTTCTCGTTGTTCAATTAAACATTTTTTATCTTCAAAAACAAACTCAATCGGATCTTCAACAGTTACGATATGTGATTTTCTGGTCTTGTTAATTTCTTCAATCATCGAAGCAATCGTAGTTGATTTACCACTGCCTGTTGGACCAGTAATCAAAACCAAACCATCGAGAAGATTGGTGAAATCTTTTAAGGCTGGTTCAAAACGTAAATCTTCCGGTGTTGGGATAGTTTGCGGAATAAGACGCGCGGTCATGCCGATTCTTTCTTGTTCTTGATGCAAATTAATACGGAAACGAGCACCGTCTTGCTCGTAGCCAAAATCAAGCTCTAATTCTTCTTGGTATTTTTGTATCTGCTCTTTACTTAACAATCCAAAAATAGCTGTCTCCAGCTCTTTATTTTTAAGCGGTTTCTCATCAAGTACAACCAACTCACCTTCCACACGAAGCATTGGAAGTTCATCACCTACCAAATGTACGTCTGAAGCCTCTTTTTTGATTGCCTCCGCGAAATATTGTTTTGTGCTAAGCATACGTTAAAGAATAGTGTATATGGCTTTAGTATAGAGGAAAAATGCTGATTTGAACAGGGGTTAACAAGCCTTGACAAAAAGCTAGTTTTTAAGTACACTCATGTGTTGATCCTACCGATCAACAACGTACAAGCCCTGTACGACCACAGGCGGCAACCCCGCCAGAAAGGATTGGCTAATGCGCCTTTCCATCGTTCTGCTCGCTTCCCTGTTCGTGCTCGGCTGCAACAACCCCAAGAAGGATCTCAGCGCCGATTCGTGCCAAATGGCGCTCGTGTTCATGGGTCTGCACGTCGACCTGACGTCAAACCCCCTCGGATCCAAACATGATATGATCCAAGACATCCACAACGCGAGGGATCTCCACAAGCAGTGCGAAGAGAGCTCCGACCGACTGGGGCTGGTCAACTCAAAGATGACTGACGAACGAATGGTCCGAATGGCCGATTCGATCGCCGAGACGTCAAAGTCGTTCAAGGAAACTCTCAAGAGCTTCGACAAGTTGGCGGAGGAGAAGAAAGCGGCTGAAGAAGCCCTTCTGGCCGCACAAGCTGAGATTCAAAAACTAAAGCAGCTTGTTCCAAGCAACGACGACACAGGCAATCGACCGCTCACACAGAAAGAGCTGAACCTGCTCGACAAGAACATCGACAAGGCGATTGATACCCTGTCAAAAAGGCAAGGTAGCGGCATCGTTCCATAACTACCCCTTCCCCAACCGGGACGACGGGGCGCTCACACATGGCCCCTACTCGTTATAGCTATAATTACTTGTAGCCATAACGAGGGCCATGTGCCACAACTTCAAAACTCCGCGATTCAACGTGGAGTTTTGTTTTTAAACGTCTTGACGCCTCTTCCCGCCTTTGCTACGGTAAAAATAGCTCTTTTACCATCTTACACACTCCGGGGGGGGGCGAATGCGTCAAAAGCAAGAAACGGTGAAGAAAGTCGTTCAGCAAAAGGTCGAGAAGCCGGCCAAGAAGGCGGTTACGACAAAAAAGACCGGCAAAGTCGAGAAAAAGATCGTTGCTAAGCCTAAAACGGCCAAGAACACCGTTTCCAAACCGACTACTACCGAGCAAGTGCGCCAGGAGATCAGGGAGATCTTGCCGCCTATCCCACCCACGCCGGTGGAGACGATCGTGATCCCCGCCACGCCCATGTCGGCACCGATCACCACGGAACCTTACGACACCCGCTTCAACCAGCGGTTCAAGTCCGAAGTCGTTGAGGAGCCAGTGACCAACCTGTTTATCCTCGACAAGTCAGGCGCGTTCATGTGCACCTTCCTCATGATCGGGATGTGCGCCGCCACGTTCTTCGGGGCGAAGGGTCGCTTCACCGGCTTTACCAAAGCGGCCGTGCTCATTGTCGGCGCAGCACTTTCCGTGGCAATACCGGTGGCGATGTATATCATCAACTTCGAACCCGAATTTTTCGGGATCAGGTGGTCGTACTAGTTCTTTCCTTGGGAGGTGCCGTCGAGCGAACGCAAGCTCGACGGCCCACTCGCACTACTTTATTGCATCATTACATGGTGCATTGAAATAATAAAAAAATCCAGGATATGTATCCTGGATTTTTTTATTTGTTAACTAGCCATTCCTTGTGGGCCCGTCATTTCGCGAGAGGCATCGTCCAATATTTCATGCGCCTTATCTTTACCACCGAGACCAAAGGCCAAACCTCCGGCAATTGCCAACATGACAACCACACCGGCAAAAAGGATTTGGATCAAGCTTGGAGCAATACCAAGTTGCAACAATGCTGCCATGACCGCGAAGATAATAATTGCTGTTCGTGTAAGGCCTGACAATACCCGTCCAGTCCGCTCCCCCATTCGAGCAGCTCGTAATGCGGTATCAACCAAGGCACCAACCAAACGTGCAGCAAAGATACCGATGGCCAAAATAATAATGGCGACGATAACATTTGGAATATAATAGGTGACGCTGAGCAAGAACTGAGTAAGCTGTGTAATTTGTAGAATATCGGAAACAGCTACAAGTGTAATTAAATAGAAAAACCAACGTACAATGGCTGCTAGCGCATCCTTGAAGGTATAACGAATATTATACTTTTGCATCGCAGCACGTGATTCCGGGGATAAGAGATGTTGGTCCAACTTAATGTAATCACAAATTTTCTCCACTATTTTACTTAAAGCAACTGCAATGATGATACCGACAATTAAGACGATTATAGCCGAAAGCAAACGTGGTAAAAATGCACCAATTTGCATCCCCATCATCGTTAGTGTAGCAGAAAAAGTATTCATATCGTGTAAATAAAAAGGTTAAAATCTTATTACTAAGTGACGTTACGGCGGAGTTCTGCTTACACATTAAAAAAGAAGGCCGAGCGGCCTTCTTTACTGTAATTAACTATATTTTTAGATGTGCATTGAAGTATAGTCCCCGATAATCATACCGGATTCTTCACTTGGCTTTTCCTTAATGGAAACGCTTTCACCTAGAATACTTTGTTTTAATTTTAATTTTTTTGTAATCGTCGCATTATTAAAGATTAATGACTCTTCAATCGTAGCTTCTTTTACAGTTGACCCGCTACCAAGTGCTACATAAGGGCCAATAATGCAATTTTCTAAATTACAGTTTTCACCAATGAGAACTGGACCACGCAAAGTAACATTCTTACCAATAGTTGTACCAACACCGAAATGGACCTTGCCTTCAATTACCGTTCCCGGGTCGGCTGTCCCCTGACGCTTGAACTGATCAAGATTGAGCTCGTCCATAAGGAGCTTGTTAGTCAGGAGTAAATCATTTGATTGACCTGTATCTTTCCAAAAACCAGTGATTTCTTTCCAACCGACTTTAAAACTATTCTTTAATAAGTAGGTGTTGATATCAGAAATTTCGTATTCACCACGAACACTCTTTTTAATATGATCAAAGGCTTCAAAATATGCCGGTGAGCTATAGAGATAAATACCAGTTTGTGCAAAATTGTTTGGTGGATTACTTGGTTTTTCAAGCATTTCTACCAATTCCCCTTTTTCAGAAAATACTGGCACACCAAAACGCTGCGGGTCTGCCACCTTCGCAAATGCCAACATGCAATCGAGGTTTTCTTTATCAAATTGCTCGAAGAGCGGTCTTAAGCTGCCAAGTGTAATATTATCTGATAAGTAGAACATGAACGGGTCGCCGCCGATAAACTTTTCCGCACACTTAACCACGTGTGCGATACCTTGCGGACCACCAGTTTGCTCAAAGAATTCAATTTTAATCCCCCAATGCCCTCCATCACCGATGGCCTTTTGGAGTTGTGTTTCACCTGGATTAGTATTGATGAAAATTTCTGTCACACCTGCTTCCACCGCTTTATCGATAGCGTGAAAAATCATCGGCTTATTAGCCAATGGGATAAGGTGCTTATTAATTGTACTTGTAATCGGACGTAAACGAGTTGCCCGACCACCCCCCGTTAAAATGGCTTTTTTGATTTGCATATAAGTGTATAGATGTCATCCTGAGGAACCGAAGGATCTTCCTATTATCCATTTTACTGTAATTTGACTAAGAGGAAGATCCTTCGCTGCGCTCAGAATGACAATTTTAGTACCCTACCAAAATAATAATCGTTTTACAACCGCCCAATAGATAGACATAAGGGGGTTGCCAATATAGGTTAACAATGGGTTTTTTACTGAACTGTCATTAAAGTTAACATCCCCCACGGCGTCAGAGAGTAACATGCTATCCGGAACTGTACGCATGTTTTGCACAGTGGCGCGCTTTTTAGCCCACATGGACCAATTGCCTGGGTTCAACCAATAGAAGTATGCCTTAATTTTTGATGTAAACCAATGACCCTTAACAGAGAATAATAGTAAACCAATTTCAAGGATGATAAACATTGGCAAGATAAGTACCAATGTCGGCCATTTGTAAAAAGTTAAGAGGACCCCGACTCGATTTCGTTCAATAAAGAAGAATTTTTGTGCCGTTCGTCCAAAAGCATATTTATGAAAAAAAATTGAATCACGAGCAACCGCTGCACTGTACCCAACCGCTTTCAAACGATAACTATACTCAACATCTTCATGGTACAAGAAATAATCCTCATCCCATGGACCATATTTTTTTAGTAAATCTGCTCGGAGCAAACAACCTGCCCCACTCGCATAATTAACTTTTTTAACAGCTGGTAATTGGAGTGCATTTTTATTAACACGGAAATCACCGCAATATGCCATACCAAGATAATGGTATTTGTTGCCCGCAGTGTTAACGAGATCAGTTTCTGGGTGCATGAGGATAAGCGACTGGACAACACCGATCGTCTCATCTTCTTGAACAGCCTTAACGAGCGGCTCAAGGAAATCTGCCGCGACAAAGCCGTCATTATTGTGTAAATAAATATAATCAAAACCATTATCAAGCGCCCATTTGATACCGACATTATTTCCACCAGCAAAACCAAGATTTTCTTTCTGCGGTAAAAGTGTTACATGCGGCAATTCACTACCGGAAAGCGGCATAACATTTTCCTCTAAGTAGCGGACTGAACTACCGTATTTTGGATGTGGATTATCAACGATAATAAGCTCCACCTTATCCTTTGGGTAAGTAATTTTTTTCAAAGCAGAAACAACGTCGTTAATATACGGTTCTGAATAGAATGATAAATAGATGATCGCGACTTTAGGAGAGTGGTGCATACAATTGTGTCATTCCCGCGAAGGCGGGAATCCAGGATACATTATAAAGGATTTAATTCATTATACAAGTCACGCCAAGCGTAATTATTTTTTTCAATCAAACGTAATTTCCAAGCACGGTTCCATTTTTTAAGTTGTTTTTCACGCGTAATGGCATCACCGATTTCCCTAAACTCTTCGTAATAAACTAAACTGCTTACTTTATTTTCTTTTGAAAAACCTTCATAACTACCATTCTTGTGTTCGAAAACTCTTTTTATGAGGTCGTTGGTTACCCCAATGTATAGCGTACCGTTTTTCTCACTAGCTATAATATAAACGTAATATTTTCCATTATGTCGCATAGTTGAGTATCCTGGATTCCCGCCTTCGCGGGAATGACACCATCACGCACACTTTTTAGCTGAGTGGTGCATAGTATTTATGGTTACCCCGCCATTTCCAAAGATATTTAAGCCAGCTGGCGGCATGGATGCGAGCTAGTTTATTTTTGAATATTGCCCTGAAAATACCCGGAATCTTAGCGGATTCTCTGGCGTGGGCATGTTTGACAAGTATATCATGGACATAATAGACAGGCCAGGAGTGCTCCCACATGGTGTGGCACCAGTCAGCGTCTTCCATATACATGAAATAACGCTCATCAAACCAGCCAATTTCGTTCACCACTTCTTGGCGCACGACAATCGCGGCACCAAGGACCCAATCTACCGGTCGAGTGCTGGCATGATCAAAATCTTTCATGAGCAGTCGGTTGGCGTGTTTTTTAACAAAGGCGTATTTTTTATCCCAGTTAATGTGTTTGAACGGTTTAATCAGGATTGAGCGGAAATCAAAACGGAAACAAGTATACTGAAGTGAACCGTCGAGATTTAAAAGTTTTGGACCAACTGCACCAATCTTAGGGTGTTCATCCATGAAACGAATGATACGTTCGATAGTGCGGCTATTTTCAATAATTTCTGTATCGGGATTTAAAGCGAAATAATATCGGGCTGTCCAGGATTTAAAACCAACAGTATTCCCCTTTCCAAAACCAATGTTACAACCGCAGTTAACATAACTAACTTGTGGGAACTTTTTTATAAGCGCTTCTTTCATGCCATCTTTATTTTCGGAGTTATCAGCAACAGTGATTTGGACGCTATAAGGACAGTTGGCAATATCTTTGACAACTGATTCGACCGCATGGAGGATATCATCCTTCATGAAGTAGTTTAGAAATACGATATTTATATCGGTCATACTGTCCACCAGCGGCGCATGGCTTTCCAGCTTAGGGCACGCTTAGCTTTAATCAAACTTCTTTTTTCATTCAAATTTTTTCTGTCCTGCCAAACCTCTTTTAAGCCTTTTAAAATGGCCCGGTCGAGCAAAAAGTAATAGCCAAACTTCTTTATTTCATACCACAAAATCCAAGGAAGATCAAGGAGGAGGTTCTGCCAGTATTCATGTTTATACAAAGTACGAAGATGATTCTTGTAGCTGTGATAACTCACGTATTTTGACTGCTTTCGTTTATTAGCTATAGCCGCGCGATCTGAGAGTTCCAGCGCTCCTGCACCGGTGCGGTCATGATAGGCTACTACATTGGTAAGCACGTAAGCTCTTGTACCAGCTTCTTGCAACCTAAAAGCTAAATCCATATCTTCTTTATATGCCACGTAGGATTCATCGAAAATACCACCATCAGCATAGGCCACTGAGTCTACCGTGCTTCTGCGATACATTGGGAATGCTCCAGAGACGCCAAAAACTTCCAACTCTTTAGGTAGCTGCATGGAAAGGCTTCCCCAATACTGTTTGGTGTACTGTTCAATAACACGCCTATTACGAAATACTTTTAAACCAATCGCGTCGATGTCGTTGGTAAAACTCTTATGGAGGTTGCTATCAGCAATATCAAATTGCCAGCGCATGAGACGTGGCGACACAGCTGAAACGTCATCATGAGCATCTAAGAATAATCCCAACGACGCAATACAATCATTAGTCAGGTACACATCTTGGTTGAGTAGAAGAACGTAGGGCGCTGTAGATTTTTTATAAAGTACATTGTGGCCTTTTGCAAAACCAAGATTTTCTTCACCTTTTATAAATTGAGTTGGTACTGGGAAATCTTTCAAGGCCTCGTCAATTGCGGCAACTGTATTATCACTGGAATTATTATCCAAAATAAATAACTCCCAATCTTTGGAAGTTTGATTTTTTAACGATGCAAAAAGATACGGGATATACGCAGCGCCATTCCAAGTGACTAATTGTACGATTACTTTAGACATAATAGTGAATTGCTTGGGTTGCGCCAATTTGTCATCCCCGCGAAGGCGGGGATCCAGGATACGATGTTGGGTGTCCTGGATTCCCGCCTTCGCGGGAATGACACCGTTGCTAACTTTATTTTTTAAATTTTGAATGTAACCAAACGAGCGCAATACCTATTGGTCGCGCCACGGCCACCATGAAAGCCGCATAGCCTGGCCCCCACTTCTTAAAGTAGATGAGCATGCTCGCGGAAAATTGTTTTTGTTTCCAGACAGAAGGGCGTTGGTTAAAGCTTTGGCCGACATAATCTACAGCGCTGATAATTGGCGTGTACATGACAGCGTAATCGAGGCGCCAGACTTCACGGCAAACATCAACATCTTCAAACCAAATAAAATAACGAGGGTCAAAAGCCCAGCCAAGCTGTTGGTAAACTTCACGGCGCATGAGCATGAACGATCCGCGCACACTGTCGACCATTTGTTCTTTTTCAGGATTGAAATCACTAAACAAATAATCGTTAAGTAATTTTGGGAAGAAATGATGGAGTTTTAAAAGAATTATTAGTTGGTCTTTTAAGGTTGGAAATCGGCGAGGCAGCGCATCTTTATTTACTTGTCCTTTTTCATTTACTAATTTACAACTGACAATCCCCGCCTTTGGACGGTTATCCATCCAATCACAGATTTTATCGAGACTCCCCGCTTCCAAACGCATATCTGGATTCAGAAATAATAAGTACTTCCCTTGCGCTCGTCGTGCAGCTTCGTTATTTGCTGCACCAAACCCTCGATTACGTGCTTGAGACATTAATTTAACAAGTGGAAAATCTCTTTCCACCATAGCAGCAGTGCCATCTGATGACGCATTATCCACCACAAACTCTTCATAGGTACGCTTAACAAACGCTTTCTCTACAGAGCGAATTTGTTCAGCGATTTTACCAGCTGAGTTCCAAGTGACCGTAATTACTGAAACGTCCATACATTATTTTTCTAATTGCGCAGACTGTTGTAATAAATCCTCAAAGCCTCTATCGGTAAAAGGTTTATAAACATACCCATCCTGCATCCATTCTGGCAGTTCAAATGCTGGTATTTGTTCACGAATTTTTACATAATTTTCTATCTCTTTTTGTTTTATCCGCTCTACTAATTCCGTAATTTTTTTACGGAGCGCGGGCAAGTCTGCTTTTTCAAAAACTATTTCTAAGCATTTAAACGTTTCCTGTACTAAGATATCAGCGTGTCGCGCGAACATTTCAGGTCGCAGAACGAAGCACGCACATAAATCTGCCCACGATTGGTGGGTAGTGTCTTTTGGTAATGACAAGTTTTTTTCTTTTGCAACTTTTTTCATGACTTTTTCAAGACTGTGTCCTAATTCATGAAAAATATAATCAGGCGCTTCGTCCATATTTTGGTGCATTGCCTCAATTTTAATTTCATCAAAGTCACCATGCGAACTATTTGACCCTTTCCCCATAATACCTTCGGAACCAGCTACTCTGATAGCGATTTTTTGCGAAAATACTTTGGAACAATACGGCATCAACTCTTTAACTAGTTCAAACGTATCACTTTTTTCATTCTCCCTCTTCATGAGCGCGACATTGTCAAAACGAAATCGAATAGCATTTTCAGCTTCATCGCTTTTAAACGCTTCTTGTATGCGTTTGTCCTCTTCTAAACCATACGGGGAGTAACGCTCAACCATATTATTTATTTTTTAAGCTCTTTCTTTAAGAAATCGACAAACGGAATTGCTGTCGGATCAATTTCTTCTACCATCGCTAAGTAAAAACTAATATAACTGCTTAAGACTAAGCATTCCATTGCTTGATGTAATTTAGTTTTACTGACACAAGTATAGACAGCGAAGAAGATTTTATTTTTCTTTAACACTTCTTTAGTGACCTCAAAACGCTTCTGTACTTTCTTATCATAGAGTTTTGATTCGATCATGATGAATGCCAAGTTTTCTGCGTTTGTCTTTGGGTACTGTAAACCTTCAATTAAATGATGGTTTAATTCCGGGATTAAAAATGAACCACCAAAATGCTTAGCATTTTCGTTAAGCTGGTTCGCAGCTGTGTGAACACTGCCAGCTAAATGACCTGAAGCAACATACCAAACACTGCGGTGCTCGAGTTTTTGGGCGATTTGTTTTGCTGGGTTATTTACTGCTTTGGTATCTACACCAAATACATGATCTGCTTGGGTAATTGTATTTAAAATCTGCAACAATGTGCGGTCATCTAAATCGATAAATCCAGCGAGAGCAAACATGATCATCTGCCCGACGATGGAATAGCCAAGACCCATGCGCGGTGAGCCGCAAGGATTATTTATTGTCGTGAAGAGTAGCGCTGGAATTTTCTGTTTTTTTGCGCGCTTTGCCAATTCACCACCAGAAGTTATAACCATTAATTTACAGCCACGTTTTTTTGCTTCAAGCATGGCTAGGAGCGGCTCTTCAGTTGTACCAGAATAGCTGGAAACAAGGACAAGCGTATTTTTATTAGCAAATTGTGGAACTTGGTAACCATTCACGATTTCAAATGGCACTTCAAGCTCAGCATCAAAAACACTTTTGATAATATGTGACCCGAGTGTTGACCCACCCATTCCTAAGACAACAATGTTCGTACAATTTGCATAGGACTTTGGGATACGCACTGAATCTGCTTGCATTACTATCTGTTTGATTTGCTCACCAAGGAGTTCTAAGCTGCCAAGCATGTTTTTAGAATCGAGCTTTTCAATTTCTTCAACTTTATCAATATTCATAGGGGTAAATTATTGTCATTCCCGCGAAGGCGGGAATCTAGGATACCAACGTACCGTGTCCTGGATTCCCGCCTTCGCG
>JBKJTY010000036.1:0-26382 GCA_046590235.1 Candidatus Magasanikiibacteriota bacterium | reverse complement strand
GTGCGGGCTACTGTTGCTGACGGAGCACCAGCTCCATGATCGATAGCTGCAGTAAAAAGCGCGTTGATCATTATTACTTCATTTTTAGAAGGTAAACGACCAGTCCATAAAAGAACAATGCTTTCAACAAAACTTTTATGTTCGATTAAATCAATTGTTTTATAGCCGCGAATCTCTTCACCATCTTCACCAATAGTTGTCAGTGCTGTTTTCCATTGCATATTATTCAAAATCATCGTACTCCCGTCGACGTTGACGACGGCGGAATAGTTTAGTTAAAATCCACAAAAAAATTATTACACAACCTACCAACGCTATACGTTTAGGATCATTATTTTCTGTTAAAACGAGCCACCACTCTTTTGCTTTCGTAAAATAAGGTTCTGCGGCAATAATTTTCTCTTTACCGGCTTCATAGTATACTTGTCCCTGTTCTATAACTGATTTTGTTTGATTGTAAGCATCAGAAATTTTACCTGCGGTTGTTGTAATTGAAGTTGCCACACCTTGCGCTTTATTTAGCAAGTCGTGATTTTTTGCAAACACGTCATCCGCCGGAGCATTACTTTCATTTGGAACCACGCTCGGAGCAACCACCGTCTGCGGAGCCATCGAAAGCTTTTTCCCGTCCTGAGCTACATTAACCGCCACAGCTCCAACTACTAAACTTGGTTTGGTTGCATCATTTGTCTGTACAGCGGGAGAAATTGTCGCAGACCCAACCGATAACGGCATACCTGACACATTGTTAATAGCTGTCAAAGTAACATCCGTCTTTTTACCTTGAGCATCCACTGCGTCAGCCCGTACAAACCGAGCTTGCACCGTATGTGCACCTTGATTTGGGACCCAACTAATACTTAATTGTTTAGCGGACTCCTTTGCCAACGCCTTAAAATCAGCCGAACCAATTAATGAATCGTTATCGTAAAAACCAACCGTGCCATCAAGTGACGGAAAATCATTATTTACGACAACCGTATACACTTTAATGGACTGGTTTTCATCAAATGTTGTTGTCGAAAACCAAACACCGGTAGATGGAACAAAACCAACATTAGCAGCCGATGAGACTGATGGAATGAAAATAAAAATTACTAATGCAATTTTAATCCAATTTTTCATAAGGTATATAACCGACCAATTGAAGCAATTGGTGCATGCCGCTAATTAAATCTGGTCGAGCAAAACACTCTTCTGGTGTGCACCAACGAAAATCTTTATGCTCTGCGGGATTTATTTTTATAGTAACAAAATTTTTTAAACGTATTTTAAATGCTGGAAAAAGATACATCTTATCATGCATAAACTCCCAAGCACCCAACAATTCTAATTCTTCCAGCTTCGCCTGATAACCAGTTTCCTCGTAAATTTCACGTAAAACCGCCGATTCAAATGATTCACCAGCATCAACTTTTCCAGCTGGTAAACCCCAGGTATTCCCTTGCGATTTGTGCGATTGACGCTGGAGCATGACAAACTTACCTTCATACTCTAGAAAACAACCCACGGTAACAGCCTTATGCATATGGTTTTACTAATTCTACCAGGTCTTCATACCTCTCGGCAATCATTACACCCACTTCTTTGAGTGCCGCTTCCTTTTCTGCCGCACCTTGCCCCTTAGCTACAATCGCTCCAGCGTGACCAACATTCATTCCTTCTGGTAAAAGATTCGCAAATTTACCACCAATGTAGATTGCTAGAGGTTTTGTAAATTCCTTCTTCTTAATAGCTTCAATAATTTCAAATTCATAGCTACCGCCGTGCTCACCAAAAAGAGCAACAACTTTTGTTTGCTGATCTTTTTCAAACAATCGAAGTAAATCTGCATATGTTGTACCCATGAGAAGGTCACCACCAACATGGACAGCTGCACTTTGACCAAGACCAGCTTTGCGAATCTGCCATGATAGTTCATTCGTCATACCACCCGATCGTGAAATAACACCAACACTACCCGCTTGAAAAATTTCATTTACCAAAGGACCTCCGACTACACCGATTCTACCAATTCCAGGCACAATAAAACCTAATGAACTCGGACCAATAATACGAATATTTTTTTCTTTAGCTGCAGCCAAACAATACGCTGTATCTCTAACCGGAATACGCTCTACAATAATATTAACAAGCGGAATATTGTTATCAATCGCTTCAAGAATTGCTGCTTTAGCCGCAAAAGGGGGCACATAGATAGCACTAACCCAATTGTCATTGCGAGAAGTCGAAGACGACGAAGCAATCTCATGGTTTGTCTGTCCAACGAGGGATTGCTTCGCTTCACTCGCAATGACAGAAAGCGCCTCTTTTACACTGTTAAAAACCGGCCGTCCTTCGACTTCCTGCCCACCTTTATTGGGCGTCACACCACATACAACTTGTGTATGATAATCACTCATGGCCTTTACGGCCTTCTGCCCCTCCTTACCAGTAATACCCTGGATCAAAACTTTGGTCTCTTTTGTCAGTAAAATTCCCATACTATTTACCATGCTTCAATAAATCAATCATCTCACGAATTAAATGCTGTGCAACATCAACTTCTTTAGCATTTTTTAAAGTAGTTACATCTGGCAAAACAAATTCTTTAACACGTTTGTTTGTTTCTCTTGTAGTACCTGAAAATAAAGCAGAAAAAACACCTTTATTTTTTTCAAACTGTCCAGCCAATTCTTCATATTCTTTAATATATGCAGAAAGCTTATGACGCTTTTCGACCATCTCAGCTTGCGACTTCTTTTGTGATTCTTTTGCATTAAATTTTTCACGCAAAGGTTGTAATTCAGCGTCATCTGGATAAGCCTCGGACAGACGCTCAAGGAGCGGAGCGCGACGATTTGGAATTTCTTGTAAACGTGTTTTTAAACGCACTAAACCATCTGGCTGTTCCAATGTTTTTTTAAACCATTTACCTAAAGCACTTTGCGGCTCATCCGGTAAAACTTCTTTAGAGTCTGTTTTAGCAACAATTAATAAATCAGCTTGTTCTGAGGGTGGCTTTACATTAGCTACTCCCTGCTGATCTGGAATAATAAGCACAGTATTATTTGCATCCTGTACCATTTCAATAATATTAAGCACAGAAGCATCGGAAGCACTGTTGACACCCACTTCAAGTCTATTTGATAACCCATTATTAAGTTGATCGAGTGCCCGCCAAAACCGTTGTCTAAAATGTTTTACACCGTCACTCGTTTTTTCAGGATCAAAAGCAGTTTGCAATTGGTCTAAACTACCCATTTTACGTTTTTCATGTTGCACTTTCGCCTTCTCTACAACCTCAGTCGGATTATCATGTGTATTAACAAATTGCGCCAGCGAGCCTAAATGTGCTTCATCTAATGTTTGGTTGTGAACACTACCATTTATGACCTTCTCTTTTCTATTAGTGCCTGGCTCATTCTCAAAATGAGGAATTGCTATAGTAGTCTTACCACCTTCAATAATAATTGCTTTACTTTGCCCGTAATTATCAGCACTCGCGAACTTTCGAGTATAATTTTGTTCAGTCTTTGGCCACTCGCCAGCAAAAACAGGAAAACCCCAGCTCTTTCCAAATTTTCTACCATATCCAACCTCTTCCTGACTCCAAAAATCTTTTGGTTTTTCAATTTCAGAAGTTTGTTTTATTTCTTGTTTATTTTTTTCAGACATAGTAGTGATTTACTTTTTGAAGAAAAACATTAAAAAAGTTCGGGAACCAACAATTTCTCTTTTGAAATTAACCGTGGTAAATTGTGATTCAAATAAATTACGTAATTCATCTGCATGCCAATAAGCAAAAAAACGTTCAGTTTCATCCATTTGATCAGGTACCATAACTTCACCCTCACCCTCCTTAACACAAACGTACAAAATACCCTGCGACTTTAATAATGCATACAATTGTTTAACAACCGAAGGCATATTCTTTTTTGGAACATGCAACAATGAAGTTACAGCCCAAATACCATCAAATGATTCAGGAGAAAATGTCATCATTTCTAAATCCATAACTTTGGCGTTGATACCGTTCTTCAAACTTAACGATACCATGGACTCAGATAAATCAATAGGTTCAACCTCAAAACCTTGTTCAATAAAATAGCGAGCATTTTCTCCAGCACCACATCCGATATCTAAAATTTTCTTTCCTGGAAGTAGTTCTAAAAAAGTATCGAACTCGGTTCGTTTGGTAGTGTCAAACAAACCAGAAAACCGCTTCGCATGATATACGGCATGTTTGTTATATGATGCAATTGTTTTTGCCTTATAATCTTCCATATTATTTTACAAGTCCAGCAAGTGTGGTGGCGGTATCGCTCATCGATGTTTCCTTCCCAAAAAATTGCATGTTTAAATTATTTCGTTCCGCACATTCTTTCATCAATCGCATGCCTTCTTCTTCAAACGGCCCAGCACGACGAACAACGATCGGATACGCCGGCTTAATTTCATCAAGCGCATCAACAATCCCATGAAACGTCTCCGCAATATTAGTAAAATTAGCCACACCTCCCGCAATCCATAAACCACGCAAACCAGGTTTAGAAAGCACAATTCTAGCTAATTGATATACTTTTTCACGCGGCGGATTACCTGAATATTCCGTATAGTTCGCCGGTTTCAAACCAACTTTGATAAGCGCATCCATATTAGCGATACTCGCTCCACCACCGGAAAACAAAATAGCGATATCGCCATCCATCTCAATATACTTTCCTGCCGTCCCACGATAATACCCCTCACCTTCATCAATCTTTTTCACCGCCACTTCACGCTCCGTTGGCAATCGACCCATCATAGTGCGCGGCTCTAAATTTTTCCAATCTTCATGACGATAAAAAGCATCTTCATCAAGCGCGATCTTTGCATCAGCCGCAACAAAACGGCCATCAGTCGTTTTTATCAAAGGATTAATTTCAACCTGACGTGTATCCTCGGAAGAAAAACATTTCCAAAGCTCCTGTGCATAAGGAATCCCCAAACTACTATTCTCCTGTCGAGCATCTAAAGTAACTTTAATAATCTTTTCTGGGGCAACATCCTCAATATCCATCCCGCCCTCCTTACAATAAATTATCATCGGCTGTTTTAAGTTTGTATTATAAACAATCGATAAATAATGCTCCTCAGCAATCGACAGCTTTTCCTCAATCAACACCGCCGCCACATACTGCCCGCGAATAGTCGCACCAAACAACTGCTCACAAGCCGCTTTCACTTCAACAACGGAAGAACAAAACATAATCCCATTATTTTTCCCCCGCTTACCCGAAAGCACCTGCGCCTTCACCACCACATCCTTAATTCCAAGCCCCAAATATGCATCACCAATATCATCACCCCTCCTCACCACAATTCCTCTAGGAATTGTAATCGCATACTTACCCAACAATTGTTTACCCTCAAATTCGTATAAATTCATAGAATCAATTACACCCGTTCACAAAAAAACGGGGGTTCGGGGGAAAGTAATGTCTGAGCCCGCAGGCGAGTTTTACTTTCCCCTGAAACTTTCTTTGGTTACTTTCCTTTAGTTATAAAGAAAGTGACAAACGAACTACGCAGTAGTAATAAATAAAAGAACGGTAGTGAAGTAATAATTTGTATACTTTTATAAAGCCTATTTAAAATCTATCCTAAACTCAAACCCATGTTTCACAAACCCTTTCTTCTCATACCATTTATGCAAATCTTCTTTAGCATTACGGCTAGTACAAATAACTTTATAACATCCTTGCTTCTTAGCTTCAGCCAAAGCAGCATCTATCAACTGTCCGCCTATGCCTTTACCTCTAAATTCCGAATCAACAAATACGTCTTCCATAAGAGCAAACGGTTCTTCATGCAAATCATTATATAATAAATACAAAAAGGCACGTCCAACCGCCACTCCGCTCTCTTCTGCTAAGAACTTAATGCAGAACGCTTCTTTTTTAACTTCTTTTCTAATATCCATATAACACAGGTTAAACAAGATATTCTTTAAACGCCTCCCCGAGTTTCTCTTTACTTAACCCTCCTCCTTCACGTTCAAATCCATGTCCAATGAGATGATATTCAAGCTGAATCTTTTCAATATCCCGCACCGCTACACCCCAATGCTTGTCTTCATAAAACCGCTTTTCTTTTCCACCTAAATTCTCTGTATTATAAATAACCAAATCAATCTTACGCGGTAAATATTTCTGCAAAATCTCAACAAATCCACTCATCGTTGTCGGCCCATTTTCACCTCTGAGCTCATAACCATTACCCAAAACATACACTAATTTTGCCTTGCTTTTCTTAATAGCTTTAGCGAAACCGCCTACAAGTAAATTAGGTATAATACTAGTGTACAGACTACCTGGGCCGAGCACAATATAGTCCGCTTCTACCAAAGCCTGTTCGGCCGGTTTAAACAATTTTGTTTTTGGCTCAAGCCAAACTTTTTTAATCAAAGTACCATGGTGCTTATCCTCAGGACGGTCAATCATATCTTCACCACAGAGCACTTTACCATTTTCTAGTTCAGCACATAAATCAGCAGAACCAAGCGTAATCGGAAAAACCGATCCAACACATTCCAACGATTGGTGCATAGCATTTAAGACGGACACGAAATCTTTTGAATACTTGGTGGCCAAGGTAATAAAGATATTACCCATGTTATGCTTATCTAGTTTACCGACACCTTCATACCGAGATTCATAAAAAATTTGTCGCAACGTAAAATAATCATAACGTGACATGGCGAGCATGCCGCGTAAAATATCACCGGTTGGCAACGTACCAAATTCTTTGCGCAAACGACCTGAAGAACCACCCGAATCACTCATAGCAATTACCGCAGCAATAGAAAAATTTTCTAAATGACGTTTGAGAGCTAAAATGGATACCGCAGCACCATTGCCACCGCCAACAACGACAACATTCTTTGTCTGCATACATTAAAGACCTAAAAAATTATACAAATGTTGGTCGGCAAGTGAGCTAACTTGTAACTGCGCTTCAGAATAATCTCCTTTGCTCCAACGAGGCTCAATAATTGCTACACACGGCACTCCAGCACCTTTCGCCGAACGCACACCATTTACTGAATCCTCCAATACAACACAGTCGGATGGTTGCAAACCAAGTTTTTCTACAGTATAGCGATAGATGGCAGGATCTGGCTTACCAATATAATTTACATGGTCAGTAGATACCAGCTCATCAAAATAATCGCCCCAACCTAAACGATCAACAATCATTTTAATTCTTTCAAGCGAAGAACCCGATGCTATCGCAAGGCGAAGGCCTGATGCTTTAGCGCACTTCAATAGTTCTAGAGCACCAGGCATAGCCTGTGCCTGGTGCACATAAATCGATTCACTGGCTTTATTCTTTGCCTCCAACAATTCATCAACCGTTTCCGAAAGACGATACTCATCTTTAACCATTGCGACCGACTCACGTAAACTTCGACCGGTCATCTTCATGGTATGTTCGGGCGTAAGTTCAATATTAAATTTATTTAAAAATGACAATTCTGCAGAATGCCAATGCAATTCACTATCAATCAATGTACCGTCCATATCAAAAATAATTGCTTGGTAATTCATAATTATTCAACAGTTACTGATTTAGCTAAATTTCGTGGACGATCAACGTCCTTACCAAGTGCCACGGCCATATGATACGCAAACAGCTGAAGCGGGATTGTGTTGATAAGAGGTTCCAATATTTCCATTGTTGGCGGCACAAAAATTACATCATCGGCAATTTCTCTAATACTCTCGTCGCCTTCAGTAGCAATGACAATCACCGGTGCCTTACGCGCACGAATCTCTTCAATGTTACTGCGCATTTTATCATACAATTGGTTTTTCGTCAGAAGTGCAAAGACCGGAAACTCTGGAGATAAAAGCGCGATAGGCCCATGTTTCATTTCACCACCAGGGTACGCTTCACTATGGATATAACTAATTTCTTTAAGTTTAAGCGATCCTTCCAGGGCAACAGGATAATTTACACCGCGACCAAGGAAAAAAAAGTCACGATAATTCTTATACTTTTCAACTAATTGTTTAATTTGGTCACTCAACGCAAGGGTTGCTGTCATTTTTTCTGGTAATTCAAGCATTGCTTTCACTATTCGCTCCCCTGTAGCGACTGTAAGACGTCGTGTACGGCCGAATTGAAGCGCGTACATCAAAAGTACCGTTACCATGTTGGTATAGGCCTTGGTCGAAGCCACAGCGAGCTCAGGACCAGCATGGATATAGGTTCCGCCATCAGTTTCGCGAGCAATCGTTGACCCGATTACATTCACTATACCTCGAACGTAAGCTCCTTTACGCTTTGCCTCACGCAAAGCCGCAAGTGTATCCGCTGTTTCACCTGATTGTGACACACCAAACACAAGTGTATGCTTATCAATAATCGGGTCACTGTAACGGAACTCACTGGCGATCGCTACTTCAGTAGGAATTCCCGCTAATCTTTCAAAGGCATTCTTACCAACAATGGTAGCAATAGAAGCCGTACCACAAGCAATCAGGATAATGCGATTAATGTCCTGCATTTGTTCGTCAGTCATATTAAGACCACCAAGATGGGCTGTGCCTTCAGGCCCCACCAAGCGCCCGCGCATTGCATCCTTAATAACTGTTGGCTGGTCAAAAATTTCCTTCAACATAAAATGAGGAAAACCGTTTGTTTGCGCTTCTGCTTCATTCCAGGTAATTTCTTCAGTTGTTTTTAAAACCTGTTCGTCTTTTAAATTAACAATATCCAATTTTTCCTTAGTAATCTCAGCCATTTCACCATCGTCAAGGAAAATAACCTTTTGGGTATAGGCCAACATCGGGGATGTGTCTGAAGCAATGTAGTATTCACCTTCTCCAACGCCGATTACGAGCGGGCTACCGAGACGAGCGACAATTAATTTATTCTGTTCACGGCGATTAAGCACCACCAAACCATATGTACCACGCACTAAAGCAAGTGTTTTTTGTACCGCAGCTCTCAAATCACCATCATAAAATTTTTCAATCAAATGCGCTAAAATTTCCGTATCAGTTTGCGAACGAAATTCATGACCTTGTAAAAAAGTAGCTTTAAGCTCACGGTAATTTTCGATAATGCCATTATGCACAACAACAATATCGCCAGAACAATCCGTGTGTGGATGAGCGTTATCTTCAGTTACACCACCGTGCGTTGCCCAGCGGGTATGCGCAATACCAATTTGACCAACAACCGGTTCGAGCTTCACCTTTTCTGCCAAGCTGTCGATCTTGCCAGTAGCACGAACGCGTGTAAGCTTATCACCATCAAGCACAGCAACACCTGCGGAATCATAACCGCGGTATTCCAAACGACGCAAACCTTTAACAAGGATTGGCAATGCTTCTTTAGTTCCAATGTAACCAACAATACCGCACATATTATTTTTTATTCACTTTCTGAGAACCAAATGCTTCCCAACGCTTTTGCAAAGATTCCACTGGCATTTCATACTTACCCAAAATGACTCGCCCTTCTTTTGCGCCCACATCTGAAATTAATTTTTCCTGAGGAATAGCCTGGAAACGTTCATTACGCTCATAAAAACCACCTAAGAAGTTAGGAACGAAATCTGAACCAAAACATTCTTCCAGAGCCCGCACAACATTTTTATCTTTCAAAACATTTCCAGAATATAAACCAGCCTTAAAACCCTGCCAAAGCAACTCCGGCTTAAGACCAGATACGGCTGACAACTTGTCGATAATATAATCAAGAATCTTCTGTTCTAACACATAGGCATCTTTTGGCACATCTTTTTCAGAAAACCCCATCGCGCCAGCAACCTTTTGCGCTATTTCCTGCGCAGCTTTTTCAGTCACCGCCTCGTTAAGCTGCGAAAAGTGATGATCTTTAACAAAAACAAAATCAGCGTCGGGATACTTCTTATCAAAATAATCCTTTTGATATTCAAAATAACCACTCTTACCACTCTCCGCTGTCGCATCTTTTCGCAAAACTAATTTTTGATCAGACATGAAATGGACAAACTCATGCACTAAGGTTTTCATTAAGGAAACCTTATTAAGCGGTGTTACTTCTTTGCTAAAAGGATCTTCGTAATAAAAATGTCCAAAATTAACTTCTACACGATGTTTTTCAATATCGTACGAAGCCCGTGTTTTGGAAAATTTACTGAGCGAATCAAAATTAACAATAATGCGACGCAAAAAATCTTCCTGGCGAAGATAATTTCTTTCCAAATTTTCTGGAGTAGTGTCAAGACCGCTTTTTTGCAACTCCTCAAGCGCAAATGGATAAAAACTCCGAACAACATCCTCGATGTGTTCTTTGGTTTCTTCCACCACTTCTGGCGCATGCTTAATATGTTCAAAATTAGTAGCCCGAAGCTGTTCGACAGTAACATCTTTGTTATTAGATGACTTAGTTAGAGCTTCTTCGTGATATTTTTCAGAGTTCTCAAATTTTTTTTTACCAAAAAAGCCTGGTGTAAAAATCTCTCTCATAAAGCATGAGCAATGTCTAAATGTTCTTTCGTATTAATCCCGACCGCTTCTTTTGGATCAATCGCTACCGTACCGATTCGCCTGCCTTGGGAACGAGCAATTCGCACTAAATCAACCAAATAATACTCTTGTTGCGCATTCGCATTTTTCACTTGCTTGATATTCTCCCACAACCAGTTCGCATCGAAACAAAAATAAGAGGTGTTGAGTTCGGTTATCGCCAATTCTTCTGGTGTCGCATCTTTCTTTTCGACAATATCCATGATATTGCCATGCTCATCACGCTTGATACGACCAAAGTCAGCAAACTGCGCACGCCAATCGTTAAAATCGGACACAGAAGCGGTCATGAGGGTGACCGTATCGTTGTATTCAGTATGAATGTGCGACAAATGACGTAACGTCTCGCTGGTAACGAGCGGCATATCGCCATTCAAGACCACAACGCTATCAGTTTTTCCAGCAAGGAGCGACTCAGCACAACCAACTGCATGCGCTGTTCCCAGCTGTTTCTCTTGCACTGCGTAATCAGCACGATCTTTTAAATAATCTTGCACAAGCGTATGGTTCGCACAAACAATCACGACTGGCTTACGCTCAAAATTAACACCTTCAACTGCTTTGACCACATGCGAAACAAGCGGCTCTCCTTTAAGCGGATTCATCACTTTTGGAATACCTGTTTTCATGCGTTTTCCATCCCCTGCTGCTAATATAACAAAACCAACTGAAGCCATATTAAATCATTTTACTAAGTAACTGTTGCAATGTAATTAAACTTTCTGACCACGCTGCGCGACCAGGAAAATTCTCTTCAATATTTTTAAAATCTTTCACACGGTATCGAACATCACGAATTTCACGACGTAGCAAAGTACGCATCCCGGAGAAAGCCATAAGTAAACCGCGTGTTTCATCAGGCTTATCGTTAATCAGCACCGTCTTTTCACCTTTAAAACGACCACCAAATAGTTGTTCAATCGCATCCTTTTTTCCATGTTTAAAATCATCGGTAATAACAACCTTTTCAGGTGGAAAATAAGCACTTAGCGTTGATTGCTGAAATTTCATCTCCTGCCATTCACGAACACCCAGACTAAGCAAATAGCAGTCTAAATGCTGATCAAAGCACCACTCAACTAATTCACGCGCGCCGGGCAATAAATTAGTTCCTTCTTCCATTTCAATTATTATATCGTTTACCTTATCTTCCAAAAATGTCTTTTTATCTTTTTTAATATTGCTCTGCAAACTCTCCAAAAAACGATCCAGACTAATAATAATTTTTTCCTCACTTAAGCGGGCTTCATTATAAATCCGATAGGCCTCAACTTGGTTATAACCGTGCACACTAGCCATTTGCCAAAAGAACTCTTTACGTCGTTCAGTATCGTACAAAGTGTTATCAAAATCAAAAATAACGGTTGTAATTTGTTCTAAAGGGTTTGCCATAATCTATCAAAAATAAGTTTCTGCGTTTCGCTAACACCATCATTCTCAATCACAACCCCCATTGGTTCCTTGTGCGCATTAAGTGAAATGTAAGCAGTTTTTCCAGGATAAATAATAATGTAGGTTGGCGTTGCTGGTGATTCTTTAAGCCATTTACGTTCATCTAAACCCCGCAATTCTCCACCCTCACCAATTGCTATCACCTTAACAGCAATGCCTTTCAGAATGCGAGCATCACTAAATGTCGGAAACGTATCATACAGGTATTCACGGATACCAGCAGTAGAATAAATTCGATATGCCGACGCTTTCTTTTCTACACAAGTAATCAGCACGTCTTCCAAAATTTGAGCTATCTGATTTGCTTCAAAATAACGCGCAACTGGTTGGCCACCACCCTGGTTATATAATGACTTAAGCTCAGGTAAAGCATCTTTAATTTGTTTTTGTAATAAAGTTAACTCCTTAGTACGGCTGATTGCAACTTCTTCTAATTTTTCTGGCGGAGTCGCAACAAAATATTGCTTATTCTCCTTCTCATAGAATTCTACCAAACCTTCTTCTTGCAAAGTTTTTAAGCCATCATAGACCACCCCTCGGTTTAAACCGCTTATCTCAGCCACTTTTCTAACCGAAGAAGGACCCGAGCGTAAAAGCGCCAAGTAAAGTGTGCACACCTTGTCAGAAAAACCTAGACTTTTTAGAATAGTAGTAAGCATATTTTGGCTTATTTAAAGTATAACACACCAATAATGGCTGTCAACTTTTAAAAAACAAAATACCTGTTTAGCAGGTATTTTGTTAAAGATTAGCAAAATTATGCAGTTAAAACCTCTTCCTTAGGATCATACGCCCCACGCTGCGCTGAACTAGTTAGCGCTGCCCGATGTAAAAAGGCATTCTGCGCCGCAGTCAAATTTATCAATTTACCCTTCCATGTACTTAGCGCTGCATTTTGCAAAGCTCGACCATACGAGTAGGTAATTTTCCAAGGATACGCGTGCGCGCGAATCGCAATCGCCTGAAGGTTTGCACATGCTTCGACTTCACTCTGACCACCTGAAAGAAATACGATACCAGGAACTTCAGAAGGCACTACTGATTTAAAACAAGTCAAAGTATGCATGGCCACCTGGTCTGGCTCAGCTTTTAAAAGTTCTTCGCTTGGTAATACCATGTTTGGCTTTAAAAGAATATTTTTTAAAGAGACTTTTTCTTCACGTAAAATTTTAAAAACTGTTTCTAACACCAACCGAGTTGTCTCCTGTGTCTGTTCAATCGTATGATCCCCGTCCATAAGCACCTCTGGCTCTACGATAGGTACAATACCTACCTTCTGACACATCAAAGCGTACGAAGCCAAACGTCGGGCATTGCCTTCAATACAAGGCAAAGATGGTGTTCCTTCAGCAATAGTAAAGGCAGCGCGCCATTTTGCAAAACGAGCTCCTAATTTAAAATACTCAGCAAGTCGAACCTCAAGACCATCGAGCCCTTGCGCAATCTTTTCTGTCGCAGATTCAGAAAAAGGAGTTAATCCAGCATCAACTTTTATACCAACCATAACACCTTTCTCTGCCAAAAGTTTTGTAAACAATTTACCATTCGAAGTTGTTTGGCGGATCGTCTCGTCAAACATGATTACACCACTGACAAACTGCTCCATACCAGGTGCAGCAAATAGTAATTCGCGGTAAGCACGCCTATTTTCCTCATTATTTTCAATGCCGTACTCACCAAAACGCTTTGCAATAGTTTGAGTACTTTCATCAGCTGCAAGTATTCCCTTGCCTGGCGCAAGAAGATTCTTAATAGTTTTTTGCTTTGGATCTAAAAAAAACATACATTATTTTTTACCACTCCATTCGGCTAAAAATTCAGCGATATAGAGGCGAATAAACTGCTCACGCTCACGAGCAATGTCTTTGGCTGTGCTGGTGTTCATAAGCGCGGGTAGTTTAAACAATTTCTCATAAAAATAATTTAAACTCGTTCCATCAGTCTTCCGGTGCAAATAGTCATCCTTGCTCAAGAACTTGCGAGGTTTCTTATGTGGATCATGGAGCATTCGATTTATATTACCGCCAGCTGCAAATGTACGAGCGATTCCAATGGCCCCGAGAGCATCCAGCCAATCCGCATCTTGAACAATTTTTCCTTCTAACGAATGTGGTCTTTTGGTTTCTTCACCTAAATACTGACTATGAAGAACGATATCATGCAGATCTTTTTGCATTTTGTCGGGTATTTCTAAAATATCCATGATACCAGATAATGCGAGCATCCCTTTCTTCTCATCAAAATTTTGTTCTTTATAACTTCGAAAATCATGTAGAAGGACTGCCAGCTCAATAAGCTCTAAATTACCACCTTCAACCTTATGTATTCGTTTAGCTAATGACAAAACCCGTTCGAGATGATACCAATCACTACCCGAAGCATTACTATACACTTTTTTTCTAACGTAGGCAGAAGTTTTCTGTACAAGTGAAGACATAAGCTACTTTGAGGATAACATGACACCACATATGCGTCAACAATATTCAATAATCCAGCTTGGACTAGGCCCGCTTGACAGCTAAAGCAGATGGAGGTAGCGTAGTAAGTACCCCCCCCACAACATGAGAAAAGACATGTCAGTTATTGACACCCACCGTCAGCGATCTGCATCGCTCACCCTTACCCAGGAGGTTCCTACGATACAGACAGAGGTCGGCATGTGTGACATTGGTAGGGTAATCCTACCGTCTGGCACGCATGGCATGGTGAAAAGCGAAATTGTCGAGGTAAAGCCAGATCCCGAGGCAATCCGCGTACTTGCGAAAGCTGTGCAAAAAATCGGCACAAAAAATATGCATTTAGTCTCAAGGGTGCTGAATAACCGCAAGGAACTGCTTACCGCCTGGCTCAAAAAACAACATGTACTTGAACTCATCGGCATCACCAACCCGGTGATCTGGTGCGGTGAGTGGGAAGCCAAGGGACCGATCGTCCGAAAACTGAATGACGGACATGGTGCAACATTTTGCATCGACGACGAACCCCAGGTACACGAAGCAATCGAAGTCGCCTACGCCGATCTTAATCTGGCACGAGACGACCGACGGTTGAGGCTCTACGGCATCAACTACACCATTACTTCAATCGAAAGACACCTTCAAAAGCCGTCACGAGTTAGGGTCGTGCACAGCTGGAAAGAAATCGAAGAGGTAGAAGGTTGGTGAAGCAGATGTATCAACAGAGCAAAAACAACTCATCGGAGGGAGTAAACTACTCCTGGAGTTGGCTAAAAAAGCGAACTCCAGGTAAATATAAAACAACCCATTTCTGGGTTGTTTTTAGTTATTATTTTATAACAGAATCTTCACCAACATATATCTCAATTGGCTCATTTAACGCATCATCAAAATCATTCACATCCCATTCTTTCATAAACTGATCTAAAAAATTCTTAAGATATTGAAGACGTTTCACTGCCACACGCTTGGCAGTTTTTGTATTTAAGAATTTTGGCAATCGCAAAGACTTCTCGTAAAAATAATTAATACTCGTACCACTCCGCTTACGTTTTAAATACTCCTCTTTAGGAACATTTACCATTGCTTTAGTTCTTGCATCATGAATGCGACGACCTAAGTAACCACCTGCAGCAAAACCTCTAGCAATACCAATAGCGCCCAACCCTTCCAACCAATCAGCATCTTGAACAATTTTACCTTCTAGAGTTGTAGGACGCTCAGTGTCATCACCCTTAAAACGACACTGCTGTGCGATAGTGATTATCTCAGTTTTATATTCCTCACTAATATCTAAAACGTCAAGAACACCTTGCATTGTAAGCGAGCGAATATTTTCATTAGAAGCTTTTTTTAAATCATGTTCGGCGGCACAGTGCAAAAGTGAAGCGAGCTCAACCAATTCCAGGTTGCCACCTTCGATCTTTTGCAGCCTTTTAGCCATCTCCCAGATACGTCGTGTATGCTCCCAGTCATGCCCAGAACCCTCATTTTCTAGACGTTTACGGACGTATTCAGCAGTTTTTTTGACTAAAGAATTTTGCATATCAGATAAAATAATCATAAAGTACCCTAACACGTGCACCAAAAGGCGTCAAGAAACAAAAAAAGCCCAGAGACTGAGCTTTTATTGTAGGAGCCGCGCGATAAACTGTTTGGCTCCTGTGACACGCGCGGCGCATGTCACTTGCCTTTTTTTGATGTCTTCTCTGCTCCTTTGGCCTCGGCCTCGAATTCAGTCAAAGTTTGCTTGTTGCGACTCATAGCCAATACCCGCACGTTTCGCACGACAGCTAGCGATAACGGGTTTGTGAAAAATTGGACAAGCTCTGACCAATTTATCACTGGCATCATGTGATCAATGACGCTGCTTGGTACACTGGTCAAAAATTCAACCAGCTCTCCACCCTCTGGACTGAAGACAATCCATCGAGTGTTCTTGAGATATTTTGCCACTTCAGCTCGATCATCAACCAGATCAGTAATACCAAGCTGTTCGCAGATCTTTTGTTTCCCCTGACGAGTTCGAGGATAAAGAACGTGATCAGGCAAAACTCCAGTTCGTTCAAAAAAATTTCTTGTTTTGAACCAGAGCTTTGTTAACTTTCGAGCTTCTTTTTGCTGATTTCTCTCACCATTCGGACCGTACGCATTCCGGATGATGTAGATGTTTTCAGCACCAAACATCTCAACTAATTTTTTAATTCCTTCAATCGCACCGTCAATTTCCGGCCTTAAATGATAATGCTCTAGAGGATACTTTATTCCCTCCAAAGTTTTTATCATTGCTATTGGACCACCCCAATCAATTCCTATCCGCCTCTTAGCAAACTCCGGACTGAGACGCGGCTCAGGAAAATGGGTTATACCTAACTCCTCACTTAAATCTCTAACCCAATTCAGCTTCGTAAACCCGGGTTGGGAATGTGAGGTGGTGGAGCTAAGCGAGCCGTCGACAGGTTTCGTAGCGTCGAAGGTTTCACTTTCTGGCTTTAAACGTGCCATTGCTGACCCCTTCTGCAGGTTCACCTGCCTAATTTGAGCTGCTCAATGCAGCGCAAAAAAAGATAGACGAAATACAAAGGTAAGAGTAACCAAATTTATTCATTTTGTCAAGGGAACAGTGGCTATTTAACCAAAAAACAAAAAAACTAAGTACATTATACTTAGCTCAAGGTCAAATTCTTATAAAGAATTTCTTAAATCTATAACCATTTAAAAAGAACCACTGTCCAGGCGCCGGCCTACTTTCGCGATTACGCTATCATGGGCGCTGAAAGGCTTAACTGCCGAGTTCGGGATGGGATCGGGTGTGACCCTTTCGCTCAAGGCACCTAGACACTGGTTCTTTTTATAACAATCACGATCAAATAGGATATTGGTTCTACCCAACTGCTATTAATCTATGTAATTTTGGCTAAGTAAGCTCTACTTAGCGCTTCCGTTATGCGCTCGACTTATTAGTATTCCTCTGCTCAATCCATTACTGGACTTACACATAGAACCTATCAACCTCTTCATCTAAAAGGAGTCTATAACGAATGTTAATCTTGAAGACGGCTTCACGCTTAGATGCTTTCAGCGTTTATCCGTACTCGACGTAGCTACCGAGCAATGCTCCTGATGGAACAACTCGCACACTAGAGGTCGATCCTTCCCGGTCCTCTCGTACTAGGGAAGAGCCTTCTCAACATTCTGCGCCCGCAACAGATAGGAGACCGAACTGTCTCACGACGTTCTGAACCCAGCTCGCGTACCGCTTTAATTGGCGAACAGCCAAACCCTTGGGACCTTCTCCAGCCCCAGGATGCGATGAGCCGACATCGTACATGGTTCCATATTTTCATATGGGGTAGACTATATCTTCTTCTTATTCTGGATAGTGAGCGGAACCTTTCGGTCGTGACCCGCAATATCTCAGTTTTATGTAATAAGAGTCGGCGTCTTACCTACTCGCAAGCGAGTAAGTCTCCCCTTTCGGGTCAGTCGTTACGGGGTCAACCTGCAGTTAACAGGTGACTTCCCACGGGGTTGCCGGGTGACTTTAGTCAGTCACTGACGGGTTCTCCGTTATAAGCCGATTTTTATGATCTCTTTCTATTGCTATCTATTATTGTTAAACAATTTTGACGAAAAAACATGAGGAAAAACATTACTGTTTGTGCACCCCGATTAAATTAAGGTGCCAAACCGGGCCGTCTATGTGGACTATCGGGCCCGATCAGCCTGTTATCCCCGGAGTAGCTTTTATCCGTTGATCTTCCACCTTCCTATGAAGGATGGTCGGTTCACTAACTTCTGCTTTCGCAACTGCTCGAGTTGTAGCTCTTGCAGTAAAGCAGGCTTTTGCGTTTGCACGTCCAGCTCGATTTCCATCCGAGCTAAGCCTACCTTTGTAAACGCCTCCGTTACTTTTTGGGAGGCAACCGCCCCAGTTAAACTACCCATCAGCCACTGTCTTCTCCCCCGGATTCACGGGAGAAAATTAGGCATACAGATAACTAAGGGTGGTGTCTCATTGGCGCCTTTCGGCTCCCACCTACGCTCAACATAGTTATCCGTATACCAATAGCAAATTGTAGTAAAGCTTCACGGGGTCTTTTCGTCTAGTTGCGGGTAGGAGGCATCTTCACCTCCCTTGCAATTTCACTGAGTCCCTCGTTGAGACAGTCGCACTATCGTTATGCCATTCGTGCAGGTCGGAACTCACCCGACAAGGAATTTCGCTACCTTAGGACGGTTATAGTTACCGCCGGCGTTCATCAGCGCTTCGGTTCAGAGCTTGCACTCCTCTCCTTAACGTTCTGACACTGGCCAGGCATCACTCCCTATACGTCAGCTTGCGCTTTTGCAGGGAGCTGTGTTTTTGGTAAACAGTCGCAGTGCGTCTTTTGTTGTAGCCCATCTTGCGATGGGCGGGCCTTATCCCGAAGTTACGGCCGCTGTATTGCAGAGTTCCTAAACGAGGGTTCTCTCATACGTCTTAGTCTTCTCGACTTATCTACCTGTGTCGGTTTACGGTACGGTTACATACAGCTTAACGATTTAACGCTTTTCTAGACACCACCTCCCCTTTAGTTGACTCCACCCGAAGGTTTTGTCTTCATCTTGCGAAACGTGTATATTCAAAACACGAAAAAGGATTGCTGATGTGCACGTTAAATCAAACTGTATGCAGTGCTGGAATATTAACCAGCTCTTCCATCGGTTACGCCTTTCGGCCTGGCCTTAGGGTCGACTAACCCTGGGTCGATTCTCGTTGCCCAGGAAACCTTGGATTTTCGACGGAAATGATTCTCACATTTCTTTTTGCTACTCATGCCTGCATTCTCACTTCGTATCGCTCCATCCCGGCTCACGCCTAGGACTTCTGTGCAGATACGAACGCTCCTCTACCACTAATATCTTGCGATATTGTTCGCAGCTTCGGTACCATATTTGAGCCCCGATACATTTTCGGCGCGAAAACTCTTGACCAGTGAGCTGTTACGCTTTCTTTAAAGGATGGCTGCTTCTAAGCCAACCTCCTGGTTGTATAAGAGTTAACACTACCTTTTACACTTAATATGGATTTAGGGACCTTAGCTGGCGATCTGGGCTGTTTCCCTTTTGACTATGGCGCTTAGCCGTCACAGTCTGACTCCCGAGATATGGCTACTGGTATTCGGAGTTTGATTGAAAACGGTATCCCGAAGGACCCAATTCTCATCCAGTGCTCTACCACCAGTAGGAACTCTCGAGGCTAGTCCTAAAACTATTTCGAGGAGAACCAGCTATCACCGAGTTCGATTAGAATTTCTCTCCCATCCACAACTCATCACCGAGTGTTGCACGGCTCGTGTGTTCGGACCTCCCGTTTTCTTTCGAAAACGTTCATCCTGGTCATGGATAGCTCACCCGGTTTCGGGTTATGTGCATGCCATTATATACGCCCGTTAAGACTCGCTTTCGCTATGCCTCCACCCCAGAAGGGTTTAAGCAACGACATACAGCACACTCGCAGGCTCATTCTTCAATAGGAATACGGTCACCCTTACGGGCTCCCGCTCTTTGTAAGCACATGGTTTCAGATACTATTTCATCGCCCTCAACGGGCTGCTTTTCACCGTTCCCTCGTGGTACTTGTCCACTATCGATCACATAAAGTATTTAGTCTTAGACCATAGTCGGCCTGGATTCAGACGGAATTTCACGAGTCCCGCCCTACTTAAGAATATACACTATGATATACATGTTTTTTTCGCGTACTGGACTATTACCATCTTTGGTTGTTCTTTCCAGAACAATTCTGCTAAAAACACTTCTACCACCCAGTCTAACAGGTAACTGGCACGTACATCTTACAACGTTATATTCACAACGGCCTGCCCTTTAAGCTATCGTTCAAAATTAATCCGAAGACCAACTTCTTGCGATAGCAACATGAATATAATTTAGACTTTTCCCTTTTCGCTCGCCACTACTAAGGGAATCTCTTCGATTTCTCTTCCTCTAGGTACTGAGATGTTTCACTTCCCTAGGTTTTCTTCAAGAACCTATGTATTCAGTTCAAGATAATGAGCTTAGAGCTCACTGGGTTTCCCCATTCGGATATTCCCGGATCAAAGCTTGTTTGGGAGCTCCCCGAGACTTTTCGCACCCTACAACGTCCTTCTTCGTCTTTATGTGTCAAGGCATCCACCATGTGCCCTTGTTGAAATTGCGCACAACGAAAACGCTCAATAGCGCTTCGCTTGCTTAATTTTGCATGTAGCTTTTTTTACTTACATTGATTTGACTTTTGAGATTCTCTGCTTTGTTTTATCAGTTTATTGCAATTGGATGTAGATCTATCTTTTAGCTTGCGCCAAAAAATAAATTTCCTATACCCTATTTGATTCTGATTGCTATAGTTATAGATTGTCAAAGTTCAACAGCCGATACAACCAAATGCTTTCTACCGAATCTTCGGTCAGGGGCATCTGCTAATATCTTGTAAGTCTCCTTCGCTCTTTTGAAGAGCTTCGGCGACCAGGGGAAAAAAATAGAACCGCACAAAGCGGTTCTAAAGTTGATGTTCTTTTGGAACAAACCGCGTTGGATATTCAGAGTAAAATTGTGAGATGGGAAACAGGTTGTGTTTCAAACTACTTTTTTACCCAGAGGTCCAAGCGATACGATGCTTCCAGAGTCTTGTGGACGTGGTCTCCGTTTCGGAGGTTTTATCGTGAACACGATTGTACAGGAGTATAGTGGTGCTGTCAAGGGTCGCTATGGGGATAAGTTGGGGATAAAAAAAGAGCTTTTGTTAAAAGCTCTTTTACTAATAAAAAATTAGAGAAAATTATTACACCGTAACATTTTTAACAGGCTTTTCTATTCCACCAAATTCAAGCAACTTACCTTGCTGACCATTAAAAAAAGTCATATCACTCATAGGATACGCGATAGGTTGAACGACTTGTGATAATCGCTTACCGGTGACGGCGCCATCTTTGATAATACCACCCAATTGACGTTGTAAAAGTTCGCCATACGTATGATTAGCAATACCAGGCGAACCTTCTTGAGCTACAGTAATAATAGTTGGCAAACTAACTTTCTCAAAAGAAACTTTAGCTTCATATCCTTTTGTTTTCCAGATTTCTCGCATGCGCTCAATAATATTTTTAGAAAAGTTATAACTAAAACATGAATCAAAACAAAGTGTTAGTTGCGATAAGGTTTGATAATCTTTAGTAGCATCAACTCTATCAATAAGAGCAGAAGCAATATGTTCATCAGAAACAAAAGCAAAGTTTTTATTAAATTTATTCACCATCATACCATCACCACCCTTTATACCGTGCATTGCAAAACTAACAAACGTATCACCACTTGATGCGCCAATCTGACTAAGGATATATTTCTTCTTCATGCTATCATCATATTCATCAGCAGCGTCAACTCGAACAATCGCCTCCTCCGCAACACCTGCAGCCCGAGCAACGTCCTCCCATTTTTGGGGATTAAATAACATCTGACCATTTTCCAGTTTATCATAACCTGTAAACTGGATAAAATGTTTTGTATGCGATCCTAAAAAAGACTTCTTTATAAATAAATCGCGCTGTTCTAAAAGCAATTGAGCAGCCAGCTCATCAGACTGCCCCACATGTGGGCGCGCAGTAGCTTTTTCTTCAAATAATTCCAACGTGACCTCTTTTAATTTAGTCAAAACATCTGGAGAAATCACAAAACCTTCTCTGTTATCAATAACCGATTTAATAAGTGAAAAATATTCCACCATTGTCAAATCAGCCTGCTTGGCCAATGTTTGAATCTTTTCATTCGCAACAAAATCCCTAAAAACCTGCCTTCTTTCAGGGTCAGCCCAACCTGGATAATCTTCGATATCCCCTTCTACCATACTAGAAAACGGTAACCCCTCAACTAAATTCAAACGCGGATCAATATCATTATCCTGAATATCTTCCACCGCAGGACTGAAATCACAAAGCTTGGCTCCGTAATAATAGTAATTTTTTTTAAACTCCATGACCTCGTGAAGAGGCAGGCCGGTTTGTTTTTTTGCTTCTGCAAACAGAAGACCTTGTGCTGAAAAATTTCCCAACATACCGACCAAATTTTTTAAAAGCTGTGCGTCACCAACCTGTTTTGCTAAAGCAAACATATGTGGTAATTTCCCAGGAAAATCAGTTGATAAAAAATTTGCTCGTATAGTATCAAAGTCTTTCATTCCGCGCCCGGAAAGGCCGCCGCTTTTTTTCTGCACCTCCTCATTATATTTTTGGAGATCTTCATATAACGCTTCAAATTCAGCGCTCTCTGGGGTTGATTCATTTCTTTCTTGCGCAGACTGCGCTCTTACTGAATCAGGGAAAAAATCACTCTTTAAAGCCACAGCAGCAGCTCCGACAGCGACTTTCTTTAAAAAAGACCTTCGGGATTCTACAGATGGCATTTCATTAGCTGTGTCCTTGTTAACACTAGATTTTTTAGTAGGATTTTCAAAAGCCCCTAAAAGTTTATTTAGAAAGTTTCTTTTTTCATTCATATAAAAAAAGACAGCTTCACAGCTGCCTTCGTTATTTTTAATATTCCTCGTCACTACCAAAATTATCCATTGTATTTCCTTTTTCTTCTTTCTCTTCATCTTCATCCTCTACCTTTTCTTCTTTCTCTTCTTCCAGGGCTGCAGTTGTTGTATCTACTTCAAATTCACTTTTAGCCGCTTCCTCTTCTTCAGCTAATTCATCTTTAAAATTATTCCATTTGGCGCGTAAAATTTCTTTCATGCCTTGTGTATCTTGGTCAGCATCAAGCTCACCTAAATCAACATGGCCTTCCACCACTTCTTCCACTAAATCATTCCAAACTTCGCGTGCAGATACTGCCTCTTCGCGAGCTAATTCTGTAATTTCACTATAGAGATCATCGATCGTCAGTGTGGTGATTGCCATACGTCACGTTACATTATTAATAACTAAATACTACGACACAAGAGCCTGATTGTTCTACGACGTCATGCACCAAAGGGTGCTTACAGACTACTTCGAGTATTGCTTTTTGAAGTCGTCCCGTACCGATACCGTAAATAATCTTTGCGGCTGATTCTTTTTTCTGAAATGCATTATATAAAAAAATTTCTAGTTTATCTAGAGCCTCAGCTGGGTATAACCCATGAAGGTCAAGGGTTGGGAGGTCCTGCCGCAGCTGGGCTGCGAAAATTCTACTATCATCCATATATAATGTGTGCCGACGGAGAGACTCGAACTCTCACGGGTTGCCCCACCAGCTTCTAAGACTGGCGTGTATACCAATTTCACCACGTCGGCTAATTACTGTCGGCCTATTTAACCACATCTCTCGAAAAACATCAATCACCTTGTCCATGTGAACAAAAAAGACACTCTTTTGAGTGTCTTTTCCTTTAAATATACTAGAAGCGTGGCCGTCCACCACCATGTCCATGTCCCCCACCACCCATTGGTCGAGGTCCGCGTGGAGCTCGGTCCATAGGAGGGCGTTCAACATATCCTTCTGGTTTTGGAAGTAATGCCTTCATACTAAGATTAACGCGTCCGAGGTTATCGATCTCTTTAACAAGAACTTTAACCTTATCGCCAATCTTCAATACATCACTTGGTTTGTTAGTACGTTCGTAAGCGATTTCAGAAACGTGTACTAAACCATCTTGGCCTGGAAGAATGTTCACAAATGCACCAAAGTCTTCCAAACGGGCTACAGTACCTTCGTACTGTTCACCGGCTGTTACTTCATGGGTCAACTGTTTAATCCATTCAATAGCCTTCTGCATGCCTGTAGCGTCGTTTGAGGTAACGTTTACGCGGCCATCATCTTCGATATCGATAGAAACACCTGTTTCAGCAATAATCTTGTTAATCATCTTACCGCCTGGACCGATAACATCACGAATCTTATCAGGGTTGATAGTAATAGTAATGATACGAGGAGCGTATTGTGACAAATCCTTGCGAGGTTCAGCGATAACCGCTTTCATGGATTCAATAATCTTCAAGCGAGCTTCACGAGATTGGCTAAATGTTTGTTTAACAATTTCCCAACTCAAACCGGTTGTCTTAGTATCCATTTGGATAGCAGTAATACCGTCTACAGTACCAGTGATTTTGAAATCCATGCCACCAGGACCATCTTCAATATCCTGTAAATCAGTCAAAACTTTAAAGCGGCCTTGCGCATCTGTTGCCAAGCCCATTGCCACACCAGCAACTGCTTTCTTAATTGGCACACCAGCATCCATAAGAGCTAAAGTTGAAGCACAGGTTGAAGCCATTGAACTTGAACCGTTAGAGCCAAAAACTTCAGATACCACGCGCATAGCGTATGGAAAATCTAATTCTGGAGGGAGAACTGGCTCAAGAGCGCGTTCAGCCAAAGCACCGTGACCAATTGCGCGGTTACCTGGACCGCGGAGAGGGCCAGCTTCACCGTACGTAGCAGGGGTATCACTATAGTGGTGCATGTAACGCTTTGTACCTTCTTCTTCCATAGTATCAAGTGTCTGGACGTCGCCAGGAGCACCAAGGGTAACGATAGAAAGCACCTGAGTGTCACCGCGCATGAACAAACCTGTTCCGTGTGTACGCGGCAATAAACCAGTTTCACTATAAAGAGGACGGATATCAGTCAGAGAACGGCCATCAAGGCGCTGTTCTTTGGTGATAATGCGTTCAGAGATAAATTCTTCAACGTAAATCTTTACGCGACCAAGAATAATTTTTTGAATATCAGCCTCAACTTCTTGGGCAGCCAATAATTCTTTAACAGCAACTACAAAACGATCAACAACAGCAACACGTTCTGCCTTACCTTTTTTGATAGAATCAAAGATCCAATCTTCAACGTGGCTAGCAACCAATTCTTTAACTTGTTTTTCAGTTGCACGAAGCTTAGTTTCTTTTTCACTAAGATTAGTGTTTAAATCAAGTTTAGTCTGACCAGCTTCTGACTGGATTTTTTTGATGAATTCAATAACTGGAGCGAGTTCCTTCGCACCCATCTGCATTGCTTTCACTACTTCATCTTCTGGAACTTCACTACAGCCAGCTTCTACCATGATAACTTTATCAGGAGTACCAGCAACAACGATATCAGCATCACCAATACCACGTTCTGTAAAGCTTGGGTTAATTTTCCATTCACCATTGATACGACCGACACGGACACCGCCGATTGGACCGTCCCATGGAATATTTGAAAGAGATAATGCAATAGAAGCAGCAATCAACGCTGGGATCTGCGGATCATTTTCAGCATCGTAAGAAAGTGCGGTTAAAATAACCTGCACATCATTGCGCATATCTTGGTTGAAGAGCGGGCGAATCGCACGGTCAACTAAACGACCTGACAAAATCGCGTCTTCAGTTGGGCGGCCTTCACGCTTAATAAAGCGGCTACCTTTGATTTTACCTGCTGCGTATAACTTTTCTTCAAAGTTGACCATCAGCGGGAAAAAGTCGATACCGTCACGAGTATTCTTACTCATAACAGCAGTTGCGAGGAGCACAGTGTCTCCATAACGTACGGTACAGGAAGCGTTTGCCTGTAACGCAAATTTACCCGTTTCTACAGTTAGGGTTCGTCCGGCCCATTGCATGGACCATTGTTTCACGTTCATAGATTGTGTTCTTAAGAAGTATGATGTACGAGCTGAAGACCATAAGGTCTCTATGTCCGTACACCAAACTTCGTGAATAATAAATTTGTCTTTGGCTTAATGACGAATTGTCATCCTGAGCAAAGCGAAGGATCTTCCTATTATTCAACTCACAACCAGTATAAGCGGAAGATTCTTCGATTCCTCAGAATGACGACTTTTAAACCTTCTTATCTACCAGCTTCGTAGTTCGCTGTGGCGGATAACGACGATCCAAAATTAAAAACTTTTCTTTTTCTTGGCTTAAATC
>JBKJTY010000019.1:0-37520 GCA_046590235.1 Candidatus Magasanikiibacteriota bacterium | reverse complement strand
CACGGTGACGTTGGTATCCTGGATCCCCGCCTTCGCGGGGATGACACTTCCATGCTTAAACAAAAAAAACACCCCCGAGAGTATCGGGAGTGGTTTTGAATCAATTTAGATTTCGAGGTTATCGACAGCACTTGTGTCGATAGGAGCACTTGTATCCATCATGGATGAGCGTGGGTTTGGACCACGGCCACCTTCTGGTTCATTGATTTTCAAGTTAACGCGAGCGTTATTCTTGGCACCAACGATTTTGAGCAAAGTGCGGATTGAGCGAGCTGTCTGACCTTGGCGGCCGATGACGTAGCCCATGTCTGCTGGGTTCACATCGAGAGTGATGAGAACGCCGCGTTCATCGATAATACGTGTTGTTTTTACGTCTGCTGGGTTGTTAACGATTGCTCGTACAACTTCTTCAACGAATTTTTGATCTTGTTCCATATAGGTAAATTGTTTATAGGTTCATTCATTACTTTAAGAGCAGCATGTCGACGGGTGTGGAGAAGAGCCCGCTTGCGCGAGCAGCCACCAGTACTGCGATACAAAAATAGTATAGAGGACTTTTTGCGAAAAGTCAATTTAGTCTCGGCTGCGAACATCCTGCTTTTGCGCCTCTTGCTGCATGTATGCCGTGTACCAACCATATTCGCCACCAACAAGATTTGATACAAGTTCAAAAATTAATTGCGCGGTTTTATCATGAATATCACGGTCTGGAGCAAACTCTACGATATCAACACCTACTAATGAGCAGGTTTTTCCAATGTATTTGGTAAGTGAAGCGATTTCTCGGAATGTTAAACCACCTTTATTAACCATAGGCGTTGCCGGAGCATATTGCTCATCAATAGAATCGATATCAAGACTAACCCAAATATGTTTTACTCGCTTTGAAAGCGCGGCTATTTTTTTGAAAACCGGCTCAAGACCTAAACGGGAGATATCCATCGCAGTAAATGTGGTAATTTTTTTCTGCCGAATAATGTCGATTTCAGCTTGGTCTAAATCTTTTAGGCCAATATAGACAACGTTTTTTGGATCAACTTTACGACCTGGTTTTAAAATATCTGTTAACTCTTTCGGGCCCATACCGAGCACGCCGGCGACTGGCATACCGTGAACATTTCCAGAAAGCGAGGTGTCTGGAGTGTTAATATCACCATGCGCATCAATCCAAATAAGACCGATATCCCCTTTTACCGCCACAGAAGCACCACTAATCGTTCCAAGCGACAAACTATGGTCGCCTCCAAGAGCGATGACCGTGCGCTTTGCTTTAATTTCTTCCTGAACTTTTAGGGCAACACTATTTGCAACGTCGGTAATAGCTTGCCCGTATTTCATAGTTACTTCACCAATGTCTGCTGTAGCACGAGTAGGACAAGTAATATCTTTTGTGTGGACATCAAGACCTTGGTCACTAAGCATTTTTTGTATTCCCAATTCATGCAAACGAGCCGGGCCTTCATCACAACCAATATTATCTTTACCAAGATCAAGTGGAATTGAAAGAAGCGTTACCTGTTTAACGCGAGGTTTTTTTTCTAAAAAGGAAAGGTTATCTAGTTTCATAAGCATTTAAAAAACGGCACCCGAGTGGATAGCCGTTTTAGTATATAGGTTTTATGCTGCTGGTGCAACTGCTTCTTTCGGAGCTGCTGCTTTTTTCTTTTCAGCCAATTTTGCACTGCGCTTTTTGGAAAGGAAAACTGCTTTTTGCTTCTTTTCTTTCACGATACCAGCTCCAACGAGCAAGTTGTGAATAGTTGGGGAAGCTTGAGCACCCTTACTGAGCCAATAGGTAATGCGTTCAGCGTTTGGGAGGAAAGCATTTTCTTTAGCGTGTGGGTTGAAAGTTCCGAGCAATTCGAGGTACACATCTTGTGTATCGCGAGCTTTTTCTGAGATAACGAGGCGGTAAGAAGCGAGCTTCTTTTTGCCGACGCGCTGTAAACGAATCATTAACATAATGTTTTATAAATACAGTTTTGAAAAACTGTGACGAATTTGAGAGCGAGACTAGTATAGTATATTTTGTGGTGTTTGTCAACCTGCCTGCCGGCAGGCAGGTATACTGCGTTAGTCTAGCGCCGAGAGGGTCAGTCTCGGCTCTCCGTTGGTAGGCCCAACAGAGAAAAGGCCTAAAAGAACTAATGCTGAAGCTGGCTACCCCGACTGATCGGCGTTTGAAGCCGATAATTCACCAAGCGGCAATTCGGATGATTATACAGCGAAATTTTTGCCGCGATACCTTTCCGCCCCTCACCGATGAGACGCATGAAGGTCATACCCCGATACAGGCGATGCCTTTGATCCAGAGTTGGTACCGTGCCACCATCAGGCAACAACTGAATCACGCCGCGCGTTTGACTGAGAGCCACGAGACGCGAGTGTTGCTTGTCGCCGATCATCAGAAGGGTATATCCCTCCACCGTCGTTCCCGGCACGATTTCGACCAGAAAGCCGAACCCGCGAATTCTGTGAGCAAGCTTTTCTGCATACTCTTCAGAACTTCCTCCTTTCCAAAGATTGGTTTCGACCGTTGGATCACCTTCGATCTCGATACCATCAACAATAATTGGCATTTTTCTCCTTGACTGCGTGAATCGCAGTTGATTATTTAATACTAAAAACAGCCTTTTGTCAAGGCTGTTTCGTTAATGTTTATTAAGCTGTTTGCATCTGTGCAGGTTCTTCGTACTGCTGGATTTCATCAATTTTGACACTGAGAAGCTTGGAAATACCATCGCCTTGCATGACCACACCATAAAGAGCGTTAGCTGCATGCATAGTTACACGGTTGTGGGTAACGATGATGAATTGAGATTGGTTTGCGAGTTCATTCATGATTTTTGCGAACTTGATGGTGTTTGCTTCATCGAGTGCTGCCTCGACTTCATCAAGTACGACGAACGGAGACGGGTTGTAATGGAGAATCGCACAAATGAGAGCGATAGAAGTAAGTGTGCGCTCACCACCAGAAAGCATGCTGAGGTATTTCACTTTCTTACCAGGAGGGTTTGCTGTAACTTCGATACCCGTTAAAACTTTTTCATACTTTTTCTTTGGTTGGCCTTCGCCTTCCGCAGCAACTTCTTCAGCGGAAACGATTGTACCATCCGCTAAAACTGTTTCTTCAGCTGGAGGTTCGCCATAGATTTCTTCAAGATCTGCATTACCGCCGCCAAATAGAATTTCGAAGTAGCGTGAGAATTCTTTTTTAATTTTCTTGAAAGCAACACTTCGGCGCTTCTTCATGAGCTCATCAAGTTCTTCAATCATTTTTTTCAAATCATCGGTAGCCTTGTGAAGATCAGACAACTGACCGGTTAGGAAATCATATTTTTCTTTGGTCTCACCGTATTCTTTAACAACCTCTTCATCAATACCTCCAATTAGACTGAGCTGGTATTTTAAGTTTTCAATTTCTTTTGCCAAATGTTCGAGCAAGCTTGCGTCAACTGGAGTTTGCACGCGCTCGATAATGGATTGCAAGGAAATCTTCATATCACTCGCAACTTCTTGTGACAAATCTTCTTGTCTGGTTTCAAGTTTAGCAGAACCAATACGCAAATCATTACGCTCGGACATGATACGGTTTACATCGTCCTGACGCTTCTGCATAGTTTCCTGGAGTGCGAAAACACGCTGTTTCTTTTCTTCTTCTTTTTGGTTATATTGTTCAATTTCGTTAGCAATCTCCCCTACCTTAGCATCATGCTCTGCTTTATCTTTTTCAATAACTTCTTTTTTCTTGCCCAAAGAAGCGAGTTGTTCGCCGTATTCTTCTGGACTAGCTTTGATAAGTTTTAATTCATGTTCAAGACGAGCCAATTCACGATTGCTGTTTTCGTATTCAGTTTGAATCTGGATGGTATGGTGTCCGGAAGTCTTGGACGCAATTGTAACATCAACTAATTTTGTTTTTGCTTGTTCAATGAGACGTTCAGTGTCGGCCAGGCTGTGTGTTTCCATCGTGATCGCCTGCTGGAGCTCGGACATACGGTCTTGGCTCGAAAGCGAAACTTTGGAAGAGAAACTAAGCGTGCCTTTTTTATTACGGTAACCACCGCGCATAATACCCCGCTTTTCCACCAAGTCACCATCAAGCGTGATCATGCGAGCACGACCAAAACCAATTCGCTCAGCCACCTTCAAATCATTAACTACAAGCGTATCTCCAAAAATCATGGAGAAGATGTTGTCGAATTTACTATCAAAACTGATAAGGTTGATAGCCTTTCCAATAACACCTGGTTCGTTTAACAAGTTATCGACATTGCCATAATCATTTCGTGATTGGATTTTATTGAGCGGCAAAAAAGTCGCGACACCAAATCGGTTATCACGTAAATAATTAATTGCGAGACGTGCCACTTCTTCGTTTTCGACAACGATCGATGATAGGTGTGAGCCGGCGGCAACTTCAAGTGCTAGACGGTAATCATTTGTAACATCACCCAACTCCGCAACGAGGCCGTGTACTTTACCAAATTTACTTTTTGCTTCAAGTACTGCTTTTACAGCGGTCAAACCAGAGAGTTCGCGATAACTTTGCTCAGACTGGTCTTTCATCAACTCACTCTGGAGACGAGAAATTTTCAAACGAATCTGTGTTGCTTCGATGGTTAAGTTGTCAGCTTGCTTCTTAAAGCCGCCCACTTCTTTTTCTTGATGTTCCGTTTCCGCTTGCGCAGCTGTTAGATCCGCTTGGAGACGCTCTTCATTTTGTTTTAATTCAGTTACTTTACTTTCAAGCCAACCGACGTTTTGTTGTCCGGCTTGGCTATACTGCGTCTGCATTTGACCTTCAATAATTACGAGTTGACGTTCCAATTCGTTTTTAGCGCGGACAGCTTCTTGATAGCGAGATTGTAATTGGTCAAAGACTTCTTGGCGACTAGAACCACGAGCAAGTTCTGCGAGCTCTCCTTGGACGGCTTCAAGCCCGCTGAATGAGATGCGATAACGTATTTCGACATCAGCCAACTTATTTTTAATCGCATCCATTTCAGACTTATTGCGATGATAGATAGTGAAATAATATTGCTCTTGCGTACCTACCAATTTTGTTTCCACTTCGTGACGCTGCTCGAGCTTTTTAACTTGTTTATGTAAAATCTTTAAGCGAGGTTCGACTTCAGCCAACAGTGTTTCAGCCTGCTTCATATTATCTTCCGTGCGAGCCAATTTGAGTTGCGCCTGGTGCTGCTTGATCTGATGTTCCTTGATACCAGAAGCTTCATCAAAGAAATCTTTGCGTTCTGATGTTGAAACCGTAAGTAAACGATCAATCATCCCTTGGCTCACGATACTATACGCTCCTTCAGCAAATTTAGCTTTCGCTAAAAGCAAATGAATGTCGAGTAAACGAGCAGGATTATTATTGACGAGGTATTCACTTTCGCCAGAACGGTATAATCGGCGTGTAATAATAATTTCAGGAAAATCAATGCCAACATCAACACCTTTGTTATCGAGCACCATGCTGACTTCGGCCGCACCCATCGCACCTTTTGTTTCAGAACCGTTAAAAATAACGTCTTCGTTTTTCTTGGCGCGAACATGCTTCATGCTTTGTTCACCCATTACCCAACGAATAGCATCAGTAACATTGGATTTACCGGAACCATTTGGACCAACGATACCTGTAATACTAAAAAGACCGTCCTTTGGTGGAAGGAAGTCTAAAACGGTTTTATTAGCAAAGGATTTAAAACCCTGGATTTCGAGTCGTTTCAAGTACATAGTCTGTAATGTGAAAAGTATACCACAGATTTAAAGTGGGCTACAAGATCTACAACTCCAACCGCCTTGACAAAAGGTAAATTTTCAGGCATACTTCGGCGTCGTCCTTTACAACGAGTGATGAGGAGAGAAATGAACACTACTTGTTTTTATTTCCCTCCTCATTCACCTACCCGAGGAGATGGAGCTACACACATGGCACGTTTGGTCATTGAACCCTGCGGCGGCTGCGCTCACATCGCGTATGGCAGCATGCGCACACAGAGCATCCCCATCATCAAAGAGATGGCAAAGATGATGGTTACCAATCTGAAACACCAGGGTGACATCAGTTATATCGACGCCAGGGAACTGGAGCGTGAGATCTCTGATCACCAGGGCATGTTCGAGACCATCAAGGAGGCAGAAAAACTCACTGGTGGCCCCCTCGTACTCGTGGACAAGAACGGCAACCCCGTCGACTTCGTGTTCGTCTCGATCGATTGGGCGCACATGCGTCCGATGGCACAGGCGTAAATCCCCGTCGTACTCGTTACAACAACCATCCGGAGTTTGCACTAGCATGCCCAGTCTGGTCACTTTTGATAATGAACTCAAAGCATGTATCAAGGTTGCGGACAGAAATGGTCCGAAATTCGACGCACTCCGGGAAAGAGCCCACAAAGAGGTTCGGAAGCTAGCGACGGACGGTGACATCAGCCATGATGAAGAGCGTGCGCTCAAGCTCGAAATCAGCAACAGCCGTCACCTCTACGGCAGCCAAGCAGAGCTGAACACCCAGAAGAAGCTCATCGGCAGGCTCGAAAAACCGTTCGAAACGAGCGGCGATTCGTCAGCTCAAACCTAATCAACTAAACCTGTGGATCAACTCCCACACGCAAGCCCGACGTTTCGGGCACCTAAAAAAACAGCTTTTACCAAGGCTGTTTTTGTTTATCCATCCTTGACATAAGCGCTTAATACATATAGAATGCTCGGCTACTCTAATTGATATGCATGTAGTCGCTGAACAAATCCATAACCATTTAAAGAAGGCGAAAAAGGTCATGATCGTCCCCCACCAGAATCCTGATGGTGATGCGATCGGAGCTGCTACCGCTTTCCACGAATACCTGACGCAACTCGGCAAAGAGATTGTGATTTTTTGTATTACTTCAGTTACCGATAAATTACACTTCGTCCCAAACAGCACGCGCGTCGTACAAGACTCAACTGTTTTCCAAGATAAAACAATCGACACTATCGTGGTTTTAGATTCCGGTGATTTACGCTATGCTGGTATCGCTGATTTAGTTGCCAAGCATCCGGCAACGATTATCAATATTGATCACCATGCTACCAACGAACATTACGGTCGCTATAATTTGGTAATGACCACAGCCGCTTCAACAACAGAAATTTTATATCACTTCTTCCGTCACAATGGTGTGCGTCTTAACCAACATATGGCTACCTCCCTTTTAACCGGCCTCACTACCGATACAGGTAATTTTACTAACTCAGCAACTTCGGGTTCTGCACTATCAGTTGGTGGTGAGTTAATTCGTTCCGGCGGTAATTATAATTTAATTAATAACGCAACATTGCGCAACAAATCTATTGACGCACTTAAACTATGGGGTCTTGTGCTCGGACGATTACATAATGATCCAAAAACAAATATTACTCACACCTATCTCACTCTTAAAGATTTAGAAACCTTTAACGTCCCTGATAATGAAAGTGAAGGCATTGCAAACTTTTTAAACAACTTGGAAAACACTAATATAGCTTTGATACTCAAAGAAATACCGGGTGGCAAAGTAAAAGGAAGTTTCCGCACGACAAAAAACACTATTGACGTTTCAGCCATGGCGAAAAAGCTTAATGGTGGTGGCCACAAAAAAGCAGCTGGCTTTACACTTGAAGGCACCATTGAAGAAGTGCTGAAAAAGATCTATGCCGTTTTCCCCGAACAACCATAATAGTCATTACCGCTTACTTTTGCTATACTAGCGGAGTATGCTTTTACACTCTTCCACCAAATTATCAGTACTCATTATTGTGAGTGCTTTTTTATTCCCAACTGCAGCTTTCGCGAACGATTGCCCAACATTTGCATCTGGACAGATGGTTAAGGTCAGCGGCAAGTCGGCAATTTATTCGGTGAATACACATAATGAATTATTGTATTTCCCTTCTGGTGAAGAATATAAAAGCTGGCGTGCTGATGATACATACGGGAACTACACAACTATTACAGAACAATGCTTTGATTCGCTCGCACTTCCAACCCGCCCACCCTATGGCGTAAATTTTCGGCCTGGTTCGTATTTGGTTAAACAAAGCACCGCTGAACAGCTTTACAGCATCCAACCAGGCAATACACTTAGAAGAATTACCACTTCTGCCGCACAAGCATTGTACGGAAATACACCTGTAAAAACTATTTCACCTCTTTTTTGGTCAAACTACATTATTTCTTCTGCTCCTGAAATTTCTGATAACACACCCCACCCGGGAATGTTTCTTTCTAATGAAGGTATCTATTTTTATGTAGATCCAAAAAACCATTTACGGACACTATCCAATAGCGCTTTAGAGGCAAATACCATTAAACAATCTTTTTTTAGGTCAATAGATACATCCACCATTGCATCATTAGTACGTGGCGATTCAATTAGTGAATCAACTACCACTCTCACGGACGTTACTCAAACGAACAACTCAACTACTAGTACTTCCCCAGCAGCAACGATACAAACTTTGACTGCACCCATTATTAAAGGTTCTCTTTTATCCCGTAACGGATCGCTCACAACTATTATTAAACCGATTTTTAATTTCGATCTCATCGCCCCAGCTAACGAAGAAGTCGCGTTTCGTATTCAGTTAGATGACTCAAGTGACTTCTCTTCTCCGCTGGTTGATTTCTTATCTCGCAACGAAAAATCAGGAGCACGCCGGTTTGTTTTAGGTGGAACCTTTTATTATACTGACACTTATTTTATTGGCGGAAAAGACCAGCTATTACCTAATGGCGCGTATTATTGGCGTGTCAAAATGGTAGATAAAGCTGGCAATGAAAGCCCCTTTACCATTGCTAACAATGGTAATATTGCTTTCATAACTGATACATCACTCGTTCCAAGTATAGATGTACATTACATAGTTGTAAGCCCTGATGCAGCCGACCTAACAAATGCGGAGTTGCGTGATGCGCACGAAAGCATACAACATCATTTCATATCTGAACACGGTGAACAATTGGTACGCTTTAACTTTAAAGACGCCGTACTTTACAATGATTTTAAAGCGTCAGCCTGCGGTAACATTATTTCTGATACTAAGCCGCTAGGAACGTATTCGAATTGCAAAGACAAATCTATTATTGATCCAAAAGCAATTAATCTTATTGTGGCTGGTGCTATTACAACGTCCGTAACTTCTTTGAGTAAACCCTATGTTGTAATCAAACTAGACCACTTACTTGATACCAGTCTTAGCGGTTTTGTCCAAGCACACGAACTAGGACATGCACTAAGTTTATATCACGTTTGTGATCCAAGCGGGATTAAAAATATTATGAAAGGAAATACAACCTGCTCAAGTAGCACAGAGATTCCTTTGACCTACTATTTTGGCGAAAAGCAATCTGCAGCCATCCGTAAACGCGCTGCGAGCTACGTTACAGCTTTTTCTAAATTATAACTCTTGACGTAAAAGATAAGTCATTCTATAGTATTGGAATCTTCCCAGGTAGTTGAGTGGTACAACGCCACGCTGTTAACGTGGATTTCGCTGGTTCGATCCCAGCCCTGGGAGCACAAAATAAACAGAGCATTCCTCTGTTTATTTTTTTAACCAGTTAAAATATACTACCTCTTGTAATTACCGCCTCATATGCTACAATAGCGGACACCTTGGATATCGTGGAGTGCGAAGCGACAGGTCTCGAAAGAGCGCGACGGCACTGCGAAACGATATCAATTAAAACCGGCTTTTAGTCAGGTTTTTATTTTTAATAATTCTATGGATATACAAAATTGGTTGTGGGTTTTATTCGGAACGTTGATCGTTGGCTTCTTGGTCATCGACCTCGGCTTCCTAAATAAGAAGAGTCATCGGGTTGAATTTAAACCAGCGCTGTATCAGTCAATTTTCTGGGTATCGATCGCGCTCGGTTTCGGTGTTTTAATTTATTTCCTTCAAGGCAAAGAGTTGGCAGCGCAATTTTTGAGCGCCTACGTTACGGAAAAAATGTTATCCGTTGATAACCTCTTTGTTATCATGCTCATCTTCAGCTTCTTTAAGCTTGAGGAAAAATATCACCACCGAGTGCTGTTCTGGGGCATCATGGGCGCAATTGTTTTCCGCGCTCTCTTTATCACTACCGGCTCCATTATTATTCAGCAATTCCACTGGGTACTCTATATCTTTGGCGCACTACTCCTATACACCGGCATCAAACTCTTGAACGACAAGAAAGAAGAGCATATTGATTTTAATAACAACAAAATCATTAAGCTTGCGCGCAAATATCTACCATTCACGCCAAACCACCACAATGGCAAGTTTTTCCTCAAAGAAAATGGTAAATTCTATTTTACCTCGCTCTTCATGATTATCCTGCTGGTTGAAGCGACTGATATTATCTTTGCGGTTGATTCTATCCCGGCCGTCTTTGCTATCTCGCAAAACTTATTCATTGTCTTTACCTCCAACATTTTCGCCATCATGGGGTTGCGTGCGCTTTTCTTCCTTATTGAAAACGTTCTTCACCGCTTCCACCACCTCCAAAAGGGTTTGGCTTTCATCCTTGTTTTTATTGGCTTGAAAATGCTTGCTGGTATTTTCCACCTCCACCTTTCATCAATGGTTTCCTTCGCGGTTATCATGGGAGCGCTCGGACTCTCTATGATCCTCTCGGTTATCTTCCCGAAAAAAATATAGTTTAAAATAAAAACAGGGCACGAAGCCCTGTTTTTATTTACCTTCTACTTGAGTACCGCTAAGTATTTACCTGCCTTGACGGCCGGCGGCACTCGATATACAGTATCTAGTATTCAATCCTTAGTTGTTCATATGTACAAATCAACCCTTCAGTCCAACTATCTCATCCCTACCGTTATCGAAAAGACAACTTTTGGCGAACGCGCTTACGACATCTATTCTCGCCTTCTCCAGGATCGTATTATTTTCCTTGGCAGTGAAATTGACGACAATGTCGCGAACGTTATTATCGCCCAACTTTTGTTCCTTGATAACCAAGGACCCGATAAAGACATTAAACTCTATATCAATTCTCCGGGTGGTTCAGTAACTGCCGGTCTCGCTATTTACGATACTATGCAATTCGTTAAATCTGACGTGAGCACTATTTGTGTCGGTATGGCAGCAAGTATGGGCGCGGTCCTCCTTGGTGCGGGCAAACAAGGCAAACGTTTTGCTTTGCCTAATTCTGAAATCATGATCCACCAAGTTATGGGTGGTATGGAAGGCCAAGCGAGTGATATCAAAATTCGCGCGGAACGAATTCTTCGCATGAAAGATCGTCTTAACAAGATTCTTTCTGAATCTACCGGTAAAGACCTTAAGACTGTTGAGAAAGATACAGACCGAGATAACTTTATGACTGCGACAGAGGCCTTAAAATATGGTTTGGTCGATAAAGTCATTGATTAAGCCCACTTCTTTTAAAGCCACCTCTTGTAGGTGGCTTTAATTTTGCCTAATATTAGCCAAAATACTCTTTTTACCCCTGCCTACCGGCAGGCAGGCCTTGACAGAAATGGTACTTTATGGTATACTCGTTAGTCGTTACATGAACGACCTGTAAGGGAGCCTCGGACGAACCGTCAAGATAATCAACACGGATTGCCGCTCACTTATTTTACTGACACTCCTACTACTCCGGATGAGTTTGAAAATGGATTTGGGAAAATACGTAGGTATCTGCTATATGCGGACTACATACGTAACTTCCCGTATCCACGACAAGCATGGAGGTGTGTTATTGGGTAGATTGGCTTACGCTCGTCTGCACCTGTAATACACCTTCTTGGGTGCGGTTTATGACTCCGATTCATTCAGAGTCAAAAAACAATAAAACTCCCCTGTAGCCGAAAGGCTCAGGGGAGATTTTTTTCGTTAAGATTTTATAACGTTGCTTGGGTTGAAGTAGAAAAATTCTCAGGTGGCGTACACACTTTTTTACCAGCACAACTACCTGCTGGCACACCGACCATACAAATTTTTGGCAACGGACGATAGTAGCTATCAAAGACCCGGACGATCTTTTCACTACTTGATGTAAAGCGAGTATAGGTAAATGTTGCATTTGCGCCAGTGAAAGCACCCTGACATTTAGTTTCGCCAGGTTTTACTTCTGCTGGATTATCGACATAGATAGTTCTAGTCTCCCCTGCTGGAATCCATTTCTTCACAATCGGACGAGTATACGAACCCGAGCGACCATCAGAAGTACCCCAGAGTGTAAAAATTAACAATTGCTTCTTGTAGTCCATCTCTGTTTGAAGCAACAAGTAATTTCCGGTGTCGTTAGTAAATTTAAAATCAAGCGATGGTTCATAGAGTGTCGCGTCGGTTCCAGGATTACCATTAACAGGATCGGCGTAATAACTGACTACCAAGGAATGGTTGCGACGCTCAGTGATCGGCAAGCCAGTTTGCATTGCCATACGGAAGAGTGTCGTACCGATTTGGCACATACCTCCACCAATTTCTAATTTAAGTTGGTCACCTTTGATAACCTGCTCAGGCAAGTAACCGTTTTCAGCACTAAATGGTCCCGCTGCTTTATTCGCTGAAAAAACTTCGCCTGGTTTAATAAGCAGACCATTAAGACGTTTTACGGCATGCGCAATATTTTTAATGCGATTAGTGTGGCTATTTTTGAATGTTGAACTTCCGGCGCCAACAATTTGAGTAATACCCAAACCATTAATATCGGCGGTCTTAACAACAGGCTCAACAATTTTTACCACCAAAGATACTGTGCGAACTGCTTGGTCAGCACTATAATTACGACTCTCGAAAGCGGTTTTTAATTGGTTAAATGTCTCATCAACATCAACCTTTAATCCCGGCTTACTTGGCTGGAACTCCTCAACTTTACCTTCAAGAACGGAAAATTTTGCTTCCTCTGCTTCAATATCAACATTAGGAGCAATTGTTTTGGTAATAAAATCTTTGACTGGTTTTTCTTGTAATGAAAATATCGGGGTACCATCGCTATCTTCTGCTACTACCAGCATAGCTAATAAATTGTTAGCAGAAATAGTCCAATCTACCTGGGCTTTAGTTTCATTATTAACGTAGTTGAAATTCAAACCACCGTACCCAAGTACTTGGTCCAACTTCGGCATAGCAGCTTGAACATCCTTGGTAGTGATATTTGGAACAAAGTTTTTTAAGGTAATCTGAACAGGCATGAATGATAGGTGTGCCGCAGCATCTTTGACGGTTTTTACAACTTCAGCCATATCAAATGAGTAGCCGTTTTTTTCTGGAGAAACTTTTGGTAAACGAGCGCCAAACTCAAATGATACTTCAGCATTTGTACCTGAATCTTCGTGAGGTTTAAGTGTTTCTTGAAGACTTTCTAAAAATAGCGTTTCGTAAACGTCTACTTTAGCTAAAACACTGACTGGCTTAAACATCTTAATAACAAGCGGTTGCCAGAAATTATTCCAAACAGTTCCTGAGCGACCAATCGCCATTGCAGATGAAGCAAGCGCATCGCTATCAAGCGAAACACTTTCAACAGAATTATCCACCCCTCCGGCAAACGTTTCTACAGTAACTTTTTGCACTTTATTTTGTGCGTCCTTAAATAATAATTGAATACCTTCTTTGGCATATCGGTTGTTAGCAGTTTCGGCGATATTAACAACTTCTTCTCTGGTTAGTCCGCCAAGATCATAACTTCCAACTGAAACACCTGGATACACTCGTCCGTCGTAAACCATTCCATACGCTGCAGCAAAACTGGTTACGAGTATTCCGACAACAATAATGCCCCCAAGGGTAAACAAAACCATCCACCCTCGGCGAGGCGGACAATGATTTTTTTCTGTCAGGTCAAGATCGTCTATGAAGCTCATTGTATGAAAATTACTCTTCGATTACCATGATTGGAATCGTACTTGTTTGCTGTGCTTTTGGCAAGCGTATAGTGAGCACACCATTTCGGTATTCTGAGTGGGCGGCATCTGCTTTTACATCTACCGGAAGCACGATGGTTCTTGAGAATGATCCCCAGAAGCCTTCTTGGTAGAAATAATGGGCTGCTTCGTTCACTGGTGAACGTCGTTGACCGCGAATAGTAAGAAAATCATTCTGTAGATGCAATTCAATGTCGTCAGGTTTCGTACCGGCCATGGTGGCTATAATTATTAGTTCTGTTTTGGTTTCGAGCACATCCACAGATAGCTGTCCTTCTTGTTTATGAGCCATTTCTTGCCTTGCTTCAGTTCTACCCGTCGGACGCACCCAAACTGCCCCTCCGAAGGGTGTTTGGTCGTTTATTTCAAATGATTGGGCGTTATTCTCAAGCATAGATAACTAAAGTATACCACACTCGTTTGAAGTTAGCCAAATCCACAGGGTCCATCCCGATAATGGGTTGACCAAATGAAAATTGTCTGCTATCATGGTAATGCTTTGTTTTTGAAAGTCGCGCTCCGCGTGTGATTTTTACAACAATAACGCCGCGGTAGCTCATCGGTAGAGCGCTGCCCTGAAGAGGCAGGCGTGGTCAGTTCGACTCTGACTCGCGGCACGGAAAGTGCATAACAATCCAACAATAAACGGGGTATGGCTCAATTGGCTAGAGCGTCTGGTTTGGGACCAGAAGGTTGTGAGTTCAAGTCTCACTACCCCGACATATCACTACAACTCACGTCTGCCACGGATGCTATTGTTTCAGCAGGCGAAAACGAAGGAGAATTTTTGGCCAAGGTATCAAGAATAATAAAGCCCCCGGTCCATAACCACGAGATGGTTTTGTTACCAAGGCGGGGGTTCGTTCCGTGTTTTGCCACAAATGATTTTATTTCGTGTAAATCGTTTGATACAGCCAATTTTTTGGCTTGGTGAGCAGCTTCCCAGAATTCTTTCAGGGGTTCGAACCATGAAGTACCCTTCCTTCAAAAATCCGACTTTTTCTGTGTGAGGTCGGATTTTTGTTTTATAAGTTCTTCTTCCCCCTGTTTAATCTGAGCGAGTCCTTTGGTATACCATTCATCAGAAAGGGCAATTGATTGGAGTTTTTTTGGCGTGATCAGCAAGTTTCTTTTCCTGTAGACACTTTTATGAGCAGGGGGTCAGCTTTTTTTGCACAACGGTAATAGGTGTAGACGCCGCCAGATTTGCCGGTAGCACTTTAACGCCAGTGATTGAACTAAAGAAGTAATGGAATACGTATCGGGCGTTGTAAAAAAAAGCTAATGTACTCCTTATTGTTAATCACGCACCTAGCGTAAAAAAAGCTACAGATGCAAAAAGAGCAATAAAAATATACCTTAACTTACAGAAAACTGTTTTAAACGCATGTATATAAGAGACTTTCTGCTGCGACATAATTCCTTAAGGCCTACTTAAAGCTAATTTCAAAATTATACATTCCCATAGAACAAACACCTTTAAAAACAGATCCTGATGCTTGTGCTGGTAATTCAATGTCTGTTACTCCGGTTGGTGGGAGGAAAGACCGCTGCTTAAGGGAAGGAAAAGTAAGTGCAGCAGAACAATCATATGTTCCATTAGTCTTAACCCGGATCACTGACGGTATGTTCGCCTTGGCAACTGTCTTGCGCGGCGTGTATCCACCTTTTGCTGTGATCTCGATTATTTGCTTTCCATCCACCTCTGTAATAGTATTGCTTTGAAGCGGTGCGCCAACTTGCTGTTGCTCATTATTGCGTAGCAGCATGAATGCACCAAACAGTAATCCTGCGATAATGAGTGAGTAAGTTACTTTTTTCATATTTATCTCATGTTAAAAATTGAAGACTGGTACAATCCAGCCGATAGCAACTAAGCTATTAATAATATTAAAAACGGCAAATAGAATAACAATTAAACCGGCGCTCTTGAAGAAGACGCCTGCTTTCGAGCTATTCTTGATACTAAATGAGCTAAAACTAATCAATGCCAACACCGGAAACGTTCCAAGCGCGAATGCAAGCATAGTTAGACCACCCCTGAGAAAACTACCGGTAGAGAGTGTATAAATCTGCATTGATTGAGTAAAACCGCACGGTAGGAAAAAGGTTGCGATACCAACCAATGCAGGCGTAAGCGTATGATTTAGCTTACTAACTTTGAGCGCCTTATCAGATAAGAATTTTGGTATGGACGGCTGTAAACGCTTAGTGAAGTGGAAAATATCTAATAAGTTTATACCGAGAATCAACATCACAAGCCCTATAATTATACCAAGCATAAACATTCCTGTCCCACCAAGTTGAAATGCCGAACCTACAGTACCGATTGCACCACCGAGGATAAAAAATGAAATAATACGACCACCATGAAAAAGTAGTTGAGGGCGCACCTTGTCACCCTCCCTTGCAAAAGTTGCGGACATTGAAAGGACCAACCCGCCAACAACGGCCATACAGGTAGAGAGCGAAGCAATGATACCGACTACAAAGGCGGTCCCGTACGTGACAGTACCTGTGTCCACCAGGTTAACAATTCCCAATTTCTGTAGAGCCAAGAACACAACAATAAAACCGAGAGCTATTGGAATAGCAGTGGCAAATTCTTTCCACACAACTTTCTTCTTTTCTGCTTCGGTAGAAAGTGTGTAGCCGTGCTTTGTAAGTACACCGGTAAGTTCAGCGGCAATTGCCTCTGGTGTTTTCTCACCAAAATTTCCCTCTACTTCCACTGTACGTGTTTCAAGGCTCGATTTTGCCGATGACACATTTGGCAGATCTTGCAATTCACTTTCAGTAAGACCAACGCAGGCTTTACAGTGCATGCCGTGAACATGAAAGGTATATTTTTTATCAGGCATATTACAACTTCTTAGTTTTCAATCGAAGCGAATTAGATACGACGGATACACTAGAGAAGGCCATTGCCAACCCGGCAAAAACAGGATTTAAGAGCCAGCCGAATAGTGGATAGAAAACTCCTGCGGCCAATGGAATCCCAATAATGTTATAGATGAAGGCCCAAAAGAGATTTTGTTTTATGCCGCGCATGGTTACCTTGGAAAGCTTGATCGCCTTTACCAACTTAGAAATGTCGCCGTGTAGAAGTGTGATGCCTGCTGATTCAATCGCTACGTCTGTGCCGGTACTCATCGCAATTCCAACGTCGGCTTGTGCCAATGCTGGTGCATCATTCACGCCGTCACCGGCCATGGCAACGACGTTACCCTGTGCTTGCAATTCTTTAATCTTTGCCAGCTTGTCTTGCGGCAACACTTCGGCAACCACTTCATCAATACCAACCTGATCAGCGATTGAGCGAGCGGTATTTTTATCATCACCGGTAAGCATAACTACCTTGATACCAAGCTTATGTAATTTTGCTACCGCTTCCCTTGCCTCTGGTTTAAGCGCGTCAGCTACCATGACGATGCCAAGTAATGTTTCTTTCGTAGCTAAAAAAATTGGCGTTTTACCTGTCTTCGTTTGTTCTTTAATTTGTTTTTTATTTAGTGATAAGCCCAGTTCTTCTGCAAGCCGTATATTTCCAGCAAAGTATTCAGCACCTTTAATAGTACCTTTTATCCCCTGCCCCTTGATTGCCTCAAACTGCTCAGCTGGAGTTATCTTGATTTTATTTTCTTCCACATAGGAAAGAATGGCTTGAGCAATGGGATGTTCGGAGCGGGCTTCGAGTGAAGCAAGGATACTAATAACTTCATTTTCTGACAGATTTGCTTGGGGTTGTATTGAAACAAGTTCCGGTTTTCCTTTTGTAATGGTACCTGTCTTGTCCACGACAACGGCGGTAACCTTGTGCAGTTTCTCTAATGTTGCCGCGTCCTTTACCAAGATACCTTCTTTAGCCCCCTTACCAACACCGACAATAATGGCCGTCGGCGTAGCCAGACCCAAAGCGCACGGACAGGCAATAACCAGAATACCAACAAATGATACTAGCCCGTAGGAAAGCGCTTGGGAAAAACCAAAATGGGAAGTCCCCACAAATAGCCACGTTCCCAAAGCTACAAAAGCAAGTACAAGAACGACCGGCACAAATACTGCTGAAATCTTATCGGCAAGAGCTTGTATTGGTGCTTTACTGCCTTGTGCATCTTCTACCATTGTAATTATTTGTGCCAGCAGTGTTTCTGATCCGACCTTGGTTGCTTTAAAAGTAAAGGTGCCAGTCGTATTTACGGTTCCTGCGACAACGGTATCACCCGTCTTTTTTTTCACTGGCATCGGCTCTCCTGTCACCATTGCTTCATCAACAAAGGAGGACCCCTCAATTACTATGCCGTCTACAGGAATTTTAGAAGCCGGTTTTATGATTATAATGTCATTATGCACGACGTCACGTACTGGAATTTCAACTTCTTTTCCTTCTCTTATTACCAGCGCGGTTTTAGCTTGAAGATTAAGTAGTTTTTCAATTGCATCGCCAGTTTTTAATTTTGAACGTGCCTCTAAGAATTTTCCAAGAGTGATAAATGTAATGACGACGATGGTAACATCATAATAAGTGTGTTCCACATTAATAAATGGACGTAACGTTTCTTCAAAGGCCGATATAACAAAACTGTAGATGAAGGCTGCTAGGGTACCCAAGCCAATGAGCGTATCCATATTAGCCTTACCATACCGAAAAAAACGATACAGCCCGACAAGATATGGTTTACCGACAGCAAAAAGTGTATACGTAGCAAAAATTGGCAACAAATGGTGAAAAAAATCTTTCCATATATAAGGAATAGCTGGAACAGTTTGGAACTGCGCCAAAATATCCCAGGTCATTACGAAAATGCTAAAGACAGCTAGGGGGATAACTGACAATAGATTGCGGCGCATTACCCCTATTTCAACCAGTTTTTCTTGCTTTGTTTGCGATAGACCAAGATGTGCAGCGTGATCACTCTCACTCATGCCCATTTTGGCCGCCGAAGATGCACGCTGTTCTACCTTTGGCTCAATGAGTGTATATCCGAGTGGTTGGATTTTTTCCGAAAGATGATGATGATTTGTTTTTGTTTCATCAAAAGCAATTTTGGCTGTCTCAGTACCGTAATTAACTTCACACGACTCAACCCCTTCGATTTTCTTAAGTGTTTTTTCAATCGTGGCTGCACAGGAGGCGCAATGCATGCCTTTGATTTTAAATTTTTTGGGTGTAGTCATAGTATTATGTTTTTTTAACAATACCCATAATTTCTTCGATCGCCTTTTTTTCCTTACCCTCGCGCATGGATTTCACTGCGCATGTATTTAGGTGGTTTTCTAAGATGAGATTATCTGTTTCTTTTAGAGCTTTCTGCAACGCCTTTGATTGATGAATTACATTTACGCAATATTCATCATCTTCTACCATCTGAATAACTTTTTTCATGTGCCCCAAGGAAATCTTGAGACGATGCAGGATGCGTTCTTGTGTGTTTTTTGGTCTGTACATAGTGCTATATTAGTATCCCCCCATAGGGGATATAATAAACCAGAAAAAATATTCTGTCAAAGAATACAGACAATTACGCATCCATGTTTATTTAAAACATCAACAAGCAATCAGAGAAATCAATAACCATGTGGACTAGTAAACCTATTCCGACAATACGAGTTTTAGGAAATAGGGTTAAAATAATATATAAGATTATTGCATAATAAGAGTGCAGCGGATGAAAACTAATACTACATCTGTTAGCGTCGAATATTGGGGTTGCAAGCAGGTGGTCGAGATCCACCAGCATGGTACCAATCATTACTAACCAAGCTTTTTTCCATCGTGGCTGAAACAGAAAATAAGAAACAGCTCCGGGAAAAAGAAAATGTAATGGATAGTGGATAGCCGATCTTAAAATCTCCATTTTATTATCAATACAATGTTAGAACCACTTGGTGAGTAGTATGTCACTCTACAGTGGCATGCTACTCCAAATGGACACCTTATAATGGTTCACTGGTGTTGCTAACTTCCGCAGATGCCGCCTTCTTTCCAAACCTATAGAACAACGACGGTGTGAGGAAGAGTGAAATAATCGTTGAGGATGTTAACCCGCCGAATATGACCACCGCTAACGGATTCAACATTTCCTTACCTGGGTCTTCACCAGCCAGAATAAACGGAATAAGGGCCAATAACGCGGTGAGTGCTGTCATAAGCACTGGCACCACACGATCCAGGGTTCCGCGCATAATAGTTTCCGGAGTGAAGGGTAATTTTTCCTCATGCACCAAGTGTAGACAATGACTAATCAACATAATACCATTGCGAGACACAATGCCAGCCAAAGAGATGAAACCGATAAGGTGCGCTAAACTGACAATACCGCCAGTAAGCCACACTCCGATCATTCCCCCGATAAAGGCTGTTGGAATGTTGATCATGATTTGCAGGACAATTGGTAATGACTTAAAGGCATGATAGAGCACGCCAAAAATCAAAACTAACCCAACTAAGAACAGGAGTACCAAACGACGACTATTCTCTTTCTGACTTTTATATGTACCCTCAAAAGAGAGTTCTATACCAGCCGGAAGTTTTTGGGATTCAAGTGTTTGTTTAGCTCCCTCTACGGCTCCGACAATGTCTTTTCCTTGATAATTTGCACTAACGACTAGCACACGTTGTCCACCTTCGTGGCTTAACCGATTTCTACCGCCTTCCAAACGTATGTCAGCCGCACTCCCAAGAGATTCTACGCCTTCAAACGGCAAGGCTAAGTCGCGAAGTGCAGAAGCATTACCACGGGACGTAATATCAAAACGCGTTACGACATCGACTCGTGAACTGCCCAGCTGCACCTGCCCCAACGTTGCTCCAAGCAAACCTTCTTCTAGCTGCTCTGCCACTTCCCCATCAGATAACCCAAGCTGTGCTAACCGATTGCGGTTAGGGTAAATACGGAATTCAGGCACCATAACTTCACGCTGTACCTGAGCATTGGTCACCCCTGGTTGTTTGGCGAGCTCACTTTGCACCTGCGCAGCAACTTGTCTAATTACAACAAGGTCATCGCCAAACACTTTTACCACGATAGGAGCTCGCACACCAGATATCAATTCTTCAAGTTTGTGCGTAATTGGCTGACCCAACCCAAAATCTGCACCAGTAAACTGATCAAGCGTCTTCTGAATTTCCTCAAACAAACGTTTGCGTTCCTTTTCAAGCCCCGGCTCGAAAGCAACTTGGATTTCACTGGTGTTTGCTCCACTATCATGAGCATCAGCTCCAGCACGACCAGTTGAATGACTAACGCGTTGCACTCCATGAATTTTCCCGATAGCATCTTCAACTCTAGATGCAAATGTATTGGAAGTTTCAAGGTCAGTGCCAACCGGCATGACAACACTAATAGTTACTGCACCTTCATTAAAAGGCGGAATACCTTCCTTGCCTGCAAAACTATACAACACTCCAGCGATAATAAGCGTTCCAGCAACACCGATCATCATCTGTTTAGAATGAGCGATACTCCAAAGAATGCCCGGTTGCATTTTTCGTTTTATCCATGCAGCAAATTTCGTATCTTCATGTTTGCCCGACTGTGTTTTTCCTAGAAGGATAGTACAAAGAGCCGGAGTAAGTGTAAGCGATACTAAGAGCGAAGCAACAAGCGAGATAAGATACGCGAGACCAAGTGGGGCGAGTAGCCGTCCTTCTACACCGGGAATAAAGAAGATAGGAAGAAAAACGATAGCAACCAAAATTGTTGCATACACGATGGAATTTCTAACCTCACTCGACGCTCTGAACACCACATCACCAAAGGGTTCTTTTCGTCCATTCTTAATCCAATCCTTCATACGATGAAAGACATTTTCCACATCAACGATAGCATCATCAACTAGTTCACCAATAGCTACGGCGATACCACCAAGCGTCATGACGTTCACGGAGAAGTCAAAAGCCCGGAATACTATAGCGGTAACAAGAATACTCATCGGAATAGCGGTCAAAGTAATGGCTGTAGTCCGCAAGTTCATCAGGAACAAAATGAGAATCAAAATAACAAGAATAGTACCATCGCGTAGCGCTTCAAGCACATTACCGAGACCAGCATCAATAAACCATTCCTGGCGGAAAAGGTCATTTTTTAATTCTGTGCCTGCTGGCAAACTTGCTTGGAGCGTCTCCAAAGCTTCATCAACTGCGTCTGTTACCGCAAGCGTTTCAGCTTCCGACTGCTTCACAATACGCATAATAACTCCGGGCTTACCATCAATCGTAGCACCACCACGTACCGGACTTGCACCCTCCTGTACCGTTGCAACATCCGCTAAACGGATCGGCTTCCCATTTCTGTTACCGATACCGATTTCTTTGAGTTCATCAATTTTACTCGGAGCCACTAAAATCCGGATAGGATATTCCTGTTGACTTTGAACAAGTATACCGCCACCTCTGTTCTTTAACGCACCCTCCACCTGAGTAATAATATCTGGAATACTCAATTCAAATTGCCGCATGCGTTCTGCATTCAAATTGATTTGCCATTCACGCACATCTCCGCCCATAACAATGACATCCGAAACACCCGAAACTCGTAAAAGAGCCGGTCGAATAGTCCAATCAGCCAAAGTGCGCAAATCCATGCCGCTCATTTTCTGATCAGCAGTAGTTAGCCCTACCCACATAATTTCGCCCATCACGGAGGCTACCGGACCAAGTACCGGTCGTACATCGTCGGGTAAATTAAGCTGCGCTAAACGTTCCTGAATAATTTGCCGGTTACGATAAACATCTGACCCCCATTGGAATTCTACTTGTGTAATTGCCAGACCAAAGGATGCAGTTCCACGAACACGTTCGACGCCCGGAGCACCAGCAACCGCTGCTTCAATAGGAGTGAGGATTAAACGTTCAATTTCTTCAGGTGCTAAGCCTTCCCCCTCAGCAAAAATTGCCACGGTTGGCTTGTTGACGTCAGGCAGCACATCCACTTTCATGGTCGACAAACTCCAGGTACCGACAATAGCGATACCAAGTGAAAGTAGTACCGTTGCCCAGTGGTGCCGGATAGCCCAGCCAATAATAGTATTAAGCATAAGTAATCCTTTTAATGTTCGTGATCGTGTCCGTCACCAGCAGGTGCCGTATTTTCCTGAACGGTAACCGTACCCATAATTGGTTGACCTGTTTTTAGCTCTGCATTTGCTCGAGCAACGAATCGCTCTCCAGCTTCAAGCCCCTCCTCAACCTCGATCTTATCCCCTACTGCACGACCAACTTTAACCGTGCGAGGTCTAATAATATTATTCTCCGTAACCAACCATACTTGTGATTCACCTTTATCATTCCACCAAATAGCTGTGAAAGGAGCGAGGATTGGTTTACTGGTATTTGGCGCAATAACACGCACCGAAGCATGCACCGGCCAAGTTACTTCTTCCAGGAATTCCGCATCAGCAACGTATGCTCCGTTGGCATCCAATGAAAGCCCAACGCCGACAATTTTAGCCTTCTTTGGTTCGAGTGGAAAACCTGGGCGTTCTATTTGTACTTCGGTGCCAGTCTGTGGAGCACGCATGTCACTAGGAATGTTGAATCTAATAAATTTACCTGTGGCTTGCGCACTGCTAATACCTGCCAACGCGTTATCAGGGCTTACTCGATCACCAACATTTTGGTGAATAATAGACACAACTCCACTCTTTGGAGCAATAATATTCTGTCCGGCAATACCAGAAGCAATACTAGCATAAGCTGTTTCAGCAGCAGTAATTTCTGCTTGAGCCAAAGCTAGTTCACGGTCTAGTTCAGCTGTTTTTTGGTTGAGATCAGCTTTCTTTTCAGCATACACAGCATCTGCATCGGCTACCGTAGTATTTTTTATTCCTTGTGCATTTTCAACCGATGCTTTTGCTTCTTTGTATTCATTGAGTACATCAAGAAACTCGATTTGATCAGTACCAATATCATCTCGTAGATCAGTTAATCTATCCGCTGTAATTCCATGACTATCATCTACGGGCAAAGTGGATAGCAGTAATTTCTGAGCAGCTTTAAGAAAATTAAAGACTGATGTTTCCGGGATAGTTGTTGAATTCTTTAGATCATCACCGAGTGCGATTACCGCTTTTTCAAAGTTTCCAACAGAACTGCCATCCAAAGCGCCTACATACTGACGTAAGCTATAGGTATTGTACAATTGGTCTGTCTGAGTTGTTACATAATTTAAGCTCATTTCATTAATGTAGTGCTGCTGAATCTTGCGGGCCTGTTCACGAACCTTGTAGCCCTTAATCGCAACTATACCTTGGGTTGAAGTAGTGGTCGCGGCTGGCCCGGTGAGGGTCTGTAGATTATTCTCAGCAGCCTTTACCGCGGCATCTCTCGCTGCATCAAGTGACAGTTTTAAATCTTGAAGGTTTTGTTTTGTGGTTTGAATGTACTTTGCGGTCGCTTCGGCATTAGCACGAGCTTGTGTAATTGCTTTCTGTCGATCAGCTAAAAGAGCTACTAACTCGGAGCTTACTGGCCCAGCAGTAAGCCTGCCAATAATTTGTCCTTGGCGCACCGGACTTCCTAAACGCACACGCCATTCAGCAATTTGCCCTTCACGAGCAGGATATATCTGCACATCGGCGGTCGATAGGATTTCACCCGGCCAGGATACACTAGAAGCACCGAGCGTTCCTACATCGCCATTAGAAGCAACTTCGACAGGAACAAGGGCTATAAGAGCTTTCTGTTCTACAGCAGGTGTGTTTTCACTAGCATCCCCTGAAGCTTTATTAAATTGATAAGTTATCAACCCTACTGTAGCTAAGCCTAAGAATGCGAAGGTTGCACTTTTCGCTGTTAAATATAATTTCATAGTTCAAAATTTATTCTCCATGATGTGCTGGAGCGGCTTCCTCAATCTTCTCTTCGCCATGTCCGTGTGTAGTATCGGTGTCTTGTCCATCAGTACCTACATCAACTGTGATTGGAAATGTTTTAACACTTCCAGCAACGGTGAATTGAGCGTACAAAGTATAGCGGCCTTTTACCGGGAACTGTGCTTCAAAAGCTACTTCACCATTAGCAGGTTTAGTTTCAGTTAATGGATGAACATGGAAAAAATCATCTACGTCAGTATGACGAATAAGCACGACATGACCATAGGCACCCAAGTAAGGACTTAGATCTGTGACCGCCTGATTGTTTTTGGTCAGAGCGAACGTCAATGTAGTATGCTCATTGGTCTTGATTTCTTTGACTGTCTTTAATGTAGCCTTGTAAAGACCATCGGTGGCAGTATTATCTGTAGGAACGGGGAAATTAGCTTTAGCCGTAGGGCCGCCAATTTGTACTGGAACGCGCAAAACAACTGCTGCTTCTTCGATTGGCGCAATGTCTACGTACATATTGTATGCACCAGCTTCTAATACGGTGGTTTTTACGAGCCATTTTCCATTAGCGTACTCTGGGTGAATATGTTGAAAGTTGGTCATATCATCACGCACCAATAAGAAATGCATTTTCTTTTCATGTGCAACCTTTAAGTCATTTGGTCCGAATTCATGACCGTCCAATCCATATAACTTGAAACTAAACGTAACTTCACCTGGTTTAAGGTTATTTTTATTATCAAGCTCAATCAACGTACCAGCAAGCGTACTGATATGTTCAATACCAGCATGATCTTCGGCGGCATCGTGGTGGTTAGCTGGTGTTCCAGGTGCATCAACATGGTCTCCAGACTGAGCAGTAGGTTCTGTTGTTTTTGGCTGTGAAGCGCACCCTGCACCAACTAGAATTAAGCCTGCTGAGATAATTGCGATTTTTTTATACATAATAAATATTTAAAAATACAAAAAAACAATAACCAAAAGATTATTGCTTGAATTTAGAATCAGCAACGCAAAGCCGTGAGCGGCTGTCGTTTGTCGTAAGGAATTTTTAAATATGATAAAGATAATTTGGCTTTTTTCTCAGCTTGATAATCTCCTACATCAGCTGGAAGAATGGCTGCCACTACAGCGTTCTTCTTGAATTCTTTCGTGAATGATTTCCGTTCAAATGTCGTGCTCTCCACTTTTGCCTCGCCCGAACAGCAGTTTTCTTGAATGTGCGTTGTTGTAACTGCATCTTCAAAGCTTATTTCACCATGACCATGTGAAACGTGGTGGGCAGAACATACAGAAAAGAAGGTAAATGAAAAAATAACCGCTACAAGCAGGCCGCTTACTAAATGGAGATGTTTCTTAAAAAAATTCATGGCTATAGAATATCACGGACCTTACCCCATGTAAAGTTGCTGTTTACATCCGTTAGTAAACCTAAGCGAGAAAGTGATACGCCGACAACCTAATTTGAGAGTGACATATTTATTAGGTTAACGAGAGACAAAGTATTGTAGACAATTTTACACCCTGGTCAACGCACAGGTAAACGACAAAGGAGCCAAACCCGTGAGGGTTTGGCTCCTTACATTCACCGGTTAGACTTTTGTCACCTGGCGGATGTAAAAAAGGTTTATCGTTTTGGTGTATTTATTCACCTTACCGTTCTTGTCTTTTTGTTGAATCACAATGAAAGACTTGATGGCCTTTTCGCCTTTGTTGACCAGGTAGCCGAGTTGCTGCCATTGATCAAACGTGAAGCAATTACGTTTTGGATCGTAATTACCCGCTTCTTGTTGACCGTAGCGATCAACAATTTGCTTGCGAACCATATTCGCAGTTATGACCGAACCGGTCCAGTTGGACGTAGTGGTACGTTCCATACAATTAAAAATACAGCCGTATATAATAATCTCAACGGTTGGCTGTTTACACCGCATAAGACAGGCACAAGACAGCGGCTGATAGCTTGCCTTAGTCAAAGCGGAGCGTGGTGGAGACGCGATGAGCGTACTACCTTGACTTGGGATAAGCTGACGCTATAATTAATTGCCCTGATGCGGAATACGAAACTGTTATATATTATTTCAATTCAAACTCACTTTTTTAATTACTTTGGCTATGGTTATTTGGTACACTGATTTCATTCTATCTTGCTCCCAGCGCTCTCTCACCCATCGCCTCACCTCATTCACCATCACGGTTACTGTTCACTGGGTTAGTTCTTGGATTAGTTGATATAAAGAGAATAATAGGTAAGGTAAAGACAGAAAATAGAGTAGTAGTATATATATATATTCTGTCGTTCAGGTGATTCTCTGGTGAGATAGTAGACGGAAATGGCGAAGTTACAATACAAGGCTAAAAATAAGGGTTTTCAAACATCAAAGTACGGAACCTGGAATCCGTACTTGAATCCGTACTTGCTTCCGCACTTTGATGGCTAAAGCTATGGTTGACCCCTTGGCTGTTTGCCAGTAAAGTAAACTGATTAAAATCAGAAATTGCTGACGAAAAAGGTTCTAGTGACGTACAACGACTTCGACACGGGAAAAACCACCTTACATCAGGGTGGTTTTTTGTTTTATATTAGGGAAGATTTTTATTTCTAGAGACTGGTTTTTTCTAGAATGGTCAACCAGCCTTACACTTATTGCTGAAATGCAAAAATATTGGTAGGATAGTTGTGAATTTATTACTATTCTATTTAGTATGCCTAAGGAAACAATGGATAAACCACCAGTAGTCGAAGAACCACGTGAGCAGGATCAAGAAACAGCTCCAGTATCAAAAATTGATGGTGCCTATGGTACCCAAGTTTCTCGTTATTTTAAAGAATATAAAAAAATGCTTGGCGAGGGAGAAGATTCAGCAGATGAATTTTCTTATGAACAAGCCGCCGCTGAAGAACAGAGATCATTAGAAGCACTGGCAAACTCCGACAAGGCAGCAGGCATGTCGGCCAAAGACGTTTCGTTAGCATTAGCTGATATTGTCGGACAAATGGGAAAACAAAACCCTGAAATTCCTGAAAACCTGACTGGTGATAAAAAAATTGACGCCGAACACGAAAAACAGTTCGCGGCAGCCAAAAAGATTTTTATTGATAGCTGTAAGAAAATTTTTCCTAAAACTAGAGCCGACTTTCACTCCGGCTTGGAAGGTGCCCTGGCTGGTCTTACAATGGCTAGCGATGCTACCATGCATCTTACAAGCATCGACGGCATGTCCTCACAAGAAATTTTAAAGATGAAACCACAGGAGGCAGCCGCACAATTAAACCGATTACTCAGTTATTCTGGTGAAATTCTGCAGTCTGCCGCTTTTGAAGGCGGTCATAAAGAAAAGGATATGAAAAAGCGAGATAACGTTGAAAAGGAGTTGGCAGTGGCGGTAGAAGCGATTTACCGAATTCAACTCATGCGCGACCAATTGCAGAAGGAAATCTATGGACGTTCTGACATCGCTTCTGGCGATGCAAAAAAGATTGATACTGTTCGTAATGATATAAAAACAGAGGAAGCCGCACCTGATCTTAAGGCCTCAAAAGAAAAAGTATCCTTTGCGAAAGATACGCTGGAGAAAGGGCTAGGCAAATCATTACAGGGACTTGGCTTTAAAGAGGTTGGTAATGACCCGAAACAATGGGCGAAAATGGCTGACGGCCTGGAAGAAATCCGCCGTGCATGGTCAAAGGACAAACGGGCAGCATTCCAGAAATCGACGGAATTTGAAGGCCAGATTAAAAAATTTTTTGGAACTTTATAATAGTATTAAACGTTCTTAGTTATTTCCAAAATAGTCAACAGCGCCGACTATAGCAAACCATTCTAAAATAGAGTGGTTTTTGTTTAGTATATCCCTTGCTTTTTTTCTGTAAATATGCCAGGATGAAGTTAGAATGCGATCGTTCTTTTTCCTAAGGAGACACCGTGCCTTATCTGCCTTTCCTCATTTTTCTGATCGTTGTCGTCACCCTCCTTTCCGGCCTCTGGATTTTGATCTGGTGGCGTCAACATGACCGTAGAAAGATACTTGCGCTTCTAAAAGCACCAGAACAAGTAGAACTGACCTGCACGCAAATCATGAAGCAAGCCAAGCTGTTGGTTTCCCCTGACAGCATTCTGCAAGAGATGGAGCAAGAAGGTCTTATTACTACTCGGCGAGTAGGCGAAACGACTATTGGCCACATGCTGAGGAGTGGTGGATCCGAGCAGTCGTTCTACCGTATTACCGACCTAGGTCGTAAGACGTGACAGAATTCCACCCACCACCGAAATGAGTTCATTAGGGCTGCCGCCCTCCTACTGTGTGGGATAGCGGCGGCCCACATAGTACTTTCACCTTTTCGAGGTGTTTTTTATTTTCCAAAAAAGTAACACGACAAAAACAACTCCTTAGTAGGGGTTGTTTTTTACCAGCTTTACATCGCCTGTGGAGTAGCGCCAGTCCTTGTGGTGTCGCCATACAGATAGCGATCCTGCTTGGACATCTTGGCACCGGTGGCAACCATATACAGTGCCCCTAGACCGACAAGCGCATAAATGATACGCGTGATGGCGGAGAATGAGCCGAAGATGGCTGCTACGAGGTCATAACCAAAGAACCCGACTAAACCCCAGTTAATGCCGCCAATAATGACAAGCACCAACGAAATCCAATCTAATGTGTTATAGTGTTCAGACATATAAAAAATACCTTTCTTTTACACGACCTTTACTAAAATGATTAGTATAATTGACTGTACGGTCCAGGTATTCTTACAAATAAAAAACGGCCGCAATAGCGACCGTTTTAATACTTTGTTAGAAGTTAAGCTTTTCGAAAAATTTACCAACCAATGGTACTGGAGCTTCTTTGCTTTGTGCAGCATTAATAATACCCATAATCCAAAGCACGAACAAGCCAATGGAAATAAGGATTTCAAGGCCAAAGAGGAAAAGGAAGCTAGTGATAACATTCCAAACAATCCAGACCAGAAGCAAACCAAGTCCTTGTTTTACATGATATTTAACAAAGTGATCGTTCTTAGCGTCTGTTAAGAGTGGAACGAAGAACAAGAAATAAGCGATTATCGCCATAAGTGTGTTCTTCTGTTGGCCTGCTGGCTGACCAGCTGGCATTTGGTTTGATGGTTGTTGATCCATATAGTAATAGATTATTTAAGTAACACACCCGAATGTTCGGGTGTGTAGGTAATTATTTGGAAAATGCTAGATACGCTGGAACAAAGAAATTTACACCCGGCACAATCATGAGAACACCAACCCATTCCGGTTTGTTTAAGCGTTTTGCAATTTCCATAAAAACAACAATTGAAATAGCAATATTAACCAGTGGGACGAAGAACAAAAGGAACCACCATGCTGGCTTGTTAGCTAATTGCAAGACTTGGAAAATGTTGGCAATTGGCACGAACGCTAACCAACCGTTGGGTGTGTTAGTCTTTTTTGCCATCATGAAAAAGCAAAGCGCGAAATAAAGATACAAACCGAGACCGACTAGGGCAGGTATTATTAAGACGGCTGGTGAAATTTGCTCTTCCATAAGGAAAATAGATTATTAATAAAGAAGTTTAACGCTCCAACTATAGCATAATTAGAGCTCTACGACAAGAATTGTCAAGCATTGCAAGCAAAATAAAAACTACCCTGTGTTAGGGTAGTTCGTGCGGAGAGATAGAGATTCGAACTCTAGAGGCCCTTTCGAGCCCGGCAGTTTAGTAAACTGCTGCCTTAAACCACTCGGCCATCTCTCCATTGTAGACAGATTGTAGTTAAAAAGAGGGTAAATGTCAAGATGTTATCTCGCCAGCCAACTCGTTAACTCCAAATCTTTTTTCGGCTGAATATGGGATAACTTTATGGATTCCGACCATAGCTTTAATTTTTTCAAGCTGCTTGTCGTAGTCAGGCTTTTTAATTTTATCTACCTTATTGGCTACGATAATAATATCTTTTCCATTTTCTTCCAGACTAAATAACATTTCCATATCATCTTTAGTCGGACCAATCTTAGCATCAATAATGAGAACAACCTTTTTCTGTTGGTACTTTGAATCGAAAAAATACCAGTTGATCAAACCTTCGATCTGTCCCCGCTTGTCACCCGAGACCTGGGCAAAGCCGTAGCCTGGCAGATCAACTAAATAAAATGATTTGTTAATCAAAAAAAGATTAATTTGTTGCGTGCGTCCCGGGAACGAACTGGTTTTAGCTAAATCCTTCTGATTAGCTAGCGTGTTGATCACGCTTGATTTACCTACGTTAGAGCGACCGATGAAAGCAATTTGTGGAATACCGTCCTCAAGACTGCTGTCTGGACCGGTCAGACCCTTCATAAATTGTGCAGATGTTATATTCATACACGCATAATGCCTTACAATAGCCAAAAAGTCAATCTTTGACTAAATAAAAAATCCACCCGGTTACGGGTGGATTTTTGAAGAACTATTTGTTCTTTTTTGGTTTCTTCTTTTCTTTCTTTTGGGAGTTGTTTCCTTTTGCCATAGAGCAATAATAAAAATTAATATATTCTTATTATAACACAGTAAGCCGGATATAAGAATACCCATACTTTTTTGACTCTTCTTTGGTTTGAGCGAGGACGGCCTTGACCATTTACAGTTTTCACTATTAAATATCAATAGTTGTTCATCATGATACGATGAATGCTTCAACCTTTTATTATTTCAACTATGATCCGCGACGCCACACCCCAGGATGCAACAGCCTTGGCAAATCTTATTTTTAAGACATGGTTAGCAACGTATATCCCTCTTGGTGTACCTCGTGAAGCAATTGTACAGTATTTTGGAGATCTTAAAAACTATCAGTTAACTTGGGAAAAATTTTTAATTGAAGGCGACAAATCGTTTCGTACCATACTATCAACTGTGGAAGATCAGGTGGTTGGTATCTGCTTCGGTTACCAGAAAGATGGACTATCAGAACTAAAAGCTCTTTATGTGGATACCGCTTACCAGGCCAAAGGCATTGGGACCGCACTCGTAAATGCCATGCTTACCCATTTTCCAGCGAAAACTTTTGTACATGTGGTTGAGAGCAACAGTAATGCAATTGGATTTTATAAAAAATTCGGATTTGTACCTACTGGGGATACTTCAATTTTCAGACTTTCCAATGATATAGTACTTACTGAAATAGTGTTGTCCAAGGAATGATGTCAAAACAGTTGACATTACATTTTCACCATTATACAATGTAAACGCAGGAATTTCTCCTGTGTTCTTTTTCTGCTACAGAGGTGGCACATGTCAGTGAAAGCTGAGTTAAAAGGGTTCATCGTCCGCACTGATGCACGTCTCACGAGTACTGGTGCTGGAGGAGGAACTCTGTCCGTCGCTCAGTCCGCGAAGCGCGTGAGGGATGTGCAGTCCGCCCTGCCGAGCTTCACGGCTCCGCACGTTGTGCGCAAGATCTCGAAGGATCTGCACTGCTCGGAGACGGAAGGTTTGAAGCTCTTCGGCGATCTCATGGCCTTTCTCTGGATGACGGCACAGTCCACCGAACCGCGTGTCCCGTCGCCCGCGATCGACGAGGCTTGGCACACCTTTATCCTTTTCACCAAGGACTACGCCGAGTTCTGCGAGGTCTACTGCGGAGGATTCATCCACCACCTGCCGCACACCGGTCCGGACGCTTCACTGTCGGTTTCCATGGTCCAGCCAACCATCGAACACGCGATCGCCCTCTTCGGGAGCAAGCCGAGCGGTAACTGGGACTACACCCCGTTCAAGGAGTGGCGCGCCGCGGCGTAATCTCTTGACCCGCTAAAGGTCTTTCGAAGTGGGAACACACGAATTAATATATCAAGATCGACAAGCACATCGAGTGTGTTGTCCATCCATCGGCCTGCACACTCTCCATAATTATACTAGTGTAGTTATAGAGAGCAGGCTGAAAGAAAATAAATAACACCTCAAGGGTGTTATTTTATTGTGCGGAGAGGGGGAGATTCGAACTCCCGAGGCCTTGCGGCCTGCAGCTTTAGCAAAGCTGGACGATAGACCACTCTGACACCTCTCCATTTACCCCTGAAAAATAGTTCAGAAGTACGTACATTGTACTTAAATAAAGCCAAAAAGTCAAGGTGTGCTATACTATAGTTATCCTATGTTTTTACGCAAAATTATCATTGGCTTAGCCATTATTTCTGCCGGAATTTTTTCCTTTTCAACCATTTCAAATATCTTTGATGGTGATTTTGGTTGGTACATTCGATTTGGAAAAGATGCGATAGAACACTGGTTCCCCTACACCGACACCTATACCTGGAGTTATTTTGGTCAGCTTTGGGTGAACCATGAGTGGGGCGGTAATATACTGTTCTGGTTGCTCTACCAACAATTTGGCTATATATCCCTCGAAATACTAGCGGCGATTGCGATTACCGCTACTTTTGTGGTTATACCACTTATTTATTTGAAGAAAGTATTATCTATGGGAGGTGTTTTAGCCAGCCTTCTCTGTTTGATGTCGTCAGCCTTTATATTGTCCACTCGACCAACCACTATCGCTCCCCTCTTTTTGATTTGGCTTATTTATACTTTAGAACAATTACCGAAGCGTACATTATTACTGAGTTGGCCACTACTTTTTTGGTTATGGGCGGCGTTACACGGAAGTTGGATACTTGGGATAATAGTTATTTTTATCTATTTGGGTGGAGTAACTTTTGAAAAGTTATTTCCACGATTCACCATTAAACCATCCGGCTGGTCACCGCAAACATATCAAGCGGTTTTTGCCAGTTTGGGGATATCGTTTCTTATTACCGTGATTAATCCATACGGCCTAACCATGTGGCATGAGATCGGATCATACTTCACAGAAAATTATTTTAAAACGCATATCACCGAATGGCTGCCAAGTTATTTTTACCCTATATATTGGTCATTCTTTGTTTTACTTGGACTCAGCATCGTATTAATGTTCCGCGCATGGCAGCAGAAAAAAATTACCATTACTCAGGTACTGTTGTTTTTATTCTTCGCACTTAATGCAATTTTATATCGCCGGAACATACTTTATTTTGCATTGTTAATTACACCGCTACTGGCCGTAGCAATTGATGCGATTTTAGAAGCTTTGTCCGCCCAGAAACGAGTGTATACAACTGCTTTATTAGTCATTATTATTGCTTTAGGAGGTAGCGTGGTGCATTTCGCAAAGAACACCACTATTATTGCTGATCCGTGGCATAATTACCGTTTCTTAAGTCGAAACGGATTCCCTGTTGGAGCCACTCTTTATTTGCAACAGACCGGAGGCAAACAAATTATTTTTAACGAATTCCACTGGGGAGGTTATCTAAACTGGACGTTACCGGAGGCACAGGTGTACTTAGACGGACGTGGAACTGCTACTTGGCATTACTCAAAAGATGAAACATTATTTGAGTATTACCGATATTTGCGACTGAAGGAAGGCGGCCTAAAGACAATTGAAGCCATGCCGGCTAATTACATTTTGATTGAAAGGAAATTTACCGGCTACAACCCACCCAACTGGCTTAACCGTTTAACCTTTGGCGAGGAACTGCTTGCTAAAGTTTTAACTCCAACGAGTACCCAGCTAGAGGTTGATCTTCAGAACACTTCGAACTGGGAAAAAGTTTACGAAGACCCTCTGTCACTTCTCTTTAAACGCCGGATGCAATTGTAAAACCGTGCACCACTTGCACGCCCTGCTTTTTTAGTATTAGAGCGCAGGCTTGCATGGTAGCGCCCGTGGTGAAGACATCATCGACTAATAGTACTTCTTTAGGTGGCACTCCGCCTTTCCAAGCGAACGCTCCCGCCATATTACTCTGGCGTTCTTCACGACCAAGCTTGGCTTGTTGTTTCGTGTTTTTGATTCGTTTTAGGTTATTCTGATCAATAATAAAACCGTACTTTTGTGCAATAATCTGCGCCAATAAAGTTGCCTGGTTATAATCTCGATCACGTTCACGTGCAGCAAATAACGGTACCGGAATTACAACGGGCTCACCATACGCTTCTCTTGTAAGGGTGATTAACTCTCGCCACAACTCAGTTAGCGAAGCCGCATGCTGATATTTAAAACATCTGATAAGCTGGCCAATTTGGTTTTCTGGATGATAGGCATACATGGCAGCCATACTATCAAGCGATGAGGCTTCACGACAATGCGTACATGTTTGCGCAACGCTTGCGCGGCAGATAGGACAAAAAGAACCAACCCGAGGGCTGGTATCTTTCATACGGCAAATGGTACACCACCACTCACCTTCATAACCGCAAGCAACGCAATGCACTGGAAAAAGTGCTTCTTTGAGCCATTGCCAGGCTTTTACAAACATACTATTTTGTAGTGACGACAGTTGAGCTGTCGATCAACCATTTGGTATCAACTTTTTTGAGAATTACTTTGATATCTTGATACTGTTCTGTTGTAGTACCATCTTTTTCAGTTGTCCGACGTGCTTTGATAAGGTATTCAGCTTCACTGGCACTCCAGCTTACCGAAGCAGCACTTAGAACTACAGTGGTAACACCGACAAAATTTGTGCTTGGTGGCTTTGTTAGAGGTTGGCTAATTTTTGCCCAGAAAGCATCAGTGACTAGACTGCGTGAGTCGTAAATATTTTGATAATTATTTTCTGTAGAAAAACTGTTGTATCGCTCAACAAAAATTTTCGCTAATTGTTTAGCGCCATTTTGTTCCATTTCTAAGGTTGTCATCTGTTTAGTTGGTGTTCCGGCTGGAATTTCAATAGGTTTTGTTTGAGCTGTCGGGGTGACCGTAGTATTGGTTGTTTGCGGTGTAGGGGTAGTTTGCTGTTCATCTTTTGGGGCAGCTTTTTTATTTAACCAAGACAAGATACCGAAAGCACCACCAATGGCGAGTATAATTAAGGCGATGACGATAAAGATTCGAGTACGAAGAGGCATACATTCTTATAATTATTTGCGAATTTGTTCATCAAACTCTTTTTTAGCTTTTTCAATTTCAAGTAATTGTTCCGGGTTAGTTGTAACAATCTGATCTTCTGTATATGAGGCAACAATTTTGATGGCAGCGTGTTTAAACCCAGCGAAGAAGATACCTTCACCAACACCACTCTCAAGAAGAAGATATTTCTCACTATCAGTAAGCAAGAAAACTTTTTGCACCAAATCAACAGCTGCAGGTGATTGTTTCATTAAGAGCTGCATTGAAGAGTTGGTAACAATAGCCTGACCGTATTGCGACTTCAAGAAATCGTTCACATCCTGCGTGATAGTTGTCACGCCAAGATAGTATTTGCGGCAGCGTTTAACAAGCGCAAAAATAAAGCGGGCACTATCTTCATGCTGCATAAGCCACCACGCTTCATCAATCACTAACACGCGCTTCTTTCGTTCCGAACGGACTACATTCCAAATGTAATTAACGATTGCGTAAATAGCCAACGGACGAAGTTCATCTTCAAGATCGCGGACACTGAAAACCACCAACTGGTTTTTCATATCCACGTTTGTCGGTGAATTGAACAAACCACTGAATGTACCTTCGGTAAACTTTTTCAACTTCAAAACAAGTTCTTCTGAACCTTCCATGCCTTCTAGCACTTCTTCTAAATCTTGCATGATTGGCGGTTCTACCGTTCGCAAATCAGCATCATTAGTAATATCTTTTTTAGCATAGGTTTCAATAAGCGCGCGATCCATGAGTGAATCTTGAGCTGTCGTCATACCGCCAAGCATGATGCGCAACAAACCTTTAGCAGTAATAACAGCGCCGCGAACAACGTCTTCAGTTGAAATTTCTTGACCCATTGGGCGTGGTAGATCAAACGGATTGATCTTACTTTCAGATGACAAAGAAATATTGATGTATGTACCACTGACGGCATCGGACAAATGCTTATATTCCATTTCAGGGTCGATAACGATAACTTCAACACCCATCATCATGGTACGTAAAATTTCCAGCTTAACCGCGTAACTTTTACCGGCACCGGAAGTAGCGAACACTACCATGTTTGCGTTTTGGAGTGAGAAACGATCAAACAGAATTAAGCTGTTATTATGGCGATTGATGCCGTATAAAATACCGCTATCTGAAGTTAACTCCGCAGAGATAAATGGGAATGACGCCGCAATCGGACTAGAATTCATGTTGAAAGAAATCAACAATTCATCATTACAAAGTGGTAAGGTCGAATTAAAGCCCTGACGAGATTGATACAAAACTTTACGTGTTGAGATAAGTTTGGAACCAAAGATGCCTTCGATATCTTGCGAAACCTGATCAAGCTTTTCTTTTGTTTCAGCGTAGACGGTAATATAAAAAGCGAACTGGAAAAAGTGTTCAGTACCTTGGGTCAAATTGTCACGCAATTGTTCAATGTCACGTAACGCTGTTTCACGGATTGGATCACGAGGAGCACCTTTATCGTGGTCGGCAGTGAGCTGTGCTTCAAGGGCACCTACTTTATTTTTTAATTGTTTTAAAATGATTTCCGCTTTTACCGGGTAGAAGAACATGGAGATATCCATGGTGTGTGACATGTTGATCACCGGCGAACTCCAACCAATTGAAATGTAGCGAGGGTACGAAATGGTAAAAATGGTTCGGCAATAAACATTACCAAGCTGGATAAAATTGGATTCAACGTTAAAAGCCGCAGGAGCAATAAGATCGCGGATAGAAACAACACCTTCTCGGAAAATTCGCTCTTCCTCAAGCGTTACCAATTCTTCATTAGATTGTTCGGTCAGCTTTTTTTGCTCTTTTTTGACGAGGTTTTCCTTTTCGCCCGTTT
>JBKJTY010000033.1:0-4763 GCA_046590235.1 Candidatus Magasanikiibacteriota bacterium | reverse complement strand
AAAGGTACATTTTTCAGCCCAAGTGTTGATCTGGAGTGATTGTCGACCCGAACCGATGTTGTCACCAAAAGAATTCACTACCCATAATTCTGGTTTAAAATCTGTGCGAGCGCTATCGACGCTGTAGAGTAGTTTTTTGCCAGTGTTAGACCATTGTGGTTGGAAATCAAGCCCTTCAACTATTAACGATTTAAAGTTTTCATTGTTCAATCCAAGAAGAAGAATTTCTTGGCGGTCAGCACCCTGTGGGTCGCCAGTATTTGAAAAAGCCACTGCTTGGCGACTTGGGGACCAGCTAACGGTGACCTTGTCGGCGTTATTACCAAGTGGTTCGAGTAATTTTGTTCCAGTGCCATCATCATTGGTAGTTACCAACCAACGATTTTCCGGGGAAAGACCGATGCTTTTTGCTGCGATTTGGTCGCCGTCAGGTGAGAAAGAAAAATCTTCCCAGTGTTTAGGTAGTGTTGCTTGCTTTTTAGTATCAAAATCGTAAACAATTTTAGAGTTATCAGGAGCTGGATATTCAATAACTGCTTTGTTACCAGTTTTTGACCAGGTAACATTTTCAACGTTATAAAAACTTTGATCACTCATAAGAGTGGTGCTGCCATCAGGATTTGTTTTATAAAATTTTCCATCACTAGCATTGTTATAACGCAAACCCCCATTACTGCCAACTGAAGGAAATGTTGTGTAATCAGTTGTAATTTTTGTAACTAACTCAGGGCGATAAAAATTTTCATTGTTTGTTGCGCTTGAAATGGTACCAGCAGATGGTAAGCCGTTATTCTGCCCTCCTTGGCTGCCGCCGGTCGCATCTGTAGAGGTGGTGCGTCCCTGTGATCCTGGTAGAGTGTTAGTGCCGTTTATGCCAGGTGTTTGGGTAACAGGGCGAGTGGCATTCTGTGATTTATTAAACATGTAATAAAGCCCGTAGCCAATTAAAACTACAAGACCTAGGAAGCTGAGAATAAGAAGTATTCGTTTTACGGTAGGTGACATATCAAATAAAAAATTAGCAATTAAAATTAGCTCGCTTGTGGCGGTGCCTGAACATTTCGCCCTTCGACTGAGCTGTTAAAATTATTAGTTTGCGCTAAAGCTGTTTTCCTTCTCTGTAGCTGTTTATGTCTGTTCTTGGCTTTATTCTTGCGTTCATTAAAAAAAACTGTTAATTCGTGTATTTCTCTCGTATCTGGGCTCAGCCACTCCGGTTTCAAATAAATAAGTACTATAAAAAGAGGGATCAGTATAGGTGATAAAAGTATTAAAATAATCGGGATAACCACTGTTTCACTAGTTGCAACAACAAATTGAACTATATTTTTTATAGCCGAAAAGCGTTCGAAATTTTTTGTTATAAACGCTGCTTTGCCGTAAAGTTTAGCAGCCTTTTGCGGACTCTTTTGGACAAGGCTGTCGGCCCTGTCGATCATAATACTGATGCCTGGAATTTTATTAATCATTCCAGAGTGTTTTCCTCTTGATAAATCAACTTTGCCGCCACTGCCTTTCTCTGATTCTTCTATGCTCCTTTGAGAGTTGGTCTGTGCAGTTTCGTTTCGTTCGCTAGCCATTTGCGTTGAAGCTTCGTTTTCCTGCTCATCAGAAGATAATTTTTGCGGAGTTGCATTGCTATCATTATCGGCTGCTGCAATTCCTTTCGCGTCATCGAATTGGCCGATGTCAGCGTCTTTGAGAGCCAGACCATCGTTTTCTTGTAAGTACGGATTTTTAGCTTTGTTTTTTTGCATGTCCTCTGCGGCAGCATCTTGGTCATCGTTATAAATGCGGGTAGGTTCATTGCGAAGAGCGTAATCTCGACCTTCTTTTGGTAGGTCGTCAGGAAGAGCTTGGGGTTGAGCTTTTTCAGTTTTAGCGCTGTCATCAAAAATATCGACAGGTTCTTGGGCTGGTGTCGCTGAAGCTGCGATAGCCATACCGGCAGCTGCCGCCGGTCCACGCATTGATTTGCGTATTTTCCGTAGAACATCACCGCCGATGTCCAAAGTAATCTCATCTTTTCCAGTTTTGCGCGCGCTAACACCGTCCGATACGCCATCAATGGCGATATCAGCGGGTTCACTGTTGTTTTCTCCTCCACTAGGAGCCTCTTGGTTGTTGACGACAAGCTTATCATCAGCCATAAGGCGGGCAAAATGTTATTTGAGCACTAAGTGATCACCTTGGATCGTTAGTGCGTAACGGTTTTTAATTTTTTTAGTGAGAATTACAGTCGACATCAATCGTTCTACCTGAGCACGGAGCAATCGTCTGACATCGCGAGCGCCTTGTTGGGAGGCCGGGAGTTGTTTGATCATCCAGTTCAAGACTGCTTCATTGCCAACAACATTAGTTTTGTATTCGTGTAATCGTTTATTGAAACGGTTTAATTCAAGTTCAGCGATGCGGACCAATTTACTTGCGTCGAGAGGTTCGAACAAACAGATTGCATCAAGACGGTTAATGACTTCAGGAGAAAAGTGTTCTTTCAAGCGTTCGATCAATCGTTCTTTAACCTGCACATGCTTGGCATGAGCAAAACCAATTGCCCCACGTTGGAGATCATCAGAGCCAAGTGAAGTAGTCAAAATAATAATACTGTGGCGAAGAGAAATTTTTCGGCCGGTTGAATCGGTAATCTCACCGTTTTCTAACATTTGCAATAAAAGTTTTACAATGTCGCGGTGAGCTTTATCGATTTCATCAAACAAGATAACGGAGTAAGGGTTCATCTTGAGCTTGTCGGTGAATTGATTGCTTTCTTTATAACCAATATAGCCAGCAGGGGAGCCAAGCAATTTTGAAACACCAAAACTTTCATTGAATTCACTCATGTCGAGTTTGATCAAAGCGTCAGGGTTGCTGTAAAGCACTTTAGCTAGTGTTTTAGCGAGTTCGGTTTTACCAACACCGCTCTGTCCAACAAACATGAAAGATGCAAGTGGACGTTCAGGATTTGATAATCCAAGTTGAGCTTGGCGAATGTGTTCTGCAACCTCGTGCACGACTGCATTTTGGCCAATAATATCTTGGTGGAGTTTATTTTCTAAGCCGAGTAGAGAAGAGCGATCATCAACAATAAGTTCGCTCGGTGTGGTGCCAATAATTTTGGCAACTTGCTCTGCAATATCGCGAGCAGTAATCTCGCCAAGCATGGTAACCTTTTTAGTAGTTAAGCCTTCGGTTACTTTTTTAATTTCAGCTCGTAATTTTTCTTCTTCTTTTTTCAAGCTGACGGCATCATTAAATTTATCATTTTTGGCAGCCTCCTCTTTTGCAGTGATTGTCTTTTCCAATCTCTGTTCCAAGCGCGCCAACTTACTTTGCGGAGTCACTTTCTTGATTGATAAACGTTTTGCCGCAGATGTTTCATCGATTAAATCAATTGCTTTATCAGGTAAAAATTTACTGGTAATATAGCGTTCAGACAATTTAACAGCAGCAGTGATTGCTTCATCAAGTACGGTAATTTTGTGGTATGCTTCGTAATTAGTGCGGATACCGTTAAGAATACGGACAGCATCTTCAGCAGTTGGTTCTTTAACCATGACTGGTTGGAAACGGCGTTCAAGTGCTGGATCATTCTCAATATATTTTTTAAATTCTTGTGGAGTTGTCGCACCAATACAGCGCAGCTGACCGCGAGCGAGTGCGGGCTTCAAGATGTTAGCTGCGTCCATCGTGCCTTGGTTGGCACCAGTGCCGACAATGTTATGTAGCTCGTCGATAAACAAGATTACTGATGGGTTACCGGTTGCTTCTTCAATTACTTGGCGAAGACGAGCTTCAAATTCACCGCGATAAATCGTGCCAGCGATAAGCATGCCCATGTCGAGCGCAAAGATTTTTTTATTGAGAAGCATTTCCGGAACATCACCTTCAACAATTCGCTTTGCTAAACCTTCAACGATAGCTGTTTTACCAACGCCCGGTTCACCGAGAAGAAGTGGGTTGTTCTTGGTGCGGCGTGATAAAACTTGGATAACACGTTCAATTTCACTTTCACGTCCGATAACCGGGTCAATATTTTTCTGGATGACGAGATTAGTTAAGTTGGTTGCAAAAAATTCCAAAGCTGATTCTTTTTTCTTGCCTTTTTTTGTCATGTCTAGAAGCGGCTCTTCTTCCAATTCGTGATCGTGAGCACCTTCTTCTAATTTTTCAACTGCTTCGGTAACTTCAGTAAGGTGAGGTAGGTGAGTAGCGTTCGCCAAAACAACATCAACCTGTTTTTGCATTTCGTCGAGCTTCACTCCGGCTTTTTGGAAAATACCTTGGATAAGCGGGTCAGCGCTGTTAATGAGGGCCGACAACAAATGCTCGGAACCAATGTAGTTATGGTTGTTTTCTTGAGCAACCAGCATGGCTTTTTCGAGAATTGCCTTTGTTGCTGGAGAGAGAGGGGTAAGGGATGCTGTGCCCGGGTGTAAAACGCTGTCTTTGCGGATTGGCAGTGTTAAAATTGTTTGCTCAATAACTTTAGCAGTAATTTTGAAACGAGTTAAGATTTCAGTAGCTACAGAGCCCTTTTGCTGAGTGGTTGCAAACAAAAGATGAGCGGGTTCAACCGCTGGGTTTTTGAGCTCAGCCGCTAAGTGAATACTTTTGGCTAAGATATCCTTTAAATGTGATGAAAATCGGTCAACTAATTGCATAACGCGAAGTTAGTGCTGACAAGCAAAGCGTTTGCTAAAAACATGTCAGTAGTATAGAATGTTTTCACTGTTTAGTCAAAATAATTTGGCGTAACTATTCAG
>JBKJTY010000006.1:0-13574 GCA_046590235.1 Candidatus Magasanikiibacteriota bacterium | reverse complement strand
ACTTTATTCCTGCGAACCGCATCAATGATGTGGTGTATTTCAATCCGGCTGATATTAACTTTCCGATTGGCTTTAACATTCTTGAAACAGTGAATCCGGAACACCGTCACTTAGTTGCTTCAGGTCTCATGGGTGTGTTTAAAAAGATTTGGCCAGATGTATGGAGTGCTCGTATGGAGTACATCTTGAACAACACCATTCTTGCTTTGCTTGATTATCCAGGTACAACTCTTTTAGGTATTAACCGTCTTCTCGCTGAAGCAGATTACCGTGAAAAAGTTGTTAAAGCGCTTAAAGATCCGGTTGTAAAAGCTTTCTGGCAAACTGAATTTGCTGGATATAGTGAAAAGTTCCGTACAGAAGCGGTTGCTCCTATCCAAAATAAGATTGGTCAATTTTTGTCTGCTTCTGTTATCCGCAATATCGTTGCTCAGGTAAAATCTCGTATTAATATTCGCGAGATCATGGATAAGAAGCAGATTTTCATCATGAACTTGTCCAAGGGCCGTATTGGTGAAGATAACTCTCGTTTGCTCGGCGGTATGTTGATTACCAAACTTCAGTTGGCGGCGATGGAACGTGTTGATATTCCTGAGAAAGATCGTAAAGATTTTTTCTTGTATGTTGATGAATTTCAGAACTTTGCTACTGAAAGTTTTGCAAACATTTTGTCTGAAGCCCGAAAATATCGCCTTGATTTGATTATGGCTCATCAATACATGGAGCAGCTTGATGAAAAAGTGCTCGCTGCGGTTATTGGTAACGTTGGTACCACAGTTACGTACCGCGTTGGCTCCACAGATGCTGAAATTTTAGCGAAAGAATTCATTCCTACTTTTGTAGAAGAAGATTTAGTTAATCTTCCAAAGTTCCAAATTTATTTAAAACTCATGATTGATGGTGTTGCGTCTCGCCCGTTTAGTGCGCAAACATTACCACCAATTGGTTCTGTCACTGACAGTGCTGAAAAAGTTGTTCGTGTTTCTCGTGAACGATATGCTGTAGCACGTGAACGTATTGAAGATAAAATTATGCGTTGGAGTGGTATGGCTCCAGAAGGAGAAGGGGATATGGACGATGATGATATGTCGCTTGATAAACCAGAACCTTCAAAACCAAAGCTGCCAGCTGCACCTTCACCTATCGTTAATTTACGCTCTACCACATTTGGTAATCCACCTAAATCGCCTGCACCTGCACCAAAGAGCTCTACGCCAAGTGCTCGTCCGTCAGCTCCGCGTCGGGACGGTAACCGTCCACCTCGTCAACAACAGCCGCAAGGCACTCCGCAGAAGGTAGTATTGGGTGATCCGACACAAAAAGGTATCTCTTTGAGTAAGGCAATGACTCCGCAGCCAAGACAAAACCCTTTTATACCTCCTGCTGCCAAGTTGGAACCAAAACCTGTGGAAAACTTGCCACAACCAATGCTGGAACCGCAGAAACCGCTAGTTATAGAGAAAAAAGAGCCTGTTATACCTCCGGTACCTGAACAACCAAAAACACCTGAAAAGCCACTTCAAACACCAGAACCTCGAGCAATTGAGCCAAATACCGTCATTAAGTTCGATGATCTTGACTTGAGCTAGTTTTCGTGCTATACTAGTCAACGGGTAACTAAACGTTCCCAACAAAGTCGAATTATAAACATCTCAAACAACATTTTGGGAACGAACGTAACAAACAACACTATGGCCTTTGGTACTCGCCAAATGTTTGAAGTGGATCTTACTTGCAGTAAATGCGGTAACCACATCTCACAATTGCCTTTCCAACCATCCGGTGATCGTCCAGTATTTTGTGCAGATTGCAACCGTGCATTCCGCGCAACTAAAATGGGCGGTACAAGTTCCGCTCCTCGCGCTCCACGTCAAATGTTCTCAGTGAACATGACTTGCGCAGGCTGTGGCGCTCAGATCACCCAGTTGCCGTTTGAACCGAAAGGTGACAAACCGGTATACTGCCGAGACTGTATGAAGTCTCGCCGTGCATAATCGTCATTGATTACTCACAAAAAATCCCTCGATTCGTCGGGGGATTTTTTTATTTAGACAAAGTTATGGTTCGAGCTTGAAATAAAGCTTAAAATCAGCTATGATGGATATGTTTTATGTATACTTTACGGGAAAAAAAGCTAATTAAACACCTGGAGAGTCGTATGAAGGCTCTCTTCATCGAACGTCCGTCACCAGGTCACAACTATGACCATGCAGATCGGGTGAGGCGTAATGCGGTAATTCTGGCCAAAGCTGAAAAGGCAGCTATTTTTTTATCTGAATTGTGTGCCCTGGTTCATGACATTGGTCGTGCTTTTGAGAAAGATTATCCTGGAAAAACACACCACGAACTTTCGTATAATGTTTTTCGTGTTTGGCTACAAGAAGATATTGAGTTACAAGCACTAACTAAGCATGAACGGTTAGTAATTTTATATAGTATCCGTTACCACTGGAATGGGGCGGCAAATAAGTATAAAGAAGCAATTATTTTGCGTGATGCGGATAAGCTAGATTTATTTGGTAAGATCGGTTTGCAACGACATATCGATTGCAGTCGTGATGATATGCATCTCACTCATTTGCTCAGGTTAGTTTACGATTGTTACTATTGGTTGCAAACAAAAACTGCTAAAAAAATTGTGGATGATAATAATTTGCTTTTGCCTATTACTCGTTACCAGATGAAACTGCTTAAGCGAAATATTGAGCAGATTACTTTATGAGCAAACAAAAAATAAAAGTACTTATGGCCATGTCTGGCGGCGTCGACTCATCTGTCGCAGCCGCGCTTTTGGTTGCTTCCAAAAAATATGAAGTGGTCGGGGCATACATGCTTAATTACGATAATAACCAGAAGGGGAATGAAAGCTGTTGGCTCCCAGATTATCGTGACGCACTCCGTGTAGCAGCACATCTTGGTATTCCGATGATGAAACTCGATTTCATGAAGGAATATAAGGAAATGGTGCTCGATTATATGTTTGCTGAATACGAAGCAGGACGCACACCAAATCCAGATGTTTTGTGTAATAAATTTGTGAAGTTTGGTAGTTGGCTTGATAAGGCTAAAGCGCTTGGTTTTGATTACATTGCTACCGGCCATTACGCTGCGGTTGCGCCGCCAGTGTCATTCCCGCGCAGGCGGGAATCCATGTACAAGCATGGTTCAGCGATGGATTCCCTTCTTCAAGGGAATGACAGTTACCGTTTGATGATGGCCAAGGATGATAATAAAGACCAAACCTATTTCTTGCACCAGCTCACACAAAATCAGCTCAAGCACACGATGTTTCCAATTGGAAAATATACTAAACCAGAAGTTCGCAAACTTGCTCTAAAATATAAATTGCCAACTGCAGAGAAAGAAGAAAGTATGGGTATCTGTTTTGTGGGTGAAGTTCCGATGAAAGAATTTTTACAAACTCGAATTGCTCCTAAGAAGGGAAAGATTGTTATGTCAGATGGCCGTGTTCTTGGTGAACATGATGGCTTGCCGTTTTATACAATTGGTCAGCGTCATCTCGGTGTCATTCCCGCGCAGGCGGGAATCCAGGATACCCGACCTTTATTTGTTGTTGTTAAACATCAAAATACAAATGAGCTTGTAGTAGGGCATGATACTGATCCGCTTTTATATGCCAAAGAAGTGCCTCTTACCGATGTGAGTTGGATCAGTGGACAGCCACCTCAATTTCCATTACAATGCGAAGTGCGCCTGCGCCATCGTCAGGAGCTGCAAAAGGCTGAAGTTATTGAAAAAGATGGCAAAATCGTAATCGTATTTAGTAAGCCGCAACGTGCGGTGACTCCTGGTCAATTCGCCGTCCTTTACCTGTGCCCCGAGGGGTATAAGAAGGGCGAATGTTTGGGTGGGGGAGTTGTAGCCTAGTATGCGTATTATCGAATACATTGAGAATTACACTTCTGGCGAACCAGTATCCTTTCGCGAAGTCGTTCAGGAAGTAAAAGAATTTTGGGTAGAAGTATTTCATTTGAATTGGAAAGGGATGCGGGAAGAATGGCAAGATGTATTTCATTTTTTACAACTCTGGCTGTACTGGCGTTTCGGAATTAATGGTGAGGTCTGGAAGTGTACGATGAGTTCAGTTACTAAGTTTATGGGTCGTGTCGCCACTTGGCAAAAGCTCTATGAGTATGCCGGTCTTAGTCCAGATATTTCAAATTTTGCTGGTAACTATGCGAAGTTGCCAAAAGTAATTAAACAGCTTGGTACGTTCGGTATTTCCGAAGCCAAGGCGACTGAAGCTTATAATATAATAGTTTTACCATATGAATAGTAAGCCACATTCAAAAGTTACCGCTTGGGTGAGTCTGGGAGTAGTATTGGTTCCAGTTGCAGCGTTTATAGTTTATTGGCAGTTGCTAAGCTGGGATACTTTCCGCTGTGGTGCTGGCTCTGCTCCGTCAGCGCAGGTTGAGCAGGCTGTAAAGGCCCATTTAGTAGCAGAAGAGAAAGTCAGAGAGCTTGGTGGTGAGGTAACAGTTCTTGGTAGTGGAGAGAAAGTTGGCCGCCGAAGCCTTTCATGTGTCGGAGTAAGTCGGATAGTAATTACTTACAAAGATAAAGCCGCCCGAGAAGCAATTAAAAAATATTTGGGTGATACCTTTTTTGGTGTGCCATACGTTTTTCAGGATTTATAATATATGACTTCCAAAGAACTTCGCAAAAAATATCTAGATTTTTTCAAATCAAAAAGCCACGCGATTATTCCGTCTGCTTCTTTGGTACCGGATAATGATCCGACGGTTTTGTTTACGACCGCGGGTATGCATCCACTCGTTCCATATTTGATGGGACAGAAGCATCCGGCAGGAAATCGTCTCGCTAACATCCAGAAATGTATCCGTACACAAGATATTGATGAAGTTGGTGATGAACGCCATGATACCTTTTTTGAAATGATGGGTAACTGGTCACTCGGTGACTATTTTAAGAAAGAAGCGATTGAATGGAGTTGGGAATTCATGACTTCCAAAGAATATCTCGCTCTTGATCCAAAGAAGTTGGCGGTATCTGTTTTCGCGGGTGAATCTGAAAATAATATTCCCCGGGATGAAGAAGCTGCCGGATATTGGAAAGCGCTTGGCGTACCTGAAGATAAGATTGCCTTTTTGCCACGTAAAAATAACTGGTGGGGTCCAGCTGGCCTGACCGGTCCTTGTGGTCCTGACACGGAAATGTTTTTCTGGAAGGGGATTACCAGCGAATATCCACCTGCAGGTTCAAACCCTGGTTCTGATGAAGATAACTGGCTCGAAATCTGGAATGACGTCTTCATGCAATATAATAAAACTAAGGAAGGTGCTTACGAACCTTTGAAACAAACCAACGTTGATACTGGTATGGGTTTGGAACGTACACTCATGGTGTTGAACGGTTTTGCTGACGTTTTTCAAATCGATACATTCTGGCCGCTTATCCAAAAGATCCAGGATATTTCTGGTTCAATGTATTCTGGTGGTAGAGACGTTACTAAATCCATGCGTATTGTTGCCGATCATATCCGCACTGCGACCATGATCATGGGTGATGACAAGGGGATTGCTCCAAGTAATGTTGATCAGGGCTATATCGTTCGCCGTTTGATTCGTCGCGCTGTTCGCCATGGACGCCTTCTTGGTATCAAAGAAAATTTCTGTGATCAAATTGCTGCTGAAGTAATCAAGATTTTTGCAGATGTGTATCCGGAACTTCCTCGCAATAAAGAATTTATCATGCTCGAAATGGCTCGTGAAGAATCTAAGTTCCGCAATACGATCGAGCAAGGTTTGAAGGAATTTGAAAAATTGGTGAATGGTTACCGCATGGCATTTGAAAAGACCGGCCAAGTGATTAGAGAAATTTCCGGTAAGCAAGCCTTCAAATTGTACGATACGTACGGTTTTCCATTGGAAATGACCCAGGAATTGGCGATTGAAAATGGTTTGACGGTTGATAGTAATGGTTTTGATGAAGCTTTCAAAAAACACCAAGAATTATCTCGTGTTGGTGCTGAGCAAAAGTTTGCCGGTGGGTTGGCAGATCACAGTGAGATCTCTACGAAGTACCACACCGCCACGCACTTGCTCCACGCGACGCTCCAGCGCGTCCTAGGGCCTCACGCTATGCAACGTGGCAGTAACATCACCCAGGAACGTATGCGCTTTGATTTCGCGCATCCTGAAAAGATGACTCCTGACCAAATTAAGCAGACAGAAGACCTCATTAATGGTGCGATCCAAAAAGATTACCAGGTTACTTGGGCAGAAATGCCATTTGAAAAAGCAAAAGAACTTGGTGCAATTGGCTTGTTTGAAGATAAATACCAACCAGTTATTAAAGTGTATACTGTTGGTGATCCAGGCGATAAAGCATTCGCAGACCCATCTAGTAAAACCTATAGCCGCGAAGTTTGCGGTGGTCCACATGTGGAGCATACCGGCACGATGGGTAAATTCAAGATTACAAAAGAAGAAGCCGTCTCGGCAGGTGTCCGACGCATCAAAGCAATTCTCGAATAAAAAAGAACGATCCGGCGCACGAGAGTGGCCGGATCTTTATTACATGCGAAAGCGTTCAATTCCTTGGTATGTTTCGTTGAGTACCGTTTCAGGGACTCGGGCAATCAAGCGTGGTGGTAAAAGTTCGCTCTTCGTCGAGTCTTCAGTAAAAAACATCAGTTCAATGTCGGCTGGACCAAGTAATACCGCAAAATAATCTCTCGGTCCGATGTTGCGCCGGTGATATCCGGCCCTTCGGGTCTTAGTGCGAAAGGCAATCTTAGTTATTGTTGGATTATCATTTTGCAGGATGACCCAGACTGACATGTCTTCTTTCTCGCCGTACTCTAGGGTTTGGTCCCCAGCTACCTCGATCGCTTTGCTCAAGCGAACATCGTAAAGGTTGGTAAGCTCCTTCCACGGGTTGAAGAGTTTGAGTAGCTTAGCCCAATTCCGCCTGATTATTTCCGCCATGTATTCCTCCTTGATTCTAGACTAATTGAAATAAGTAAATTTTTCAAGTATACTGTTTAAATATGATTAAACGACTAGCAAATCACATTTGGGATTCTCGAGACCAGGTTTTACGTTACATGGCCACCGGTGGGTCTGCTTTTGTCTTTGACATTGTCACTTTATACCTGTTTAAAGAGTATTTTCAATGGCGTCCGTTTGTGGCTATTATCGTTAACCAGGTAATTATCTTTATATATATATTTCTCTTAAATAAACACTGGTCCTTCAAAGCCGGCGGCGAGACGCATGAGCAATTAGTTCGTTTCTTTATTCTCGCAGCTTCAAATTATCTTTTTGCCATTCTGTGGATGTGGCTTTTCACGGAACATTGGCCAGTTCATGTTTTTGGACCAAGTCAGGATTACTTATTAGTCCACATGGTTAATGTGGCATTGTCTGTCGGTTGGAACTTCTTGCTCTACAAGCATTGGGTGTACCGTAATGATGAAAAAAAGATTGCAACTCATTTACCACCTAATTTATAAATCTATGAAAAAAATAGCAGCACTCGCATTTGGTTTGGTACTCATTACTGGTTGTGCGCACACACCAGCGCCAAATAATACCGTGCCACAGGCAGTAGTAGCCGTGCCGGCAGAAGCGGTTAACGAAATTCGAAATCTTGATATTCAGCCAGGCGATTTGGTGGTAAACCCACTAACCATATCTGGTGAAGCACTTGGAAAATGGTATTTTGAAGCTAATATGCCAATTGATCTTCTTGATGCAAACAAAAATGTTATCACTCACGGTTACGCTATGGCGCAAGGGGAATGGATGCAGGCAGGTTTTGTGCCGTTTGCAGGCGTGCTCACTTTCAATCTCACTCCAACAACGACTGCTACCGGTTTTATTAAAATCATGAACGATAATCCGTCAGGTATGCCAGAGAATGCTCGTTCATATACTATTCCGGTGAGATTAAAATAATTACTTACAAAAAAACGAGCCATAGCAGGCTCGTTTTTTGTTCTACTTAAAGGTACGATTTGTATCATGCCGTAAAGTAGGGCTGCAGCGTACTGACTGCAGGATCCTCCTTGATGGTGCTCGACAGTACTCGAGCTTGAGGTTACGCCTCCGTGCGGCAGGCGTTGATTCGTTCCTTATAGTAACGAGCGCGCTCGTAGATCACCTTGGCATCCGTAGAGCAATAGGTGATTTCTTGTCCGACTTTCACGAGCAGGTTCTTCGATTTTTTTGTCTCGAAACCAGCGTTGAACAACGGGCCGATGTTGCCGTTGACCATCTTGCCGCCGACGATGGAAGGAACGACTTCGTTTGCGGGGGTATAGTCGAGCAGGTGGAATTCCTCCGGATCCGTGTTCGAGTACAGTTCAAAAAATCCTTTTGTCGGGTATGCCCTGCAAAGCGTGAGTAAACTGCTGTGGGGATGAAGTGGGATCACCATTGCGTCGACACCGCAGTTCACGAAGGAGAAATAGGCGGCGTTCATGCACACCCGTGTGACTCCCATGATGATCGGAATCATCGAGTCGGCTTCCTTGATGATCTTCGTAGCATTGACCAGGTGGTTAATCGCTTCGGAGCCACTGGGGACAAAGGACCAAAAGTCCAGGTAGTACGCCGCAACGTGCGGGTGGGTTGCTTCGACGACGGTGCGAATGAAGACGTGCGGAGACCTGCCTTCGAGTTTGTCGGCTTCGAGACCGATGTCAACAACGAGACCGCTGTTTTTCGCGCGCTCCGGAAGCAGTCGATCAAAGATAAGTGGTGCCATGTCGATTCTCCTCAGGCGGGATGCCTGGTAGCTAAAGTATAAGCAATTTTAACTTTCTTTGTCAATATTCAGGGGATATGTTACTATATGGATATATACAAGTCTATTCAGGACTTTAGCCGGTAAAATTGGCTTATTTAAAGTAAAAATGTCGTTTTCGGGGTATCACTTTTAACCAGTCTTTAGTCAGAGTTATCCGCTCTTGACTTATTTTATTATTCAGGCTATAATTAGCCACGTAATTTATCCTCAATGCCTAAGACAGACGTAATCGAACTCAAAGGGACAGTCAATGAGCTTTTGCCAGCAGGTACGTTTCGCGTACAGCTCGAGAGTGGTCAAACCATTATCGCGCACTTGTCCGGCAAAATGCGCTTGAACAAGATTCGCCTAGGCGTAAATGATCGCGTGAAAGTTGAAATGACTCCATACGATCTTACCAAGGGTAGAATTACCCTCCGGTACTAGTAATTTACAATATACATTCTAAGCGTGGTGCGGTAAGAATATATCCCCTCCGGGGTATACTCATTGCTCGCTCGGAAGAATAAAAATCCGTTTTTATTCTTCACTCGCTCACAAAGAGTATCAACCAGTGCGGTGTAGCTTAGCCCCTGTCGTCCAATGAACATTGTCCGCGACGATAGGAAGAGTGCAAGCGTCGATATCGCGGCAGTGGTTGGTATTTTTTCATTACTTGTCTTTCAAACTAAGAGCCTGAGAGGCAAGTAATAGAATACCATACCAACCTAATTAACTTCATTTAGTAATGCTACATTATGAAAGTTCGCGCTTCAGTAAAGCCGATCTGCAAAAATTGTAAACTTGTTCGCCGCCAAGGAAGACTCCGCGTCATCTGCGTGACCAAGAAACACAAGCAGACTCAAGGTTAATCTCACTCATTTTCAGAACTACTTATACTATGCGTATATCAGGTACAAACATTCCAAATGAAAAGAAAATTACTTTTTCCCTCCGCTACGTTTTTGGCGTTGGTCCTACTGTAGCTGCTAAAGTTTTAGAACAGCTTGGTATTGATGGTAATATTCGCACAAAAGATTTAACAACTGATCAGCAGGATAAAATCCGTGCTATTGTTGAAAAAAATTACCGCACAGAAGGTGATCTCCGCCGTGACATCCAATCCAACATCAAAGCGATGAAGGACATCAAGTCATACCGCGGTATCCGCCACATGAAGCATTTGCCAGTTCGTGGTCAGACAACAAAGCGTAACTCTCGTACCGTGCGTGGTAACACTCGCAAGACTATGGGCAGTGGTCGCCGTGTCGAAACCAAGACCTAATACTTCTTATTTTCTGATCACAACATATTTTTATGACTGAACAACAAAAACAAACAACAGCTACCGCTGAAGCAGCGAAAGGTGCTAAAGGCGCAGTTGTTGCAAAGCCTAAGAAGAAAAAGAACGTTAAAGCTGTACCACGCGGTAACGCATACGTTCAGGCTACTTATAACAACACCATCATCACTATCACTGATCCAAATGGTGCAGTATTAGGTTGGTCCTCTTCTGGTGTCACTGGTTTTAAGGGTCCAAAGAAAGCTACTCCATACGCAGCTAGTGTGGTTGTAAAGGATTTGATGGATCGTATCGTTGACTACGGAGTAAAGGAAGTTAGTGTCTACGTTAAAGGTATCGGCGGTGGTCGCGAAAGTGCTATCCGTGCGTTACACTCAAACGGTTTGAATGTTTTGAACATCACTGACATGACTCCGATCCCGCACAACGGTTGCCGCCCTCCTAAGCGCCGCCGCGTCTAATCTACTTATTGCACTACTACTATGGGTAAAGATACTCGTCCAAAAGGAAAACTCGTCCGTTTATTCGGCGAAAACATTTTTGAACTTCCAAAATTCGATAAGCTTTTGACAAAGCGCAACTTCCCAGCTGGCCAGCACGGTACAAACCGCAAGCGTGCTAAGCTTTCTGGTTACGCTAAACAGCTTAAAGAAAAACAGAAAGTTAAACTGATCTACGGTATTAAGGAACGCCAATTCTCCAACTACGTTGCAGAAGCTTCCAAAAAAACTGGTGATACATCCAAGATTCTTTTGAGTTACCTCGAAGCTCGCTTGGATAACGTCATCTTCCGCGCAGGTCTTGCAAAGTCACGCCCTTCAGCTCGCCAAATCGTGAGCCACGGCCATATTCTTGTTAATGGCAAGAAAGTTGACATTGCTTCCTACCGCGTACGCTCTGGTGAAGTGATTGGCTTGAAAGAAACTGTTAAGAAAAGCAAACTCTATGAAGGTGTTGGCGAAACAATGTCCAAGAAAGAAGCACCATCATGGTTGGCAGTTGATACTAAAGCTCTTACCGCTAAGGTTGTTAACGAGCCAGTGTTAGTGAATCCTAACTTTGATGCTAATGTCATCATCGGTTTCTACTCTCGCTAATTTTAATCACACTTTAATAATTGCGTTATGGAAAATTTTTTACTTCCATCTAAAGTCGAATATAAGGCAGGGGAATCGGCTCATGCAGGTAGTGTGATCATCTCACCATGTTTTCATGGCTATGGTACAACGCTTGGCAACGCGCTTCGTCGTGTACTTCTCTCTTCTCTCCCAGGTTCTTCCGTTGAATATTTCAAAGTAAAAGGTGTTCAGCACGAATTCTCCACCGTAGAAGGTGTTAAAGAAGACGCTGTTGAAATCATGCTTAACTTGAAATCTTTGGCTGTGAAGGTTTTCTCCGATGAACCAGTGGTCTTGAACCTTTCAAAAAAAGGTCCAGGCCCAGTAACTGCTGGTGACATTGAAGCAAACTCCAATGTTGAAGTGATCAATAAAGATTTGGTTATCTGCAACTTGACCAAGAATAAAACCTTGGAAATGGAAATCACCGTTGGTAAAGGCCGCGGTTTCAAACCAGTTGAAGAAAAGAACCGCGCTAACTACGATCTTGGAACTGTCGTTGTAGACTCCGTTTACACTCCAGTGAAAGATGTTGGTTACCACGTTGAATATACTCGCGTTGGTGATATCACTAACTACGAGAAATTGACATTATCGATTGAAACGAACGGAACAATGAGCCCTCAGAGTGCGCTAGAACAGGCTACCCAAATTTTGATGGATCACTTTACTATCATCCTTGATGCAGCCCCAAAGGGCGGTGAGAGTGAAGGTATTAACTCAGCACCAGAAGCAGTAGTGGAATTAGCCCCTGCAGCTGTGGAAGGTGATGAGGAATCCAAACCTAAAAAGAAGAAAGCTAAGAAAGAATAATTTATGAGACATCAAAAAAACAAAATTACCCTTGATCGTAAGACCGGTCCACGCCACGCGTTGCTCCGCAACTTGGCAGAAAGCCTCATCTTGCATGAAAAAATCCGTACAACTAAAGCGAAGGCTCGCGCTGTTCGTTCCATGGTTGAAAAGATGGTTACCAAATCAAAACCAAACACATTGGCAGCACGCCGCGCGCTCATTTCCGAGTTGCACAACGATAGTGCTGTTAAGAAGCTTATGAGTGAGCTAGGGCCCCGCTACAAAGAGCGCAAGGGTGGCTACACTCGCACTACTAACCTCAACAACCGTTTGGGTGATGGTGCAGAAGAAGCTATCATTGAATTCGTATAATCTGATCATTATGCCAAAAATTACACACAATCGATACGAACTCGATGCAGCGGGACAAGCTCCAGGACGTTTAGCAACTCAAATTGCAACTCTTCTCCAGGGCAAGCACAAAGCTACTTTCACTCCACATATTGATGAAGGTTCCAAAGTGCTCATCTCGAATGCAGATAAAATCGTATTGACTGGTAAAAAGATCGACCAGAAACTCTACCGCCACCACTCCATGCACCCAGGTGGTTTGAAAGAAACTCCAATGAAGAAAGTCCTCAAGGAGTCTCCAAAAGACGTCATTCTCCGCGCAGTAGAGAAGATGCTCCCAAAGAATAAGCTTCGTGCAGACCGCATGAAACGTATCTTCTTTAAATAACGACCTATGACAAAGCTCAATGTAAAAGATATGAAAATCCGCTCAATCGGCCGCCGCAAATCTGCGTCAGCTCGAGTGCGCGTCGATAAAGGTACCGGTATCATTGTCGTTAACGGCAAGAAGATGCAGGAATATTTCCCTTATTTTGAACAGCAAGAAGTTATCTTAGCTCCGCTCAAAGCGTTGGGCAAAGATAAAGATCTTGATTTCTCCGTTAAAGTTGTTGGTGGCGGCACAAAAGGCCAAGCTATTGCAGTCCAGCTCGGTATCGCTCGCGCGTTACTTAAATGGAACGAAGACTTCAAAAAGACTCTCAAATCCCTCGGCCTCTTATCTCGTGACCCTCGCGTCAAGGAACGTAAGAAACCAGGTTTGAAGAAGGCGCGTCGTGCACCGCAGTGGTCAAAACGTTAATATTTTCTTAAGCACTTCCAGTAATGGGGGTGCTTATTAAATTAGTATAAATAATCCAAGTAGGGTTATGGAAAAGCAAAGTTTGGAAACGGAGAAAGAGCAAAGCTCGGAAATCCAAGTGCTCACTTCTCTAAAAGAGGTTGGAAAGGGTGCTTTTTCTGATATTTCTCGCAAACTCACAGACAAAGATCTTAAAAATCCTGCAATTGGCCGGATGCTTTTAGACGAGCGCGATCGTTTGTTGCAGCAAAATGCAGTTTTAGAGTCCTACAAGGAAAATTATTATGCTGCTGACAAAAGATCTGCTATTTTTCAGGCACAAATTAAAGGTGAGTCGAAAAGTAAACTTTTATCTGCTTTAACTCAAACCGTCGGCGGTGCTGTTTTCGGTGCTTCATTTTCTATATCAGATAGCCATTTATTTTGG